>JAIEDQ010000156.1 GCA_029067895.1 Oscillospiraceae bacterium | reverse complement strand
GTCCCGCGCTATTGACCGCGGGACGGCGTTTTTATATAGAAAAAAGGAGTAAAACAAGCTTTATTCGTCCTTAGGAGCTTCGTCGAGAATTATTTCGAGGTCGATATTTCCGTCGCTTCTGGCAAGAGTTACCGTCATTGTATCGCCCGGCTGATGGGAATTTTTAGCTGCGACCAGAGCGTCGAAATCGTCGATATCCTTGCCGTCTGCGGCAATTATAACGTCGCCCTCTTCGATGCCCGCAATGTCCGCGCAGGAGCCTTCCTCAACAGAAGCCACAAGCACGCCCGAATTTACGGGAAGATTGTAGTACCGCTTTGCCGCCGAGTTGATAGTGGTACCCGAAATACCAAGCTTCGGAGTCGCAACATAGCCTTTGGTCATAAGCGAGTCAAGGATAGGTATTGCGTCGCTGATTGGGATAGCAAAGCCGATACCCTCAATGCTGCTGCTTGCAATTTTGGAGGAGGTTATTCCGATCACCTCGCCCTTGCTGTTGAGCAGAGGACCGCCCGAGTTGCCGGGATTAATGGAAGCGTCTGTCTGGATAAGTGTCATGGTAACGGTCTTGCCGTTGGAAAGCTCGGAGTTGATCTCCTTGTCTAGACCCGATACCATACCGCCCGAAGCGGAAAGTCCCAGACCGAGGGGATAGCCCAGAGTGAGCGCCTTTTCGCCCAGCTTCAGGTCGTCGCTGTTGCCGAGAACTGCGGGAATAAGTCCGTCAGCGTCGATCTTGAGCAGAGCAAGGTCGGTATTTTCGTCGCTTCCAACGACTGTTGCCTTATGCTCCGAGCCGTCCGACAGAGTTACCGTGACCTCGGAGGCTTTCTCGGTTTTTGTAACGATATCGTATCCGCCGCCAAAAAAGCTGAACGGATTGTCAAAGGGATTGCCTCCGCTGCTCTGGTAAGTTTCGTAGGAAGTTTCGATAACGTGCCAGTTAGTGATTATATAGCCGTCGGAGGAAAGCACGATGCCGGTGCCCGTACCCTTGCCCGACTGAGGGAAAACCGAGGTTATCAGAGTGACCGAGGGCGTTGCTCTGCGGATGACTTCCTCGTCGGAAATGTTATCCGAGTTGGAGGAATCAATGTTGAGGAGATTTCCCAGAGGGGTGTCGCCGTCGTCATTATTGCTCTGTGGAGCGGTCGTAACGGTCTGAATAGTTTCGCGGGATTCCTCCGTATCGTCGTAGGAAGCGCTTACGCTGTCCGCGGGAACGCTGTCGTCGGCGGACATATTGTTAGCCAGATAAGCTCCGCCGAAGCCCGACGCACCGCCCGCAAGTACAGCCGCAAGTATCACAGCCGCTGTCTTTGCGGCTCCGCCGCTTTTCTTGGGCTCGGGTTCGGGAGAATAATTCGAGGTATAAGTATAGTTATTATCTTCGTACATATAAGTTACCGCCTTTCAGCAACGCCGTCCCCGTATCGTTCGGACGGTTTGTTTTTTGATTACGGTTATATAATAACGCGCATATGTGTAAATTGTGTGAAACGATTACGAAAGATATTTAAAATGAATAAGTTTTCTGCGGGAAATATATGTGTTTATATTGGATACTGCCGCATTATTTACATAGCATACCTATATGGTATACGATTTTTCTGTAAGATTTTTTTGATATTATTTCCATTTTGCATCTGAATGTCAGCATAAAATCTGTGTTTTTCCAAATGCTCAAGGCATTCTGCTGCTAACTGACATAAGTATGTTTTTTAAACATAAAACGTAATTAATCCTTTGTGATTTTTGTAAACAGCCAAATAAAAAAGCAGCGTGCAATGCACAACTGCTTAAAGAATATTATATTTTATATTTTTCTATTGTATTTCTATGTCGTAAAATTCGCCTCTGTTTGTACTGCTGAAATTTTCAAAATATTCGTCAAAATTGTCATTATATTCTTTGTTGTAATTCATACCGCCATATATTTCTCCCATTGACATTGCATCTACCAATTCTCCGCCTTTTGTCGCTACTCTATAGGCTTCAGGACTTACCTTAACAGTTTTAGAATCTTTTTCAACAAATACATTCTGCGTTTTCTCGGAAATTAGAAAAGTCATTTCCTTTGTATCTCCAATAGCATATTTTGTATTAGGATCAACGGGATGAACGCCTTCTATTCTTTCACACAACAGCGTTGCTTTATAATACAGATAATAGTAATTAATAACTTTAGATGAATTTTCGGGTACATAAAGTTTACCTTGTATAGGTTCATATTCAGCGGAAAGTATTTTCCACGAAGCGTTTTCTTGTTTTCCGTCAACATACGCTGCCCAAAAAGTATTTCCAATATCCAAATCGCTAATTATAAAATTAGAATGAATTCGTTCCTTGTCAAAGATTTGTTCTTCTAAAGCTTTGTTACATTCGGAGAAATCATAACCGTCTGAACTAAGTATAACACCCCACAAGCCTTCAACAGTATATTCATGTTCCTTTTCCTTGAAAAAAACATTTGCGTTTTCAGCTCTGTAATCGCTGTAATCAAGCTTCACGACAGCCGTATCGCCGTTTTTGTATCTGCCGTTTCTGTCGCCTTTAAATTCAACGTCATATTTTATAAAGTCGTTATCTCCGGTATATTCGCATATAACCTTTCCCGAACCGTTTTCTCCCTCAAAGGTGACATTAAGCTCGCTGAACACGTCAATAACAGTCGTATCGCCGCTCTTTTCCTCTGCTTTGGAAGCTGTTGTTTCCCTTGAAACATTACCGGCATTACCCGTGTCGTCCTGCTTTTTCTCACAAGCTGACATCACAAGCATACAGCACATAGCTGTAATAAGCAGAAATTTTTTTGTTTTCATTTTTTTACCTCCGAAGAATAAATTGCATGAATTTATTCTACCACAAATGCACATTTATGTCAAGTAAACCGGTAATTGTTTAATGCTTGAAAAAGCATACTTTAAGGGATATTCTTGAAGCTTCCGCGGACGCTGAACGCGGTTTTTGCCGCAAAGGAAGTATTCAGCGAAAGAAATATCGAACCCGTTATTCCTCAGGCTTCCAACCCGTGATCTCCGAAATTTTTCCGATAAGCTTTTCCGCGGCTTTTTTATGGGTGACCGCGTTGGGGTGACCGCCGCTTCCCGTGCCGTCGGCTTCAAGCTGACCGTCCAGCTTAAACGCAAAAATTTTCCCGTCGGACAATTCCGATACCGCTTTTTCTATCGCAGGGAAAAGCTCCGCACCCATCATTCCAAGAGCGCAGACAATATATGAATTGGGATTTTTCTTCCGCACGTCCGCGATAAAATTTCTGTAGGCGGCGGAAAATTCCTCCTGCCGTTCGGGGATATCCTTTGTGTAGCTCTCGTCGTTTGTACCGAGATTTACCACAATAACATCGGAAACAAAGCTTCCGAAATCCCATTCGGTACGGTCTGTAACGCCCTCAATGCCCACGTCGGCTGCATCGTATATCATGGGCATTATCCAGCCGCTGTTTCGGGTGCCGTCCTTTGTGTCGCTTGACCACACCCCTATGGTGCTCCATGAAATAAGGTTAAAGTCCGCACCGAAAGCTTTCGCAGTAAGGGCGGCATAGGTGATATCGGAATTTTCCTCGGCAGTGCGGAAATTGTCCTCGGCGGACTTGCTTTCAATACCAAAGCCGCAGGTTATGCTGTCGCCGATAAATTCCATGCGGCGGGCTTTCGGCTCGGCGGGACGTATCTCACCGTCCGCGGAAAAGCTGACGATACCAAGCCTGCTGAACGCCGCTTCGGAAAGCTTTGCAAATCGGATAACGACCTCCTCGTCCGTATCGCTTTCATACAGGACGTAGCTGTTCGTACCCTCTTTCACGGGGAAACGCTTTCTCGGCTCGGACTCGCCGTTCACAAAGACCGCTGCCCACGGCTGAAAAATTTCTTTCCAAGGTTCGTCAAAAGTCCAGTCAGTCCACAGCTCGGCGGAAAGGCTTGTGCCTCTGAAAACAAACTCAACGCCCGAACAACTCCAGCTGAGATATCTTACGGAACCGTGAACTATAGACCGTCCCAAAGCGCGGACGTGCTTATCGTCGGCAGGAAAATTATTCATGACCAGATACCCTCCTCGTCAAGATTTACATCAATGTAGCTGTGGAAAAGCCCGTACACATCGGGGTACTCCTTTTTGGTGCGGACGGGTTTGAGGTTCAGGTCGGTGAAGCAGTGCCTTGTCTCGCCCGTGGCAAGCAGCGCGCCCGTTTCCTTGTTATAGACCCGGTATGTGACCGTCATCTTAAAGCCGTTGAACTCGGAAATTTTAGGTATGACCACTATCCTGTCCCCGAAGCGTGCGGATATCTTGTAGTTGCAGGACGCTCCCAGCACTACGATCATAATGCCCATTTCCTCCATTTTGGCATAGGAAAACCCTGCCTTTTCGAGAAAGTCCACCCTTGTGTCCTCAAACCACCTGATGTAGTTTGAGTGGTGTACTATCCCCATCTGATCGGTCTCGTAGTAGCTTACCCTGTGTTCGTAAAGACTTATTTTTTCCATAATACCGCCGTCCTTAATTTTTTTAGCTGACTTCAACTCTGAAAGCCGCTTCATATGATTTTTTGCCGACCGTTACAACAGCCCTGTAGTATCCCGTTTCAGGCGGCATACCGATGCCAGCGGTTATTGTCCCGTCTGCGCTGACGGAATCGCATGAAGCGTCTTTGTCAAACTTGAACTCCTTAACAGCTGTTTCCCAGCCGGAATTGGTTTTCTTTTCGATTTTCAAGGAAATATCTTTGCCCGCAAGCTTTTCGGAATTAACTGTTATATAGGTCTGAAGATCAATATCTGCGTCAGCCTCGGCTGCATAGATATCCTCCGACATTTTTACCTCAACGGGAGATACAGCTTTGAATACTGCGTAAAGGTCTTTCTTCGTTTCGCCGTAACTGCATGGTACGACCACTCGGTAGTACCCCTCAGGCATATCTCCGTCCATATATCTATGCGGATAAAATGCCACATTTGTGAAATTTACCGAGCAGTCGCCAAGTCCGCCAAGATCATAGGCAATGTCGTCCAGAGCGTATTCGGAGGGCTTTCCGCAGATTTCCCATTCGCCGTTTTCCCAGCGTTCCATTTTTGCAGGCTCGCCGATGGTATATGAGATATTATCGTTTCCGTCGTTATATTTTACGGTTATGGAAATTTTCTCCGCGTCCGCAGAGATACTTTCGCCGCAGCTTGCAGTAAGAACAGCAGGCTCGGACTTTCCTGTGTAAATACCCTTTTTGTCAAAGCTGTACAGCTTGTCCCCAATCCGAAAATCTCCCTTAACAGGAAAACCGTCAAGAAAGTATTTTCTTTTTCCGCTTTTGGATTTGGTCCAGCCTGTATAGGGCAGACCGTCATGATAGTATCTGTACTTTTTTATCCCGTTGTAGTCTGTCCAGCCGCTGTGCTTCCCTGAACAAACATATTTATCGGACGGGTCAAAATCGTACATAACGCCGTCGATCTCACGGTAAGGCTCTTCATCAAATTCCACATAAGTATACGTCCAGCCGTTTGGAGACTGTTCCCAGCCGATGTACGTCCACGAAATAGGTGCAAGAGCGCAGACCGAAATTCCCGCCGCCGAGACGGTCATCATCACCGCCGCAAGGACAGCTGTGAACTTGTTCGCAAAGTTTTTCATATTTAGTTCCTCCGCTTCTAAAATTTATTCTATAATAAATACAATCGGGAGGCGCGTAATTTTTCACTTGGTACTATAATTATAAATAAAAATCCGAAAAAAGTCAAGGCGGGAAAAATTCCACTCTCCGTAGAGCCGCTTTCAATATCGCGGTTATTGCTTTGAGACGGATTTTACGCTATACTGTAACTATAGCAGCGCTGCCTAAATTTTAAGGAGGATTTTTTTATGACCCTATACATCGGAGAAAATCTCAAAAAGCAAAGAAAGCTTCGTGAGCTTACACAGGAGCAGCTTGCGGATATTCTTGGGGTATCCTTTCAGTCGGTCTCAAAGTGGGAGCGGGGAGAGGGTTATCCCGATATAGAAATGCTCCCGACCATAGCTAACTGCTTCGGAATAACCGTTGACGAGCTTATCGGCATGAATGAGGTACGGGACGCTGCGGACGTGAAAAATATTCTTGATAAAGAAAAGGACAATTTGTCCAAAGGACTTGTTGAGGAAAATATCAGGCTTCTTGCAGAGGCGGTAAAGGTTCATCCCAACAATTATAAATTGCTTTCGCGGTATGCATTAAATCTTACCTTTGTCGCTATTGACAAAAAAAGCGAGGAGTACCGCCAGAATAACAGGAAAGCCGTGGAGATAGCGGAAAGAATCCTTGCGGAGTGTACCGACCCCGAAATACGAAACATAATGCAGAGCGAACTGTGCAACTACTATCAGAATTCGGGTGAAGCAAGCAAGGCTCTTGAAGCCGCGAACAAACTTCCGTCAATGTATAGAGGCAGCGAAATAGTAAAGATGAATATTCTTAAAGGCGAGGATCTTGTCAGGCTCACACAGGATAACGTTTACCACCTTACGCATGTTTTCTGTTTATGTTTGCAGCGTATGGCGGATATGGACGAACAAAACGATACCGGGTTTACTTTGGAACAGAAAATCGAAATATATCGAAAAGCTATCGCAATGTTCGATATTGTGTTTGACAAGGGGGACTACAATATATGCTTTCACAATCTTTACTATCTGCACAGAGATATATCGATAATGGCAATGCGGGCGGGGGACTTTGAGCTTGCCTTGGAAAATCTCAGAAAGTCGGCAAAATATGCGGCGGAGGTGGACAGTCTGCCGGACAAAAAGCCCCATGTTTCCCTGCTTGTGAATACTCTGGAATACAACTCTGCCCATAACGGCAAGAATTACAGCGATACGTCCTGCCAAATGCTTTTGAAGCATTTGGCCGACAGCGTATTTGACGGCATACGTGACGACCCCCGCTTTAAGGCTGTGGAAAGCTCACTGAAAGAGCATACCAAATAGCATATTAAAAAAGACGTACTGCCGCATAATACGGAAGTACGTCTTTTAAATTTATCGGTCTCAGCCGAAGCACTGATAAATTCTAAAAAAGCCTTTTCGCGGACTGTTTCAGCCGCCGCACACATATAGTTGATATATCACGAAACGGAGGCGCGAACGGTGACATATCCGAAATATTTTATCTACAGCAGAAAATCGGTCTTTACGGGAAAAGGTGAAAGCGTGGAAAACCAAGCCGAAATGTGCAGACAGTATATCCTGTCCAAGCTTTCGGACGGCTCGGCGTCCGATGCGGATATTGCCGTTTACGAGGACGAGGGCTTTTCCGCAAAAAATACCGACAGACCCCGTTTCCGCATGATGCTTGACGACCTGCGGAAAAACAAGCCCGACTATCTGGTATGCTACAGGCTCGACCGCATAAGCCGCAGCGTCAGCGATTTCTCCGCTCTTATCGAGGAGCTGAACAGCAGGGGGATATCCTTTGTCTGCATAAAGGAGGAATTTGACACCTCTAAGCCTATGGGAAAAGCCATGATGTACGTGGCTTCGGTCTTTGCTCAGCTTGAACGGGAGACCATTGCGGAGCGGGTGCGCGACAATATGCTTATGCTCGCCCGAACGGGACGCTGGCTCGGCGGGAATACGCCTCTGGGATATTCCTCCGAAAAGGTGCGGGAAATAATTATCGACGGCAGAATAAAGACTGCCTGCAAGCTTAAAGAAAACGCGGAGGAGCTTGCGGCGGTGGACATTATCTTCGGCAAGTTCCTTGAGCTGCAAAGCGTTTCGGGAGTAAGCAAATATCTTATAAGCCGGAATATCAAGTCCCGCAGCGGCAAATATTTTTCCCTGCCGGGGATAAAGGAAATACTTCGCAACCCTGCCTACTGCACTGCCGACAGGGACGCGTTCGAGTATTTTTCATCTGTGAACGCCGACCTGTGCTTCGAGGAAAAGGACTGCACAGGCGAGTTCGGACTGCTTGCCTACAATAAGCGGGACTACCAGAAAAAGAACGCTCCCCGCCGCGCCGCGGACAAATGGATAATCGCCATAGGGAAACACCGCGGACATATTTCGGGTCGGAAATGGGCAGCGGTACAGAAAATCATCGAGGACAATATCCCCACGGGAAAAAAGCCTGCAAAAACGCACAACGGCTATGCCCTGCTTTCGGGACTGATACGGTGCGAAAACTGCGGCAGCCGTATGTTTGCAAAGCCACGTTCCGCGAAAAGACCCGACGGCGGTCTTTTCGACTATATATGCGAAAGCAAGCTGCGCGGGGGAACAGGGCTCTGTGACTGCTCTAATTTAGGCGGGAGGCAGGCTGATGCTTTGGTATGCAAAAACATTGCGGGATACGCCGCGGAAAGTCCGCGGATAATAAGGCGGCTTGAACGTCTGAAACGGGAGCTTAAAGCCGCGGAAAGAGAAAGTCCCGCCGCCTCGGTGGAAGCCGCCATAAAAAAATGCTCAGACGAGGCGGATAATCTTATCAATACCCTGTCACAGGGAGAACTTAGTTCAGCGTTCGTCCAAAAGGTAAACGCGCGCATAACCGAGCTTGACGGGGAAATAAAAAGGCTTGAAGCCCAAAAAGAAGCTGCCGAAGCAGAGGAAAGCCTTACGCCCGAAAAATCAGAGCAGATCGCGTCTCTTGCGGAGGAGCTGTCCGATCTGAAAAAGTGCCTTGTCTCTCCCGATATCCTTTCGGTGTGGGAAAAGCGTTCCATGGTGCGGCTCATGGTGACGGGAATCGTCCGCGACGGTGAAACTATGCATATCTATATCGGCAGGAATTAACGCTCCTGCCGATTTTTATTTTCTGAAAAGTTGCACTTTGAACGGTTGCGCATTTCCTACGCTTATTGCAATAATCACCATGTTCATAACGGCAGGCGCGAGGGGCTTTGCGGGAAGTCTGGCTTCGGTAGCGGTGCTTACCGCGGCGGTAATTCTCGGAGTGCTTATGACGCTGCTTATGTCGCGGCTGCTTTCGCGTACGGCGCTTAAAGGCGTACCCTCCTCCTTTGCGCTGGAGCTTCCTCCCTACCGCAGACCCCAGATAGGAAAGGTCATAGTCCGCTCGGTTTTCGACAGGACGATATTCGTACTCGGCAGAGCGATATCCGTAGCCGCTCCCGCAGGACTGGTAATATGGCTTCTCGGCGCGGTAAAGATCGGGGATGCCGCTCTGCTTAACATCTGCGCGGATTTCCTCGACCCGTTCGCGCGGTTTATCGGTCTGGACGGAGTTATACTTTTAGCGTTTATACTTGGCTTTCCCGCGAACGAAATAGTCGTGCCGATAATGCTTATGGCGTATCTTTCCACTGGAAAAATAATGGAGTACGAAAATCTGGGACAGCTCAAAACACTTCTTGCGGACAACGGCTGGACTCTCACCACTGCGGTCTGCACCGTAATTTTCATGCTGTTTCATTTTCCCTGCTCCACCACCTGCATTACCGTGAAAAAGGAAACGGGCAGTATGAAATGGACAGCCGCCGCCTTTCTGCTTCCCACGGCGGTCGGGATCGTCCTGTGCGCGGTCACGGCAAATCTTATGAGACTTTTCACCGCTCTTTTCTGAGATACGGTAAAACTGTACAAAAAACAAGTCCCGAAATTTGTGCAAAAGTGCCTTCGAAAGTTTTCGGAAAATATGCTATAATTTAAGTAAAGCGGGAAATTTGTACGGACGCTGTGAAAAAGTCCCGCAGAGAGCATGGTGATAATGATGTTGAATATAGGCGAATATGTTGTTTACGGTTCGGGAGAGGTGTGCCGCGTTGAGGAGAAAACCAAACGCTGCTTTGACGGAGTTTCGGCAAACGAATACTACAAGCTTGCACCTGTGGAGTACAGGAACTCGGCATATTATATTCCCGTAAAGACCGCGGAGACAGGCGTAAGGCGTCTGCTCACAAAGGAAGAGATATACGGTATCATCGACGAAATACCTACGACAGAAGCTTTGCGGATAAGCGATAAAAACGAGCGTGCGGAACGCTTCGGGTCGATACTGAAAAGCTGCGACCTTGCGGGAATAGTGGGTATCATAAAAGCCGTCTACGAGGAAAGAGAACACCGCGCCGACAGCGGAAAGCGTCTCATTGCCGCCGACGAAAAAGCCTTTGCCGCGGCGGAGCATATCCTTCACGGAGAGTTTGCGTTTGTCCTCGGCATAAAGGAAAATGAGGTGCCTGATTTTATCAAAGCCAGACTTAACGAAAAACAGTGCTGCTCAAACTGAAAATATATCTTACACAAATAAAAAAATCGCAGGAGACTAATGAACTGTCTCCTGCGATTTTTTTGCAGTCATTATTCAAGATTTAGCTTTTTGGCAAAAATTCTTTCGGCGGCTATGAAAAATCCCACCGAGATCACAACGGATATTATAAGCGCCAAGATCATGATCTTGTTCGTTAATTGAAAAAGTTCATCCATCGGCATTGCTTCGGTCGCCCATCTGTCGTCTACAAAGTGCGGAGCAACGAACGACAGTATTATTGTGGTGACAATATTTTCCGCAATGTTGACCCCGAAAAACGTCAGTACTGCAACACCCAGCTTGCGGCTGTTTGAAAGGTTTCCGATGGCAAAGCAGAAGTACGAGTGAGTCATAATGAAAAACGGAGCAAGAACGATAGATATTATTATTATCTTCAAAAACTGAACATCAAAAATTTTTTCTTCAAAACCGGACGACTCTGAAATAATTTCGGAAATATCTTCAAACAAGTCGAATACCCAGAACGGTTCTCCTGCTCCGACACCAATGCATACGCCGCCGATAAAAACCGCAGACAAGAACCATATATAGGCGC
>JAIEDQ010000155.1 GCA_029067895.1 Oscillospiraceae bacterium | reverse complement strand
TCCAAGATCGGTCAGGACTTCCCCTCCGATCCTAAGGAGCAGCTCATGGGCGCTGTAAAGGCTGTTTTCCGTTCATGGGACAACCCCCGTGCTAACGTTTACCGCCGTGACAACGATATCCCTTATTCTTGGGGTACTGCCGTAAACGTACAGTCCATGGCATTCGGTAACATGGGCGACGACTGCGGTACAGGCGTTGCATTCACACGTGACCCTGCTACAGGTGCAAAGGGTCTGTTCGGTGAGTTCCTTACAAACGCACAGGGCGAGGACGTTGTTGCAGGCGTTCGTACTCCTATGCACATCAACGAAATGGAGCAGAAGTTCCCCGAAGCTTTCAAGCAGTTCACAGAAGTTTGCTCCACACTTGAAAAGCACTACAGAGATATGCAGGATATGGAGTTCACCGTTGAGCACGGCAAGCTTTATATGCTCCAGACTCGTAACGGTAAGAGAACTGCACAGGCTGCTCTTAAGATCGCTTGCGACCTTGTTGACGAGGGCATGAGAACAGAGCAGGAAGCTGTTGCTATGATCGATCCTCGTAACCTGGATACACTTCTCCACCCCCAGTTCGACGCTGCTGCACTTAAGGCTGCAACACCTGTTGGAAAGGGTCTGGGCGCTTCTCCCGGAGCTGCTTGCGGTAAGATCGTATTCACAGCTGAGGACGCAGAGGCTTGGAAAGCTAAGGGCGAAAAGGTTGTTCTTGTTCGTCTTGAAACTTCTCCCGAGGACATCACTGGTATGAAGGCTTCTCAGGGTATCCTGACAGTCCGCGGCGGTATGACTTCTCACGCTGCTGTTGTTGCGCGTGGTATGGGTACATGCTGTGTATCCGGATGCTCCGCTATCAATATGGACGAAGAGAACAAGAAGTTCGAGCTTGCTGGCAAGACCTACCACGAGGGCGACTGGATCTCCATCGACGGCTCCACAGGTAACATCTACGACGGTCAGATCGCTACCGTTGACGCTACCATCGCAGGCGAGTTCGGAAGAATTATGGCTTGGGCGGACAAGTACAGGAAGCTCAAGGTTAGAACAAACGCTGATACACCGAGAGACGCTAAGAAGGCTCGCGAGCTGGGCGCAGAGGGTATCGGTCTCTGCCGTACAGAGCACATGTTCTTCGAGGCTGACCGTATCGCTGCATTCCGTGAGATGATCTGCTCCGATACTGTTGAAGAGAGAGAAGCTGCACTCGACAAGATCGAACCTATGCAGCAGGGCGACTTTGAGGCTCTCTACGAGGCTCTCGAGGGCAACCCCGTTACTATCCGTTTCCTCGATCCTCCTCTCCACGAATTCGTTCCTACAGAGGAAGCTGACATTGAAGCTCTTGCAAAGGCACAGGGCAAGTCTGTTGATACCATCAAGGCTATCATCGCTTCCCTCCACGAGTTCAACCCCATGATGGGTCACCGCGGATGCCGTCTTGCAGTAACATACCCCGAGATCGCTAAGATGCAGACAAAGGCTGTTATCAAGGCTGCTATCAATGTTAAGAAAAAGCACCCCGACTGGACTATCGTACCCGAGATCATGATCCCGCTGGTAGGCGAGATCAAGGAGCTGAAGTACGTTAAGGATATCGTTGTTGCAACTGCTGACGAGGTTATCAAGAACGCAGGCGCAGACCTCAAGTACGAGGTTGGTACAATGATCGAAATTCCCCGTGCTGCTCTCACAGCTGACGAAATCGCTAAGGAAGCTGAGTTCTTCTGCTTTGGTACTAACGACCTTACACAGATGACCTTCGGCTTCTCCCGTGACGACGCCGGCAAGTTCCTCGACGCTTACTATGACGCTAAGATCTTCGAGAACGATCCGTTCGCTAAGCTCGATCAGACAGGCGTTGGCAAGCTCATGAAGATGGCTATTGAAATGGGCAAGAAGGTTCGTCCCGAAATGCACATCGGTATCTGCGGTGAGCACGGCGGCGATCCCACATCCGTTGAGTTCTGCCACAGCCTCGGCATGACTTACGTATCCTGCTCGCCTTTCCGTGTGCCTATCGCAAGACTGGCTGCTGCACAGGCTGCAATCAAGGATCAGAAGTAATCTCCGGCAATAATGCTTAACAAAGCCTCCGCTGTTCATGGCGGAGGCTTTTCTTTTGTGAAAATTACCAAAAACTATTTACTATTTTCCCAAAATATATTATAATAAAATAAAACCGAAAAAGGAGAATTGCCATGGATAATAATTACGACAGCAAAAACGATACCCTTGATTTTCTGAGGACTGCCGTTCCCGTATCGGCTGCGCTGGTGCTGTTTCTGGTATCGGCGGGCTTTATCGTTTACAAGCTTATAACCGCTTACCGCCACAACGAACGGTGGAAGGACTACGACGAGTGCGGCTTGTCCTGACCTGAGGAAGTGTAAAAATGTATTTCTATAACGCAAAAATTTACCCGCAGTTGAGCGGCGCGGGCTTTATCCCCTGCGGCTATGTTCAGGTGGAAAACGGAAAGATCGCCGCTGTTGCGGGGGGAACTCCCGTGAAAATTTCCGAGGAGGATATTGACCTCCACGGCATGAGACTGTACCCCGGCTTTATCGACGCACATACCCACATGGGTCTTATCGGAGACGGTCAGGGCGCGGAGGGCGAGGACGTGAACGAGGACAGCGATCCCGTTACCCCTCACCTGCGGACGATAGACGGTCTTTGCCATAACGACGGATATTTTGCCGACGCGGTAAAGGCGGGCGTGACCTGCGTTGTGACGGGAGTAGGCTCGTCCAATCCTGTGGGCGGAGACCTTATTGCCGTCAAAACTGCGGGACGCTGCGCCGACGAAATGCTTGTCAGACGCGTGGGAATAAAATTTGCTCTGGGGGAAAACCCCAAGTCCACCTTTTCCGACAAGGATTCCGCTCCCGTGACAAGAATGGCTACCGCCGCGGTGATACGGGAGGCTCTTTTCAAGGCGAAGCGTTACATGGCTGACAAGCAGTCCGCAGAGGAAAATGATGAAGCGCTCCCCGAATTTGATATGAAGTCCGAGGCGCTGATACCCCTGCTGAAAGGGGAGTTAAAAGCACATTTCCACTGCCACCGCGCGGACGATATCCTTACGGCAGTCCGTATCGCAGAGGA
Source organism: Oscillospiraceae bacterium (assembly GCA_029067895.1). Classification (GTDB taxonomy): domain Bacteria; phylum Bacillota; class Clostridia; order Oscillospirales; family Ruminococcaceae; genus RGIG8773. The sequence goes on along the minus strand of JAIEDQ010000155.1, from coordinate 6,259 downwards.
ATTTTCTCTGAACTACGTGCTTATCCACTGCACCGAGGGACACTCTGCCGCGGATATTCTTGGCGAGAAAAAAGCTTCCGCTGTGGTTGGGCCCATTATCTGCGACCGGGGCAAGCCCGAGCTTGCGGGTCAGACCACAGCTAACGCGGGTATACTTCATAAAAACGGAGTGACTGTTGCGATATGCACCGACCACCCCGAAACTCCCATTCAGTACCTTTGCGCAAGCGCGGCATACTGCGTAAAAGCAGGACTTCCCGCCGCGGAGGGTATCCGCTCCATAACCTGCACCGCCGCCGATATCGCGGGGATAAGCGATATTACGGGCGATATTGCCGCAGGTCTGGACGCGGACTTTGCGGTCACGGACGGCGACCCGCTTGAAATTATGACAAATGTTAAGATGACTGTTATCGGGGGGAAGATAGTTTACTCCGATATGTAACGGACGAAAGGGGCAGCATTATGCGGAAAATTTCAAAATTCGTGGGACTGCTCTTGTTCGCTGTCATGGGAATGACGCTGATGTGCGGCTGTGAACTTAGACCCAAATTCCCGGAAATTCCCGAAACTGAAGCGCAGACCTCATATATCATGGAGGAAATAGCGGTTTTTGAACCGCCTCCTATTGAAGCAAAGCACTACAGCTTTGACGAAATCGAAAATATTTCGGACGAGGAGCTTATCGGTCTTGCGGATTACGCCCGATGGAACTATCCTCAAAATCTTTTTATTGAGGATTATCTTGACCCTCTTGACGGAGAATATTTCCAAAAGGAATTTATTCCCGAGGGTGCAGACCTTGATGAGTATTGCAGGGAAGAACGTCACTACCGTATGTACAGCGAAAGTGATCACAGCGAATTTATCAACCGCAGCTTGGAGCAGGTTGAAGATAACGATGTTTTTTCCGCATGGCTGGGAACTTATATAGAAGTATACAGTAACCGAGGCATTGAAAGGGAAGATTATGTGCTGTTCCTGAAAAATTTTTCGGAGGACGGCAAACGCTACACGGGAGAAATGACCGCCGATGAGATCATGCGGAATTTTGATGTGCTGCTCTATGACAGCAGCAGCAATAAGGTCTGCCGCCGCGTTGTTGAAACAGAGGACGCTTTTACATATGAATACTACTGTGTGTCGTATTTTTACGATGATCCATACTGCGGAGTCGAGCTGGAGGGTCGGGCTTTGGATATTTCCAAGGAGGACGGTTCTTTTCCACGCATAGAACAGGACTTTTACATCTATCATTACAGCGCGCCCGCGGAGAGATGTACATATTCAAGAAGCTGCTTGATACCCGATTCCTTTGATGAAATGCGGCGGTAAAAATAAATCCGGAGGTAAAATCATGATACGAGAAATAAATGTTGCCGAAATAGAAAACACCGTCAGAGACCTGTGTATACAGGCGAACCGCTTTCTGCCAAAGTCTCTGGCGGACTGCATAGGCTGCGCGGTGAAAACGGAGCAGTCCCCCACGGGACGGGAGGTGCTGACCGACTTGGTGCGGAATATCGAAGCCGCCGAAAAGGAAGAACTTGCGGTCTGTCAGGACACGGGCATGGCTGTGATTTTCCTTGACGTTGGTCAGGACGTACACTTTGTGGGCGGCTCTTTGACGGACGCAATAAACAAGGGCGTGTCCCGCGGCTACACCGAGGGATATCTCCGCTGTTCCATAGTTTCCGACCCGTTGGAGCGGGTCAACACGGGGGACAACACTCCCGCAGTTGTGCATACGCGGATAGTCGAGGGGGACAAGGTGAATATTTCCGTATGTCCCAAGGGTTTCGGAAGCGAAAATATGTCCGCAATGAAAATGTTCACGCCGTCGGCAAGCGTGACCGATATTGAGGATTTTGTTGTGGAGACCGTCTCAAAGGCGGGAAGCAATCCCTGTCCGCCGATGGTGGTAGGAGTGGGAATAGGCGGAGATTTTGAGTACTGCGCATATTTGGCGAAGAAAGCTTTGTGCAGGGATATTTCCGTGAAGAATCCCAAGGAGCTTTATGCCGACATGGAGCGGCGCATACTTGAAAGAGTCAACAAGCTGGGCATAGGTCCGCAGGGCTTCGGCGGGACTACCACCGCTCTTGCGGTTGCGGTTGAGCAAGCTCCCACACACATTGCGGGACTTCCCGTTGCGGTGAATATCGGGTGTCATGTTACAAGACACGCTCATGCGGAAATATGATAAAATTTTGCAGGGAGACGAGCTTTTCGTTTCCCTGTTTTTATTATGGCTTCATGAAAAATTTGCGCAAGACCTTGTTAAAATGTTACAAATGTGTTATAATAAGAGAAAGCTTTTTTAAAAATTTGCAAAGGCTGGTAATATTATGAGTTTTGAAAAATTCTGCGGAAGCTTTAAAAGCTCCAACGGTTCGGACAATATCGCTTACTATGTTTATACCCCCGCCTCGAAGCCGAGAGCGGCGGTGCAGATCGTCCACGGAATGTGCGAGTATATCGCAAGGTACGAGGACTTTATATCTTTCCTATGCGCGAACGGCATTGCAGTATTCGGTCACGATCATCTGGGACACGGCGGCTCGATCGTAAGCGACGAATATCTGGGATACTTTGCTCCTAAGCACGGCTGGCAGTTCCTCGCAAAGGATACCGTTCGGCTCACTAAGATAATGCGCAAAGAGTTTGAGGACATTCCTTTCTATATACTTGGTCACAGCATGGGTTCGCTGGTGGTGAGAGCCGTTCTTGCAAAGCACAGCGATATGTACGGCGGGACAGTCATTATGGGTACGCTGAACGTGAAGGTGGGCGTTAACGCGGGACTTGCTATTTCGCAGACGGCGTGCAGGCTGAACGGCGATATGGGACGTTCAAAAATTCTGGATAATCTTCTTTTAGGATTTAGCAATGTGAAAATAGAAAATCCCGTAAACGAATTTGCGTGGATATCAAGAGATACGGAAATTGCCATAGCCTACGAGAAAGACCCGTACTGCAATTTCCACTTCACGGCAAGCGCATATGCCGATCTGATGTATCTGGTAAGCTACGTTTCCGCGCGGGACTGGGCGGAAAAGGTGGACAATGATCTGCCTGTATTTATTTGCAGCGGCGGGGAAGATCCCGTAGGTATGTACGGACGGGGTCCCGAAGAGGTTTTTGTAAGGCTCAGCAATTCGGGTCAGGTGGATATTGAGCTGAGGGTTTACAGCGGCGCAAGGCACGAGATACTCAACGAGACCAACCGCGCCGAGGTTTACGAGGATATACTGAACTGGCTTGAAAGGCATATTCCTGTTATTGAGGGCTGAGGGTAAGCTTCGCCGCCTGAAATAACAACATTGAAAGGAGAGACGTTTTCCTGCGGAAACGTCGTTATAATTTATATGTTTGCAAAGGTAAACAGTCTCGGACTTTTCGGGCTCAACGCTTTTTCCGTGGACGTTGAAATCGAAACAAGCAAGGGCACTCCCGCTTTCGACATAGTGGGTCTTGCGGACACGGTTGTAAAGGAAAGCCGCGAGAGGATACGCTCTGCTCTGCGGGAAAACGGGATAGCTTTTCCTCTTGCGCGGGTGATAGTCAATCTTGCTCCCGCGGACACGAAAAAGTCGGGAAGCGTTCACGACCTTGCTATCTTTGTTGCGCTTCTGTGCGTAACGGGAAACATTACCGAGGATATTTCAAATTCCGCGTTTATCGGAGAGGTATCACTTAACGGAGCGGTAAGACCTGTCAACGGCGTTCTGCCAATGGTTCTGCTTGCTAAAAAGGCGGGCTTCGAGAACGTGTTCGTTCCCGCCGAGAACGCCTACGAGGCAAGCGTTGCGGAGGGCGTGACGGTATACGGCGTGGAAAGCGCGGGTCAGCTTATAAAGCATTTCAGCCGCGAAGAGGTGATACTTCCGCAAGAACCATATGAGATAAAAGCGGAGGAATATTTCGACGCTGTGGACTTTGCTGACGTAAAGGGTCAGTATGCCGCGAAAAAGGCTCTGGAGTACGCCGCCGCGGGAGGACACAACGTGCTGATGATAGGAAGTCCCGGTTCGGGAAAATCCATGCTTGCAAAACGGCTTACCACCATACTTCCCGCCATGACCTTTGAGGAATCCATAGAGACCACAAACGTCCATTCGGTTTGCGGACTTGTCAGCAAGGAAGCTCCGCTGGTGACAAGGAGACCTTTCAGAAGTCCTCACCATACCATTTCGGCGGCGGGACTTGCGGGCGGCGGAACAGTCCCCAGACCGGGAGAGATATCCCTTGCCCATAACGGACTGCTTTTTCTGGACGAGCTTGCGGAATTTGACAGGCGCACTCTGGAAATACTCCGTCAGCCCATGGAGGACAAGCAGGTCACAATTGCGAGGGCGGCGGGAACGGTCACATATCCGTGCAGCTTTATGCTTGTGGCGGCAATGAATCCCTGTCCCTGCGGATATTACGGACACCCCACCAAAAAGTGCATATGCGGCAAAAAACAGGTCGCCCATTATCTGTCGAAAATAAGCGGACCTCTTCTTGACAGGTTCGATATACATATAGAAGTTCCGCCCGTGGAGTTTGAAAGGATATCCTCCGCGGCAAAGGAGGAAAGCTCCGCACAGATAAGGGAGCGTGTACAGGCGGCAAGGGAGATACAGAACAAGAGATTCGCGGGAACGGGAATTTCCTGCAACGCAAAAATAACTCCCGAGCTTTTGCCGCAGATGTGCGAAATGACCGACGCGGCAAGGGATACCCTTAAAAATGTGTTTGAGAGAATGGGACTTTCCGCAAGAGCCTACGACCGCATTTTAAAGGTCGCGAGAACTATCGCCGACATGAGCGGCTCGGAGATAATCGACAAGCCCCATATCGCTCAGGCGGTGCAGTTCAGAAGTCTTGACAGGAAATACTGGGCAGGATAATTACACTAAAAAATAACCGTCCCGAACGTCAGGCGATGTTCGGGACGGTTTAATATTAAAAGCAGTCAATAGTTTCAACGGCAACGTCGTCGGAGTCCGGAATAGCGGGTCCTCCAAACTCAATGGAAATAATATCGGGGTCGTCAAGGGAATCTATGTAATCCTGCAATTCATCCGTCACCTTTTCCGTAGTTATTCCAACACTGTTTTTTCCTATTCCCACGCTGTTAAGTCCGTATTTTTTCATATTGTCTCCCAAATAAGCTCTGACCTCTTCAAGCTCGTTTGCGGAAAATTTGCAGTCCTGTATGATTATGGGGGCGTAAGTTTTCCTCATTTTTTCTACAGCAGAAGCGACCTTTTCCCTGTCCTTGGTCATTATCACAAGCACGCCGTCATCAACATACGCGCCGCCGTAAGCGTCCTTGGGAAGCCTTTTGTCGAGTGAGATGTAAGCCGATGAGTAGTCTGTATCCGCCTTGCCGTCCCACACGCCGCTGTCGGAAAAGGTGTAATTCTTGCCGTAAAGCTCTACAGTGCCGGTGGTGTGCGCGCCGCTTTTTTCATCAAAGTAGTGCCAGCCGTCCGAAAGCTTGCACCAGCCTGTCTGCTTTATTCCGTTAAGGAAGTAGAAACGGTTTCCGCCCGATTTCGTCCAGCCTGTGTACTCGCCCGCGCATACTCCGTCCTTGCCGAACTTATAGCGTACGCCGTTTATAGACGTGCTTTTGGTTATTGCTTCGCCGCTCTTGCGGAAGTAATATTCTTTGCCGTCTACGGTTTTCCAGCCCGTGGCAAGAGTGCCGTCATCATTTACAAAACAGATCTTTCCGTCCGCATTCACAAGACCTTTTTCAAAGCTGCCAAAGCAGACTGTAACGTCGTTTACGGATTTATTTTGAGCGTGTACTTTTTTGATCTCTTCAAGTTCCTTTTGGGCTGTTGCTTCGCTGTAGGGATATCCCTCGGAAAAGTGCAGCTCCTCATTGTCGGTAAGCAAATAAAAGCCGTTTTCGGACGCGTATATTTCCACAGGATTATCAAGCGAGGTTTTAATATCGTCAAGCTTTCCCGCTAAAGTGTTTTTTCCGACGCCACAGCCGTATTTGCCGTCGTAAAGTGACACCGACATAATTAATTCTATGGAATCTCCGCACATAATGGGATAGAAATAAAGAACGTCACTTGCGCTTCCGTCCGGATTTTTTATGCGGAAGCCCGCGCCGAGAGATGCACTTTTTGCTTGGGCGGAGGTCAGTCCTAAAGTTATAAAACTGCTTTCCGAAAATTGCTCAAACTGATCCCGCGCAAATTCGTCCGCACTTTCGGGAATTTCAGCCGATCTTATATAGACCGCCGAATTG
>JAIEDQ010000154.1 GCA_029067895.1 Oscillospiraceae bacterium | reverse complement strand
AATAAGCACAATAGGCGCAAATCTCGGCTTCTCGGAAAGGTCGCTTTCAAACCAGCGCAGCAATCCAAGCGCAAGAAAAAGAGTGTTGCTGCCGTTTTCCTCCATGCTGACCTTGGCGGAACGATAAAGATTTTTTAATGCAAAATCAAGTTCCTTTTCACCGAGGAAGGTTCTGATACGGTTGCTCTTAAACTCCTCCGCCGCAATAGTAGTGATGAGGTCTCTTTGATTTTCAATTTCAAACATTTTAGCGTCGCGGACGGAAAACGTCCATTCCGAGGGTATTTCCATGATTCTGAAATCTTTACCGTCGGCAAGTCTGTCTTCAAGCTCTCCGAGATCGGATGCCATTATCTGAAGGGTGCTTTTTGTTACACGAAAATTGAGCAGAGAATTCCTTAGGCTGAAATCAAGCAGCTTTCTTTCCCATATCTTGATTTTCGTAACAGGCTCTCCGGAACCTTCCGCTACTCTTCCGAGCAAAGAGCTGTCAAGGTCTTTCGGGGCGGATACTTCCGCTGCCTTTTCGCTTTCATCGGAAAGCTGCGCTCCCGAAAACGACGCTTCGATACGCAAGGGGATAGGTCTTATACCGCTTCCGCGAGTTCTCAGTATATCAATAGCGCATATAAAGTCAGATATATTCAGCAAGTGGTCTTTTCCGTGCTTTAACGCTCGGTCAAAGTCAAGCTCGCCGCCGTCCACAAAATCTGTACATTCCACAAGGAGCAATTCCTCTGCGCCGGCAACGATACGCTTTTCTATTGCCGAAACGTCGTCCACAACACAGTCGGCAAAGGTTTCTCTTTCGAGATGACAACCGCAGAACGCATGACCTTTTATAAAAATCAAGAGCGGAGAAAGTCCGACAGCTTCAAGACACGCCGCATAAAGTACCGACAGATCAAGGCAGGTACCCATTTTCTGTTCAAGTACAGTATGAGGAAGCCTGACTCTCTGACCGATAACTTCATAGCTTGCCGGAGGATTGTTATATACGATCTTTTTCTGAGCAATAGCTGCATAGATCGCCGCCATTTGAAGCTTTACATTATTCGGGTTGTTTGTCTGGTATCCCGTAAATGAGGGTGTTCCTTTCCATTTTTTCAGAAACTCCGACGCTTCTCTTATTACCGCAGTAACGGCAGGGTGGTTCGGAGTAATGAATGCCGCAATTATTTCCGGCATAATAAGCAAGCCGCTCCATTCATCGTATGCGAGCAGTTCAACGTTATGCTTACTGCTGAATAGGACATTTTCATCTTTGATTACGCTGACGGTAACAATGCCAATCATTTTTTCGGTAAGCGAAAAAAGAAATTCCGTATTTGTTGTCAGCTTTACAGGCGATATTTCAATCGATTCATTTGCAGGGATATTGTCAATATGATATATGTATTCACTTGCAAATTCCGGCTCAAATGTTACTTTTAAGTCTAAATTCTCAATGGTTTCTTCCGATACATTATTTACGATTAAATATCTTATAACAGGAACATAATTCTGCTGCATTGCAAAATTTATTGAAACATTGACTTCTCCGCCGACAGTAATAATATTATCCATTTTGCGCCTCCAATATAAGAAAGTAATTAAACTTTATTTTTCATTATACCATAATTCGACATAATATGCAATACACGCTTTTATTTTCAACGCGAAAACGGCTTTTATATCTTGAGAACAATTATTATATTTTGATTTATGCTCCTAACGAGTCGAGCGGGCACAGGCAGACGGTACAGCAGACTGACAATTATTATCGTTTCAACATTGCGGTTTCCACAGCGATTGCCGACCGCAGAGAATATGACAAAAAGAGAAAGGCTGCGTAGGTTTTCTACGCAGCCTTTCTAAAATTTTAAAAAATACTTCTTTAACGATATCAGCCTTTGTGATGATTTTATTGTTTATATGTTGTAAAGTGTATGTGGGTTCATCCCGGTACGCCTCATCTCCACCAGGCACGGAGTCCGTGCAGCCAAAGTCACCCCCACAGTAAAATGTGCGTGGCGATTTTCTTTATCAAGCCCGCTCAAGGTGGCGAGTACTTTGATTTGTTTTTCGTCTTGATTATAGTATAACTGTATACCATGTACATTTTATGATGTTTATATGTATATAATGCACTTTGTTAAGCGGCATTTCTATTTTCATTCTGCCAACGAGTTTATAATAGCCTCCACGATTTTCGGCTCGTACCACGTAAGCTCTCGGCGGTTGAAGATACCGAAAAGCTCGTTGCCTGAATCGTGGTAGCCGTTATCCCACCATACGCATGGAATACCATACTTTTCGGCAGTACTAATGTAATGCGATGCCCATTTTGCCACCTCGTCGGTGTTGCTGATATACCAATCCTTGTCAATCATTTTTGATACACTGCCGTATTCGGTAATTATCACGGGTATGCCTTTGCTGACAAAGGTATTGTTAAGACTGTCAAACAGATAATCTATTTCCGAAGCGCAGGAGTCGTCAAACACAGCGGTATTCCAGCTTTCTCCAACGGAATCATAGGTAAAGCGGTACGGAGTATAGGCGTGGATAGAAACGCCGATATGCTCGTCGTCAGGTATCGTCAGGTCGTTTATTGCAGAAGCAACAGGCTGCGCCGCAAACGTTGTGATAAGCAGCGTTCTTGTTGCATTATTCCCGCCAGTTTTGCGGACTGTTTCAACAAATACAGTGTTGAGCTGATTAAGGCAATCTCTGCCTTCCTCCGTACCTCCGTTCCACTCGTTTGCGCCGCCCACGATCCGAGGCTCGTTAAGTCCCTCGAAAACCAGATGGTCGCCGTAATCCTTAAAATGCTCAGCAATCTGCGTCCACAAAGCGGCAAGCTGTACCTTTACATCGTCAAGTCCGTCATACTTCGGTTTTATCCAGTCGGTTTCATGGTGAGTATTCAGAATAACGTACATATCATTTTCAAGAGCGTAACCCACTACCTCCTCGACACGGTTTATCCATTCCTCGTCCACCATGTAGTCGGGAGCTTCACCCATATGACCGTTCCATGTTGTTGGTATTCTTATAGTATTGAAGCCCGCATTGTATATCTCGTCGATCATTTCCTTTGTCGTAACAGGGTTTCCCCAGCCTGTTTCGCCGCCTTCAGCATCCATTGTATTGCCCAAATTCCAGCCTGCGCCCATTTCGGCGACAAGCTCTACTGACGAAATATTCCGCATTTCTCCAAGCGGACGGGTTTCTTCAGCCTTTTTTTCGCAGGCGGAAAGCGACAGCACCAAAGCTGCCGCAGATACTGCGGAAATTATTTTTTTCATACAAAAAACTCCTTTTATAATGATTTTAATATGCTTTCAAATTCAGTCAAATAATGCTGCCCGATAATTCCGAAATCCATGCCTTTGTACGTCCAAGCCGCCCGCCCAATGCCGTACTTTTCAAAAACGCTGTGAATGTCGCGGTACCATTCTGCGGTATCCTCAATATCGGCACGGTCTATAACTCCGTACTCTCCGCAGTAAAGCGGCACGTTTGCATTTTTCGCTGCTGTTACCGCTTCGGTGATAAGCTTTTCCATAAAATCCGCGCCCATTTTATCCGCGTTTTTCAGTCCAGAACCGAAGCATTTTATTTCATCGGAGAGTTTGCGATATTCATCAATATCCGCGGGATAACCTATACTTTTGTCGGCAATAAGGGGCTGCCATGGCGCAAGCTGATGCGTAAATAAAAACGGCTCGTAAAAATGAAAATTGTACACAATATTATCGTCGGCAGGAATTTTCAATTCCGCAAGAGTGTGAACGCTGTTCCACTGAGTACCGCCGATAATTATTTTAACAGCGGGAGCATATTTTCTTATTTCGCCTATCGCTTCGGAGGCAAGCCTGCTCCATTGTTCGCTGTCCGCAATCGCAATTTCATTAAGCAGCTCAAAGGAAACGTTTTTACAGCTTCCGTAACGCTCCGCAAACCTTTTCCATATCAAAATAAAACGCTTTTGAAGCTCACCGCTTCCGAACAGAGAATTTTTATCAGCCTCGTCAAAGGAATATCCTTTTGTTTTATGCAGGTCGATAATTATGTTAAGACCCTGTTTTTCGCACCATTCGATACAATCGTCAATGTGCTTATAGCCGCTTTCCGAGGGAGTACCGTCCTCGTCCTCAATAACCTTGTAATCAACGGGCAGGCGGACGTGGTCAAGTCCCCATGCGGCAATTTTTTCAATATCATTTTCCGCAATAAAGCTGTTATAGTGATTTTCGGAATATTCCGCACATTGTGAAAGCCAGCCGCCGAGATTTATTCCCCGCCTATAGCCGTCAAAGCTTTTCATTGCCGCGCCTCCTTAAAAATAATCATATTCCATGAATGTGAAGAAAGAACAATTCCCTCCGATACGGACTTTTTCGCAGGCACAACATTGTTCGGCTCGTCCGCAGTATTAACTGCTTTCAGGTCGCCGCCCTCCAGAGCGATATGCTGAACTGGACGGTAATTTTCGTACCCCGAAAGACTTAACTCCATCGAACAGCTTTCGTCAAGAGAACGGTTTACAATAAACACCGCAAGCGTACTTTCATCTTCCGAAATAACTGCCGCAGAATCAATATAGGGAATATTTTCTTTGCCTCCCGCAGCGTAACCGCCGCATTCGCAGACTGCTTCAAGAGCAGTTCCTCTGCCGTACCCCGAGGTGTACATAAATGGATAGAAAATCGTCTGTGCCCATATTCTGCCGCCCGTTTCGGTCATGATCGGAGCAATGACGTTCACAAGCTGTGCAAGGCAGGCGATCTTTACTCTGTCGCTGTTGTTGATAAGAGTAATAAGTAAATTTCCGAGAACAACAGCGTCCTCAAGATTGTAAATATCCTCAAGGAGCGGGGGAGCGACCTGCCATTTTTTGATCTGCTTATCCTGCTCATTGCTGTGGAACCAGATATTCCATTCGTCAAAGGAAAGATTTACCGTCTTTTCGGAATTTTTCTCCGCCTTTATTTCGTCGCATATGGCGGCGACCTGCTTTATAAAGCTGTCCATATCCATTGCCGAAGCAAGGTAAGCCGCCGTATCATCGTTGGGGTTGCCGTAATAATTGTGCAGGGAAATATAATCCACATGGTCGTAGCACTCACGGAGAACCGTCCTCTCCCATTCGCCGAATGTGGGCATATACATATGCGCGCTGCCGCAGGCTACAAGCTCTATGGAGGGGTCTGTCCATTTCATAAGCTTGGCGGTCTCGCAGGCAATTCGACCGTATTCATAAGGCGTTTTGTGACATATCTGCCAATAGCCGTCCATTTCGTTTCCGAGACACCATGTTTTTATTCCGAAGGGCTTGTCGAAGCCATTTTTCCGCCGCATTTCGGCATAGTATGTATCTGTTTCGCTGTTGCAGTATTCAACAAGATTTCGAGCTTCGTCCGCGCCCCGCGTACCCAGATTTACCGCCATGAGAATTTCGCTTCCTGCACGCTTTGCCCATTCCTGAAACTCGTCGATACCCACCTCGTTTGTTTCCACCGACTGCCATGCAAGCTCCATTTTTTTCGGACGCTTTGCCTTATCTCCCGTACCGTCCTCCCAATTGTAGCCTGAAACGAAATTTCCGCCCGGATACCGCACAATAGGGACGTTCAGCTTTTTCACCATATCCATAACGTCGCCGCGAAAGCCCATATCGTCAGCCGTTTTATGGTCGGGCTCGTATATACCGCCGTAGACTGCTCTGCCGAGATGCTCGATAAACGAACCGTACAGTCTGTCGTCAATTTTGCTTATCATATTATTTTTACTGATCATAATTTTTGCGTTCATAATATTACCTCCGTAAAATCTATTGCATAAAAGTATACTGTATTCTTTTGCTTTTTTCAATGACATATCCTGCTAAAATACCGACTTATTCTGCTTTTGAGGCAATATAGGAAAAATTTGCAGCATTATATTTCCCGTACCGAACTGATGTGTTCCGTGAAAATGCTGACTTATTATGTCTATTTTTCAATACAGCAGAATAAGTCAGTATTTTCGTATAATAAGTCATTGAAAACATATTTCGATAACGTTATTATTAAAGCATAAGGTTTTGACAGAAGCAATATTTTTAAAATTATTTTTGAGGTGATGATCTATGAAAAAAGAAACAGCAAAAAAATTATCTTTGATAACGGCGGCAGCGACAGCGGCGGCAATGCTGTCCGGCTGCGCTTCGGACGGCGACGGACAGATTTCCGACACTCTTTCCGTCACCAAGGAAACTACTACGGCAACAATGGCGTCGGAGGACGCCGAGGTAGTTGAGCAGGTTGAGGTTGACGGCGAAAAGCTTGAGAACGGCAAGCTGAGATGGCTTTCCTTCTGGTCTCTCGAGCCGGAAGAGGGCGAGTCGGTAGACGTGTTCCTCCAGCTTTTCAAAACAAAATACGGCGGAGAGATAGAGTATATCCAGACGACCGATTCGACTAAATACGACGATCTTGCCACTCTTGTTCTGGGCGGAGATTCTCCCGATATGTTCCCCGCAGCGGATCTGGATACCTTCCCCGGAAAGGCGTCGGCAGGAATGTTCCAGCCGATGGATGAATACATAGACTTCGGCTCGGAATTATTCCCCGAGGGCGCAAGAAGAATAAACGAGATGCACACCATCGGCGGAAAACACTATATGGCGTGTGTAGCCGCAGACGCAGGAACTATCATACTGTACAATAAGAACACCATAGAAGAAAACGGTCTTGACGATCCGGCGGAGCTTGTTTACAACAATGAGTGGACATGGGACACCTTTAAGAAGATGTGCTATGACTTTACAGACGTTGACGAGGGCAAATATGCCATCGACGGCTGGTGGTATGAGCTTGCTATGATGCTCAGCACCGGAGTTCCCGTTATCGGTATGGAAAACGGAGAAATAGTGAACAATGTTATGGACCCGGATCTTGCAAGAGTGCAGGAGATGTTCCGCGAAATGCACAATGCGGGTGTAAACTTCCCACGTGCCGAATTCAACTGGGTAGCGCACCCCGAAAGGGTAGGCGAGGGCACCACCTTATTCTATCCCGTAGGCTCATGGCAGCTTTATGAACCCGATATATCCGCATTCGGCAATCCCGGAGAGATAATGTTCGTACCCATGCCGAGAGATGAAAAAGCCGACGCATGGTATCTCACCGCAGCAGGCGGACTTGACGCATACGCAATGTGCAAGGGCGCTCCGAACCCCGACGCTGTTGCGGCATTTATCAAATGCAAGCTTACAGCCAATACCGACGAGAGCGTAAAGGAAGTAAACGAAAAGAAGCTCCGCGGCGACTACGGCTGGACAGACGAAATGATTGAAATGTTCAATTATACCAACGACCTGACGAACGCACATCCCGTAGTTGATTTCTACGCGGCGATAAATACCGATGTTTACGATCTGCTGCACAATCCTATCAAGGACGCGAGCTACAACGGAACAGACTGGTATCAGACAAGAGATGAACGCAACGATGCTGTTCAGACCCTTGTTGACGAAATGAACGAAAAGCTTAAGACCCTGTCTTGATTTTAAGTAAAGCTTGCTGTATAATAAAATATGAGGTGATCATCAATGGGTTTTGCAGATAATTTTGTATGGGGAGCCGCTACCGCTTCATATCAGATCGAGGGAGCTGCCGCTGAGAACGGAAAAGGAAAAAACATATGGGACGTTTTCTCCCATACCGACGGGAAAATAAGCGATAATTCAAACGGCGATACAGCCTGCAATCACTATCATAAATTCAAAGAGGACGTAAAGCTTATGTCCGAGCTTGGACTGAAAGCATACCGCTTTTCAGTCTCATGGAGCAGAATTATTCCCGACGGTACGGGAAAGATAAATCAGGCGGGAATAAAATTTTACAGCGAGCTTATCGACGAGCTTCTTAAATACGGAATTGAACCGTATGTTACGCTTTATCATTGGGATCTGCCATATGCCCTGCATTTGCAGGGCGGCTGGCTCAATGATAAAATTTCCGACTGGTTTGCGGAATATACCGCAGTATGCTCCGAGCTTTTCGGAGGCAGAGTTAAAAACGTGATAACCTTTAATGAACCCGAGGTCTTTGTGGGCTGCGGTTATTTTGAGGGAGTTCACGCTCCGGGACTTGCACTCGGAAAGGAAGAGCTGCTCCATATAGGACACAACGTTCTCAAATCCCACGGGAAAGCCGTAAGAGTTTTGCGTGAAAAAATACCCGATGTTAAGATAGGCTTTGTAACAGCAACAATGCCCCCCTGTCCCGTTTCCGAAAAGGACGCGGCGGCAGCGGCAAAGTCCTATTTTACAAGCGGCAGGGGACATTTCCTTTTTGCGGACGCGTACTGGATAGACCCTGTTGTTTTCGGCAAATATCCCGACAGTATTCTAAACGAGTGCGCCGATATTCTTCCCGAAATTACAGACGAGGATATGGCTGTCATAAGCTCTCCCATAGATTTTCTCGGACTTAATATTTATCAGGGAAGATATGTTAAAGCGGGGGAACACGGTTATGCCAAAGATGTGCCGTTTGCCGCGGGAAATCCTCTTAATGCGATAAAATGGAATATTACTCCCGAAGCGCTTTATTGGGGACCGCGTTTTATGTATGAACGATATAAGCTTCCGATCTATATTACCGAAAACGGAATGGCTGCTCACGACGCTGTGTCGCTTGACGGAAAGGTTCACGACCCTAACAGGATCGATTTCCTGCACCGTTATCTGCGGGAATTCAAAAAAGCGTCAGATGACGGAATTGACTGCCGCGGCTATTTTCAGTGGTCTCTTATGGACAACTTTGAATGGGCGATAGGTTATACTGCACGCTTTGGAATGATCTACACAGACTATGCGTCCGGAAAAAGAATACCAAAGGATTCGGCGTTTTGGTACAAAGAAGTAATAGAAAGCAACGGTAAAAATCTTTAGAACGGAGGTGTGAAAATTGCATATTAACAATATCGGCTATAATCATCGTCATGATGCGGATTTTCAGATACAGCGTCCCGACGGTTCCGGAGATTATCTTCTGCTGCTGATAAAAACGCCTGCAATTTTCACATTTTCGGGAACTGATATTATTACTGAACCGAACTCCTTTATTGTTTATAAAGAGGGAACGCCGCAGTTTTACAGAGCCTATGGAGCGCAGTTTTCCAACGACTGGTTTCACTTCGGACTTTTCAATGGAGATTTTGATTTTTTTGACGCTCTCGATATTCCGTTTGACAAGGTAATGAAGCTTGACGATATAAACGGACTTTCGCTTATTATAAAAAATATGTCTTATGAAAGATATTCGTCGAATATGTTCAAGACGGATTCGGTGGAGCTTTACATGAAATTATTTTTTATAAAATTGAGCGAGGAGATCCATTCGT
>JAIEDQ010000153.1 GCA_029067895.1 Oscillospiraceae bacterium | reverse complement strand
GTATCGAAATAAGTAAAGCCCTTTTCGATAAACTTATCTACCATTGCCTTTACCTGTTCGATGTCGATGGAAGCTCCGTCCATAGGCAGACGCATCAATCCAAAACCTAACTTTTTCAAAATAATCACCTCGTATTTTAATCAGTCTTTGCCTTTAAAGAACGCTCCAACAAGGTCTGGACCTGCGTTTGCCGCAATTACACCGCCTATACGGAACTGCATTTCGGGCGGGTAGCCCAGCTTTTTGGTAAGCGCCGCAGCAAGCTCCTTTACCTGCTCGTCGTTGTCGGCGTACACAAGACCGTAGGGTGTCTGGGGAATTATCCTGTTTGCGGTTATCTCAACGATTTTGGGGATTACCGCCTTGTCTCCGCGAACCTTTGCGTCTGTTGTGGAAATTCCCTTTTTGATCTGTATTACGGGACGAAGTCCCATAAGCTCACCCACAAAAGCGGCGGCAGTGCTTACGCGTCCCGAACGCTTTACAAATTCAAGAGTGTAGCAGCCGAAGTGTACCTCCGCATTTGCAAGCCAGTCCTGCATATAAGCCACGACCTCCTCTGCGGAAGCCCCCTTTTCTATCTTTTCGGCGGAGCGTATCAGCGGCATACCGTACACGCCGGTGTAGTTTCCCGAATCAATAACATGAATGTTGTACTTGCCCTTTGCTTCGGGATTTGCCTCATAGAAATTGTCAACCGCCATAACGGCATTGCTGTAGGTAGCTGAACCGAGGGAAGCTATCGCAACGTAAATAAGGTCGTCGTAGCCCTGATCGAAGTACTCCTTGTACAGCTCCTCAAACTCAAAAGCGGTTATCTGCGCATGGGTGGGGAAATCCTTTGATTCCTTGAGCATTTTGTAGTACGTCAAATTGTCGTAATCCCTGTCGCAGAACGATTTGTCCCCCAGTGTGATAGGGAAACGGAGTATCCTTATGTCGTACTTTTTTTCCAGCTCCTGTGGAATATCGGACGCCGAGTCGGTCATAAGCTTGATCTTGCTCATTCGTATCAATTCCTTTCAATTTTAGTCCCAGTTATACCGTGTAAGTTTGCCCTCCGCCGCAAGGTCGGGGAAATCCCACTGCCTCAGAGCTTCGTAAACCGCAATAGCCACGGAATTGGATAAATTCAGACTGCGCAGTCTCGGTCGCATTGGTATCCTCAGACAGCTTTCGGGATTCTTCACAAGCAGCTCTTCGGGAAGTCCCGCGTCCTCGCGTCCGAAAACAAGGTAGCAGTTGTCGGGAAAGGAAACGCTGCTGTATGTATTTTTTCCCTTTGTGGTGAAATAAAAGAAGCTTCCGCTGTTTTTCGCGAAAAAATCCTCCAAGCCGTCGTAGTAGGTGATATCCAGTTCGTTCCAGTAGTCCAGTCCCGCGCGCTTCAGGTTTTTGTCCGTTACCTCAAAGCCAAGAGGTCTGACAAGGTGAAGCCTTGCCCCCGTAACAGCGCAGGTTCGGGAAATATTTCCCGTATTTTGGGGTATTTGCGGCTCTACAAGCACTATGTTAAGGTTCATGCCATTACACCTCACATCTGCTCATAGTCGCAAAGGGTGGGGTTCGTGATAAGAAAATCCAGACAGCTTTCCAGCATAATGCCCTCCCGCACGTCGGTGGAGTAGCTGTAGGTGGTCTTTATGGCTCTTTCGAGGAACGCCGTCGCCCTGTTCATAGCGATAGGCAGGCTGTCTCCCCGCAGTATCGAACCCGTAAGCACGGCGGCGAAAACGTCTCCCGTACCCGGATAGTGTGCGCTGATAAGATTATATGGTATGCGCCAGAATTTGCTGTGTTCGCGGTCATAACCGACGTTGTATGCTTTTCCGTCGGAGAAAACGCTTGTTATAACAACGATCTTGGGTCCCATTTCGGAAAGTCTCACGAGATAGCTTTTCATTTGCTGAGCGGTAACGTCTGGTTGGAGAGGATTTTCCCCAAGCAGCATAGCCGCCTCGGTAATGTTGGGGGTAATGATATCCGCGATAGCCGCAAGCTCTCCCATTCGGGAGCAGAGAGCGGGAGTGCAGGTCTTGTAGGGCTTGCCGTTGTCCGCCATAACGGGATCGACGACTTTAAGCGCGTCCTTGTAGTATTCAAAAAATTCGAGACAGTGGTCGATCTGCTCAGTAGAGGCAAGAAAGCCGCTGTACACGCAATCAAACTTATAGCCGAGCTGTTTATAGTGGTTAAGAGCGGGGGAGATGTAGTCGGTCAGATCGCGCAGAACTACGTCCCCGAATCCGCCTGTGTGAGCGGACAGGATAGCCGTAGGCACGGGACAGACCTGTATTCCCTGTGCCGATAACGTCGGGAGAATGACCGAAAGCGAGCAGCGACCGACTCCTGAAAGGTCGTGTATAGCCGCGACCCTTGCGGATTTATTATACATAAAGAGGTTTCCTTTCTTATCGCAGGCAGTGCATTTGGGTTACCTTACGATCGCGTATGTGAGATAAATAGCGTACAACAGAACAAGGACGATGCCCTCGATCCTGTTTACACTTTTTTTGGTAGCGCAGAAGATATAGGCAATGACCGTAACAGCCATAAGCACAAGCAGATCGAAAAGACACTGAGCGTTGATATTCATTGGCGAAATGACTGCTGAAGCCGCAAGTACGAACAGGATATTGAAGATATTTGAACCCACAACATTTCCTATAGCGATGTCGCTTTCGCCCTTTCTGGCGGCGACAACGCTTGTGACAAGCTCGGGCAGGGAAGTTCCCACGGCAACTATGGTAAGTCCCACAAGGGTCTGGCTCATGCCGAAGCGTATGGCGATGTCGCTTGCGCTGTCAACAACGAACTGACCGCCGATGATTATTCCCGCAAGACCGCCTATGGTGAACAGCAGGCTCTTTCCGATACCGTAAGACGGGATATCGTCCTTGCTGCTGCCAATATTTTCCTTACGGCTGCGAAGCGCAGAGGATATTACCGAATAAAGGAAAATTCCCATAAAGATCAGCAGTATTAGCGCGTCGCCGCGGGAGATCATGTTTTCGCTGCCGCCGAGAAAAACGTCGTATGACATTATTAAAAGCAGAGCCGAGGCAATAAGCATAAACGGATAATCCTTTTTGATTATCTGCTCCTTTATGTGTACAGGCTTGATAGCCGCGCTTACTCCGAGAACCACAAGCAGGTTGAACATATTCGAGCCGATAACGTTTCCCACAGCAATATCGTTGGACTTCTGGATACCGGCGATAATGCTTACCGCCGCTTCGGGTGCGCTTGTGCCGAAAGCCACAATGGTCAGACCGATAACTATAGACGGTATTTTAAGCAGCTTTGCAATGGACGAGCTGCCGTCCACAAAGAAATCCGCGCCCTTTACCAGAAGAATAAATCCCGCTATGAGCAGTGCAAATGACAGTATCATAATATTTTACTTCCTTTTAAAAAGATACTTTAAATTCTATAGTAACACAAAATTACCTGAAAGTCAATCAATATATATTTATTATTCCAAAAATTTCTCTTGAAATAAAAGTAAATATATGTTATTATTATTGTAGCGTCTGCGGCGCGGAAAAAACGCCGTACCGCGGCGCACTGTGAATTTATGGAAAGAAAAGGCTTCAGATATATACAAGGGTGTTGAAATGAGTAAAAAGAAAAGAAGAAAAGATCCTTATGAAATGAGGAAAAAAAGAAAAAGGAGAGCGGCTCTGATAAGGGTATTTCTGGTGATGGCGCTTGTTGGCGGTACGGTATTCGGACTGGTGCAGATAAACAAGTCCATAGAAGTCCCGCTGGTAGTTGACGCTGAGAATTACTACTGCATTGCCACTGAGGAGGAGACAGGAGAACCTCTTGACGAGACCGAGGAGTATATCCCCGCGGACGCGCAGGTACAGAAGCCTCTTGTTGCACAGCCTAAGCTGAGAAGAGAATATCCTATCGAGACTGTGCTTCAGTCGGAATATGCCATAGTTTACGACGTTCAGGCGGACGAGGTGCTTTTCGCGAAAAATGCGGATCAGAAATGCTATCCCGCAAGCACAACGAAAATTCTTACATCTGCGGTAATTCTCGACAACGTTGACGAGGATTTCACGTTCACGGCAGGGGACGAGCTGGATTTCGTCAATCCCGAATCCAGTCTCGCTTACATAGAAAAGGGAAACGTCCTGAATCTGGAAACTGCTCTGGACGCGATAATGCTCCCGTCGGGAAACGACGCGTCCTATATGGCGGCGGCGAACGTGGGACGTAAGATCGCGGGAACAGACGGGATCACCCCCGAAAATGCTGTAAAGACCTTTGTCGACGAAATGAACAGGACTGCCGCGCTTATCGGAGCGGAGAACACGCACTTTGCAAATCCGGACGGCTTCCATGATGACGACCACTATACGACCGTTCTGGATATGCTGAAAATAACCCTTTATGCAAGGAAAAAGCCGCTTATCGTCGCTTCCGCGGCAAAGCCCAGCGAATATGCCGTATTCGAGTCGGGAGAGCAGATATCCTGGAAAAACTCAAACAAGCTTATTCACGAGGACAGCGGCTGCTACTATATGTACGCAAACGGCTTCAAGACGGGCATGACCGATCAGTCGGGGTACTGCGTGGTGGCTACGGCAAGGCGGTTCGACCACGACGTTATATGCATTGTTTTCGGCGCTTCGGCTTCGGATATAAGGTGGAACGAAACTATTTCGCTTCTTGATTCGGCGTTTGCCGAGATACGAAGCAGGGAGGGGCTGTAAGATGGTCAACATCGGAAACGAATGGGACGAACTTCTCAAGGACGAATTTACAAAGGAATATTACCTTAAATTGCGCGAATTTCTTAAAGTTGAGTACAGCACACGCAGGATATACCCCAATATGTACGACATATTCAACTCGCTGAAATATACGTCCTACTCGGACGTAAAGGCGGTTATAATCGGGCAGGATCCCTACCACGGAGCGGGTCAGGCGCACGGACTGTGCTTTTCGGTGCAGAAAGGAACGGCTATACCGCCGTCCCTACAGAATATCTATAAGGAGATATATTCCGATCTGGGGATACCTCCCGCAAACCACGGGTATCTGAAAAAGTGGGCGGACAGCGGCGTGCTGCTTATGAACACTGTGCTGACTGTTCGTGAGGGGCAGGCTAATTCCCACAGGGGAATGGGCTGGGAAATATTCACTGACAGGGTGATAGAGCTTTTAAATCAGCGCGATAAGCCGATAGTATTTCTGCTGTGGGGCGGCAACGCAAAACAGAAAATGCGGCTGATAACCAATCATAACCACCTGATACTGCAAGCGGCGCACCCAAGTCCGCTTTCGGCGTACAACGGCTTTTTCGGGTGCAGACATTTTTCAAAAGCAAACGAGTTCCTCACGGCAAACGGAATTACGCCTATTGACTGGAACGTGGACTGAGCGAACTGATTTTGACATTTGGAGGTATTTTATGAAAAGAAATTCTGTTAAAAGGAAAATTTCCCTTGCGGTCTCCGCGGTAATGATAGCGTCAGTGCTGTCGTCCTGCGGCGGTGACAGCGGTTCGGGCGAAGCGGATACGACAGCGTCTGCAAAGACGCAGGCTACGGAAGCTTCCGCCGTTTCGGTTACCGACGACTTTTTCGGCGAGGACTACGATCCCTTTGCCGACGATTACGACCCGTACGGAGGTAACGGCGCGTCCGCGGCGAAGCATAATCCCGAAACGGGTGCGGCTGCAAACGGCGATACGGACGATACAAGCGGCGCTCCTGCCGAAACGGAAGCCGCCGTTCGGACGGAGCAGTCAGCAAATGCTCCCATCGAAACAAGGTCTCCAGCTGAAACAAAGCCTGTCAACGGGGGAAACGCCGTGACGGCTAAGCAGACCGAGGCTCCACGAAGTGAAAGCTCAGATACAGGTCGGGAGACTACAGCTAAGGCTGCCGAAAAATCTTCCTCCGATGTAACGCTTATGCTGAACTCCTCAAACGGTTGGGAGAACGGCAGCGACAAGTTTACCCAGATCGACGGAACGGTAAAGAACGGTTCAGACTCGGCTATAGGCGGCTGGACGGTGACGATACCTGCGGCCTCGGGCGTAAGGGTGGATCAGAAATGGAACTGCGAAATATCTGTCAGCGGCGGCACTCTGACGGTTACTCCCGTTGACTATAACTCAGACATTTACCCGGGAAGCGAGGGTTCGTTCGGTATGATATTATGCAATGCAGGTACTATCGACGACTCGAAAGCGACGGTGAAGTTTGGTTCTTCCACAGTTTCGGGTACTTCGGGCGGAAACAACAATAATAATAACAATAATAACGGCGGAAACAGCGGCTCTGTGGGCAACAATAACCCCGCGATCAAGCAGGCAAAGGACGTTCCCGCGCCTACCACCGACGACTGGCTTTTCACCGACGGCAGCAAGATAGTTGACAAGGACGGCAAGGAGGTCTGGCTAACGGGCGTGAACTGGTTTGGCTACAATACCGGTACGAACACCTTTGACGGCATGTGGACGTGCGATCTGAACACTTCCATAGCGGCGATCGCGGACAGAGGCTTCAATCTGCTGAGAGTGCCTATTTCCTCAGAGCTTATCAAAAACTGGTCAAATGGCAGCTATCCCAACGCGAATTTCAATCAGGCGACCAATTCATACCTTGTGGGAATGAACAGCCTTGAAATTTTCGACTACGTTGTGGGACAGTGCCGCGCCAACGGTATAAAAATAATGATCGACATACACTGCGCAAAAACCGACGCTATGGGACATAACTACAACGTCTGGTACAACGGCGATATTTCCGAGCAGGACTACCTTGACGCGTTGGCGTGGATGGCGGCGAGATACAAAAACGACGACACTATTATCGCCTACGACTTGAAAAACGAGCCTCACGGCAAGGAATACGAATCTCCCCGCGCAAAGTGGGACAACTCCAAGGATCAGGACAACTGGAAATATGCTGCCGAAAAAGCGGCGAAAGCTGTGCTGAACAAGAACCCCAATGTGCTTGTAATGGTTGAGGGTATTGAGATATACCCCAAGGACATAAAGACAAACGGAGATTTCTCCTCGAAAAATTCGGGAGATTACTACTACAACTGGTGGGGAGGAAACCTCCGCGGCGTAAAGGATAACCCCGTCGATTTGGGCAAGTACCAGAATAAACTGGTATACTCGCCTCACGATTACGGTCCAACGGTTTATGAACAGCCGTGGTTCAAGGGCGGGTACACCTTTGACAGCCTCTATAATGACTGCTGGTATGACAACTGGTTCTATATCCAGAAAAGCAACACCGCACCTTTGCTGATAGGCGAGTGGGGAGGATTTATGCGCGAGCCTAATCTGACGTGGATGACCCATCTCCGCAAGCTGATAAAGGATAACCGTATCAATCATACTTTCTGGTGCTTCAACTCCAATTCCGGAGATACGGGCGGACTTGTCCTTGATGACTTCACAACATGGGACGAGGATAAATACGCTTTCGTTAAAGAGGTTCTGTGGCAGCAGAACGGCAAGTTTGTGGGTCTTGACCATGAAATTCCTCTTGGAAGCAACGGTATAACGCTTTCCCAGGCAAAATAATCGAGAAAAACATAATGCAAACGGCAGAATCCAAGCTTAGGGTTCTGCCATTTTATATAGCATTCAAAAATATCATATTTTTTTAATTTTACTGTTGACTCTTCCGTTGTTAATATACTTAAACATCCCAAAATGACACATAAACCAAAGCAGCCAATATTCGATAAAAGCAGGACAGTTACCGCTAAGCAACTGTCCTATTTTTATAATCTCAGGCAATTCATGTATAAAATACGGCAAGTCGCGTACTGCTATCTTGAAAAGAATTATGGGTTATGATAATATATTATCAGGGGGCGATAGCGTGAAAATATCTATTAATATAGACCCGAAGCTTACAGATACGGAAATTATTATAAACTGCGGAAGTATTACCGCCGAGACCGAAAATGTTATCGCCGCTCTTCGCATGGCGGACAATCAGCTGACGGTAATAAAGGACGGCGAGACCCACATACTTGATATTTCAAAAATTGCTTATATCGAAACGGTGGACAGAAGGACGTTCGTTTACACCGAAAGTGACTGTTACGAATCAAAGCTTAAGCTGTATGAAATGGACGAAAAGCTTTGCAGCAGCAATTTTTTGCGCATAAGCAAATCCTGTATCGTTCGGCTGAAATATATTCGCTCTCTCAAAGCTGAGCTCGACCGCAGGATACGCATTACTCTTGAAAACGGTGAGCAGCTTATTGCGTCAAGGCAATACGCCGACGAGCTGAAAAAAAGATTGGGGGTATGTTAAATGGATAAGAATTTTTCGGTGCTTAAATACCTTTCTCAGGTGTTTATGATATACGGCATAACCATTGGTCTGCTGAATGTTTTTTGTATTTTATTCGGCACATCTGCGCACGGTTTATCTACGATATTCTCTTTGGGAAATGCGGGCATCGGCGTTGCTACGAGCTTTCAGTTTTTGTTTGCAGTATCCGTAATAGTCGGCTTACGGTCGATTTTTATGACGGATATTCTGATAAAGAAAATGTCTCTTGCCGCAAGGATAATTGCTATGTTTGCGGGAGCGTTCGCAACAATACTCGTATTTATTTTTGCGTTTGACTGGTTTCCCGCAGATATGCCAATTGCGTGGATAATGTTTATAGTTTGCTTTGTTATAAGCTGCGGTGCAAGCACGGCAATTTCCGTGCTTGCGGAAAAACAGGAAAACCGCAGACTTGAAGAGGCATTAAAACGTTACAAGGAGGAAGAGTAATATGGAAGTGATAATCGCTGCAAATAATATCGTAAAATCATTCGGCAGCAAAAAGGTTCTGGACGGTTTGAGCTTTAACGTACTCAATGGGCAGATATTCGGACTTCTCGGTCCGTCTGGAGCGGGCAAGACAACGCTTATAAAAATACTCACGGGACAGCTTCCGCGCGACCTTGGGACAGTCAAAATAAACGGTCTTGACGCCGATAAGCTTACGGGCGAGGACAATAAAAAATTCGGTATAATGATGGATAATTTCGGAGTTTATGAGCGTCTGAGCTGCTATGATAATCTGAAGATATTTGCGGAAATATACGGCGTTAAAAACGACGAAATATTAAGTTCATTGAAAAAAGTCGGGCTTGAGGGCGCGAAGAAAACATCGGCATCAAAGCTTTCAAAGGGAATGCGAAGCAGACTTCGGCTTGCAAGAGTGTTTATGACAGACTCCGATATTTTATTCCTTGACGAACCCACAAGCGGGCTTGATCCCGCCACCGCCGACGAGATCCACAAAATGATGCTCGCGGAAAAGGAAAAGGGGAAAACTATTTTCCTTACAACGCACACAATGTCGGAAGCCGAGAAGCTTTGTGATGATATTGTTATGCTCAATGAGGGAAAAATCGTTGAGCACGGCTCTCCACGCGAAATCTGCCGAAGATATAATCATCAGCGTATGCTGAAAATACATCTTTCAGACGGCTCGGATATACAATTTGCCCACGATGAAAACGCAGCAGATAAGGTTGCTGAGCTTATCAAAAACGGGCGTGCGGAAACGATACATACCACCGAGCCTGATCTTGAAACGGTATTTATGGAACTTACGGGAAAGGAGCTTGCGGTATGAAAAACATCAAAGCAATATTTATGAAGCAAATACTTGACACAGTCAAAAATAAAACGGTTTTTATTCAATTTTTAATGTTTCCGGTAATGGCAATAATTATGGAAACAGCAATAAAGCTTGAAAATATGCCCGAACACTTTTTTGTGAAATTATTTGCGGTAATGTTTGTGGGCATGGCGCCGCTGACGTGTATGTCAGCAATTATTGCCGAAGAAAAGGAAAAGAACACTCTGCGGGCACTTATGATGAGCAATGTAAAATCGTGGCAGTATATTATAAGCGTCGGAAGTTATATTTTCATTATGTGTATGGTTGGTACGGCGGTGTTTGCGGTACTCGGAGAATACAACGGCGCGGAGCTCGCAAGGTTTATTCTGTCAATGATATCGGGTATTATTTTGTCGGAGATCATCGGCGCAGTGATCGGAATTTTCAGCAGCAATCAAATGGCGGCGACCTCATTGACAATTCCGATAATGATGGTATTTTCTTTTGTTCCCATGCTGTCAATGTTTAACGAGAGTATTAAAAAATTCGCTGCAATAATTTATTCCCAACAGATAAGCGACCTCATAAACGGAATAGGCGCCTCCGAAGTATCGGCAAAAAGTATTGTCGTTATTGCGGTAAATTTTATAATCGGACTTGTATTATTCGCCCTGTCGTATAAGAAAAAAGGGCTTGAGTAAAATTCAGATGTAATTAAATCCTCCGACCTTGTTTTTTAGGTTTGAAGGATTTTTACTTACATCTTTGCAAATAACATATCCACATCATTTAGAAAATTCATATTGTACTCATCAAATAATTTGCCAAATTTTATAATATCAACAGCATTAGATAACGTGAACACTGAACTTGTATATGTTGTGTTTGAATCAGTATCCAACGAACTTGCAGCTATACAAGGGATAACCCACAAGCTGTTTTGAGTAGTCTTGTTATATATGCGGGAGATTATTTCTGCATGCAACTTTTCATTACACAAGTAAAAGTACGCAGAATAGACATTTGTAGCGAAGTCGATATATATGGAAGAAACAAAAGAAGCACACTTTCCTGCTGATTTCGCTGCAGTTTCATAGGGAAGGAGCTTAGAAACTCTTTGCAGGTTGACACACTTTAAAACACCTAAAGCGGCTTTTAAAAGGAGTCGCTTTAAGAGCAACGGAGCCATGCCCTTTTGACACATATGAAAAAAGTCTTTTCTGAACAGTATAAGATTTGTGATGTTTAGTTTGAACCGCTATATACAATATAAATAGATATATACATTAATGATAAATGAGTTGACACATTAATGGGATAGCTGTGAGAAAATACGGAATATAGGTACTTCCAGCCAATTTCGTATAGATGAGGTCAACAGCAGCAATGGTTTTTTGGTACAAGGATTGACACGGAGAATTGCAGCAATCATTTATTGCACAGACACGACAGAAGCACACTAAAAGCGGTATGATTAAGCAATTTACAAAAACAGCTATACCGAAAAATCCGATATAAGCTGGCTATAAATTATATGTGTTGACAGCGGTACAGGTCACTTTAACTTTTTCCCGTCCGAAGCAGCGAGCTTGCGGGCAAGATGCATGAGTAGCATTTGGGAGAATAGCTTGCTGTTCCATAGCACTTTTGAATTTTTCATTATATACAATCCTTGTGCAGTTCAACTAAAT
>JAIEDQ010000152.1 GCA_029067895.1 Oscillospiraceae bacterium | reverse complement strand
GTTGTAGATCGCTATTGCATTGTCGTAATCGCGGTTTTCCAGATAAATTCCCGCCGTTTCAAGCTTTTCCTCATAATCAGCGTCCGACCTGCCAACAATAATGACCACTGCGGCAACGACAAGCATAAGAAAAATTGAAGCAGCTATTAAAGCTATTTTCAGTTTTACGTTCATAGTCGTCCATGCTTTCCTTTCACTTCTTTATCCAAAAAGTATATAATAAAAATAAACAGCGTTCCTGCTGTGAAACCGCTGAAATCAATCCAGACGTCCTTTATCTGTGAAGAACGTCCGTCAGAGAATAATTGTATTGTCTCGTCCAGAACAGCCGCTCCAAGACCGAAAAATCCGACCAAAGGAAGTCTCTCCGCAAGTCTTTCGTAAAAAAACAGCGACAGTATCAATCCGAACACGCCGAATTCACAGCAATGAGCCAGTTTCCTTATAATTGTTTCACTCACGGCAAAGCTTTCTCCGAAAATCATTTTAAGAATTTTTCCGGCATAGCTGCTGAATTCGCTTGATATGCTCCCCGGCATTACGGAATTTGTCCAGATAAATCCAAGACAACCCGCTACGCACAAGGCAAGAATGATCTTACGAGCGCTTTTTTTAATGCTGATCATGCTGACAACCTTTCGTTTAAACTGCTGAGCGGTTACGAAATACGCCCCATCAGGGAGCGTACTTCGTAACCGCTCAGGCGTTTTTGATGCGCCTGAGACGGTCAGAGCAGCTTACTTGATTTCAATTTTGCCGCCCTTGGTAAGTGTAACTACAGGATTTCCGTCTTCGTCGAGTTCAACGGGACCCATATCCTTGCCGTTAAGATACCAGTGTGCGTTCTCAAGCTTCTCAGCGCTCATCTTGCAGCTTGTAATAGTGATCTTTACCTCGCAGCCGAAATCTTTCTTGGATGCCATATTGATGACAGTCCTGGACTTGGTGTTTGTAACCTTCATAGAAAGGTTTACATTCCTTGCCTTTGTGATTGTGGAAGCGTCGATAGAAATTGTAGCCTTGGGGGCAACAAATTCAAGAACGCCGTCGTCTTTCTTTGCGAGTTCTTTCAAATCTGCAGGCTTTACAGTAAGACCCACTGTAGTTGCAACCTCAACTTTGGCAGCATCGCTCTTAGCACTGCTGATAGCGCTTGTGATCTCTTCAGTTGTAGCAGGGGTGCTTGCAGAAGGGGTTGTAGTAGGTACAGGAGCCATACCGTAGTCAGCAGCATAAGCTGTTACAGACATAGCTGCTGTCATTGCCAGCGCAAGAATTGCACTTGCAAGCTTCTTGGCAGTATTTCTCATGATAAGCCTCCTCCTTTCTTCAATAATTATAATTAACACTTTTTAAGTGTAATTACCTTTTTTTACTCTGTCGGAACGTATACATAAGGTAACCTGACATATACGACACTCCGCATAGAAGCAGGATAACCGCAGCAGCGGCAGGTGCGGAAATACCGACAGCCGTTCCGCATATTTCGGAGGGTACCGTAGTAAAGAAGTTCATAAATTCGGAAAGAACATACATTATTATGCTCATTCTGAATACCTCCGGACCGTTGTCCGCCAGCCATACCACTATCGGCGGAACTACCCAGAACAAAACTGCAAATATCGGAAATTTTCTGCCGGCTCTCCGTCCGCTTTTAAACGAAAAACCCAGCCATGTTGCCGCAAATACGATAAATACGGCAACGCTGTACAGTTTGACAAAGCTTTCCGGCATATATTTTTCAAAGCTGAACGCTGCGAACGCATAGGTTATAAAAAACGCTGCAAGCATATCATCGACAGCTCCGTAATGCCGACGTTTTTTCTCGCTCATGGAAAAGCTCCTCACTGAAACTCGGGCAGCGCATCTATTGTGATCCCGCCCTCTTCTTCGATATCGTCGTCCTCAAAGTCCTCATCTTCATCGTCATAATCCTCATCGTCCTCAAGATCCTCCGCGTCCTCCTCAGTGGCTTTTATTTCCACGAAGATGTCGTAGGGTCTGTTGAACTGCGTGGTGTAGGGAACGACTCCGTTGTAATTATTTATCATCAGTATTGTATAGAATACCACCGAATACACAGCCGCAGCGGCTGCGGAAAGTATTCCGCCAAGTCTGCCTTTTTTTTCGCGTGCATAATCGACCACGACCCCGACCGCATCGGGAAGAAGATACAGCATAGGGGGAATATAGGTCAGGATCGCAAATCTTGAAAGTATTGCGTGCCGCATACCCATAGCTTCAAAAACGGTCGTAAACATCAGGCAGTTTATATAAACCCCGTTGTTCGGGTTCTTTTCGATAAGCTTTTTTCTGAACAGAAAGCATACAATGAAAATCACGCCGAACATTATGGTATATCTCGGCGGAAGTCCGATCATAGCTTCGCCGCTTGTGTCGGGATTATAGGCTCTGTACATATAAAACTTTTCCGTAAGAAACAGCATAGCCGAATGGGAGAAGATACAGAACAGAATCGTTCCCGCAGAAACGACGCCGAGATATATCCATGACGGCTTTATTCTCAGGAAAAAGTACAGTGCAGCCATCACCAGCGCAGACCAGTGAAAAGCTGATGCAGCGATAACGAAAATTATAAACCGCGGATAATTTTTCCCGCACACATATTTTATGGCATATGCAAGAATCACCGCCGCCATGATCTGGCGCAGGAAGCAGAGGGAATTGAAGAATATCCCGAAGCACAGGAACGCGCAGACGCTTATCCACGGCTTTGAGGAATTAAAATATATAAGCGCAAATATGGGAAGATATATCGCTATCGACGTATAGACGAAAACCGTCCAGTAGCTTTCAAAGCCGAGACTGAAAAAATACATCGGCATAAGAAAGCCTTTTTCCATTTTGTTCAGCGACAGATCGTCAACTTCCCTGAAAAACATATCCGCATATATCCCGCCGTAGGAACCGAAATCGTATCCCACCTGAAATCTTATTGCCGAAATGACGGTGATAAGCACCGCAAAAACAGCGCAGTATACGATTTTTCCCCACTTGCCGCACTTTTTGCCGCAAAGCGGCATACCCGCGCAGGCTAAAGCAAGCAATATATAGTATATCAGCATTTACGTTACTCCCCGGAATTTTCTGCGGCTCCGTCCTTGGACGAATAACCGTAGCCGTATCCATATTTATATCCGTATTTTGAATAAGAATATTTCTTTCCGTAGCGTCCCGATTTTTCGGGTTTGCAGAAGGTCTTGACAAAGCCGAGAGCCTTTCCGTTGGCAAGGCGTATCTTTTCGATCGCTCCCTGGATATCGGGGTGGATCGTCGAGCCCTCTCTTATAACGAAAACCAGTCCCGCGATCTCGGTATTCATGAGCTGAGAGTCGGTAACCACGTTTACGGGAGGCGTGTCAAGGAACACGTAATCATAATCCTCCGCGGAAGCCTTAAGGAATATTTTCATGGAATCCGAAGCAAGAAGCTCGGATGGGTTGGGAGGGATGTCTCCCGTTGTGATGATATCCAGATGATCCATTACCTCGGGACAGATAGCTTCCTTTACCGTGCAGAAGCCGCCGAGAATGGAGGACAAGCCTTTTTGGGGCTTTACGCCGAAGCTTTTCGCCATAACGGGCTTACGCAGGTCACACTCAACAAGGAGGGTCTTGAAGCCCGCGTTTGCAAAGGAAATGGCAATATTTGCGCAGGTCGTACTCTTACCCTCGGAAGGGTTGGAGCTTGTTACCGCTACGATCTTCTTTTCGCTTGTGGAAGCTGCAAACATTATATTTGTTCTGGCTGTATTGTATGCCTCTGTAATAGCGAACGGAGTACTGTCCGAAAGAAGTCTGTCCGCTCTTTCCGTACCCACGGAGGCTTCGGCTTTCTGCTGTTTTTTGGGAGTGCTGCCGTATCCGTAGCCGTATCCGTAACGGGAATAGCCGTATTTGCTTTCAGTTGCCGACAGGAAGTCGGTTATCTCCGCAAAGACGGGTATGCCGTAAAGCTTTGCAAGGTTGTCGTCATGCTTGACTACAACGTCCAGCATATCGTTCACGAAAACTATTATGTACGCAATAACAAGACCCAGCAAAAGTCCCGCCGCGGTTATAAGCGTAACGTTGGGGAAGGACGGTCTTGTGTCGATCTCGCCGTAGTCTATGATCTCCAGCGAGCCCGATTTGATAACTCTGAGAAACTCGATATTTGCAAGCCTTACAAGCTCATTGACAATCTGTTCCGCTTCCTGCGGATCGGTTGATTCGACCACGAGACGCATTACCTCGGTGCTGTTCACAGACTGAGCCGTGATCATGCCGTTAAGCTCATCCTTGGTGTAGGGCAGATCGAGATTTGCTATAAGATTGTCCATCATCGTGCTGCTTTTGAAAATTATCTGGCAGGTGTTTACCAGCTTCTGAGCCGCGTTGATATCGTTTATGTTGACGCTTTCCGAGGTCTGCTTGTTGTTTTCCACATACAGCAAAGCTTTTGACTGGTATTTTTTTGTCATAACAAATTCAGACAGCACAAAGGCGACTACTCCGCATATGATACCGATCAGCACGATAAAGAGCAGATGTTTTTTCAGTATTTTGAACAGATACCCTAAATCAATAACTTCCTCGTTCTCCATTATTCTTTATAACTCCTAACTTTGTTCTATTATCTTTAACACGCATATGCAATTATGCGGCAATGACAGAGATTGTCGCTGCTATATGCTTTGAAGGCAATTGCTGAAACAAAACCGGACATTCTGCCTCAAATGTAATTTTAACATAAAAAAAGAATGCTGTCAATATATTAG
>JAIEDQ010000151.1 GCA_029067895.1 Oscillospiraceae bacterium | reverse complement strand
TGAGGACCGTCGAGGATCATCTGATCGCCTGTGTAAGCGTGGATTGTGGACATGATACCGCTCTGGATAGGAGCGTAGTCGTTAAGAGCCTTAGCCATAGGAGCAAGGCAGTTTGTTGTGCAGGATGCAGCGGAGATAATTGTATCGTCCTTGGTAAGTGTGTTCTCGTTTACG
This sequence comes from Oscillospiraceae bacterium, assembly GCA_029067895.1. GTDB lineage: Bacteria > Bacillota > Clostridia > Oscillospirales > Ruminococcaceae > RGIG8773. The sequence continues at coordinate 2,372 of JAIEDQ010000151.1, read as the reverse complement.
GAGAATACGATAGTCTTGAGGTCGTTGCCTGCGGGAGCGGAGATAACAACCTTCTTTGCGCCTGCGTCGATATGAGCCTGAGACTTCTCCTTGGAGCAGTAGAAGCCTGTGCACTCCAGAACAACGTCAACGTTGAGCTCGCCCCAAGGAAGCTCGTTAGCCTTAGCCATAGCGTAGATCTTCAGGGTCTTGCCGTCAACTGTGATAGTACCAGCCTCGTCGTCAGCGGAAACTGTGTGGAGATTCTCGCCGATTCTTCCGCAGTAGCCGCCCTGAGCGGTGTCGTACTTGAGAAGCTGAGCCAGCATGGAAGGCTTGGTAAGATCGTTGATAGCTACGATCTCATAACCCTCTGCGCCGAACATCTGGCGGAATGCGAGACGACCGATACGTCCGAAACCATTGATTGCAACTTTAACTGCCATAATAGAATTCCTCCTAAAAGAAATTTGGATTTAAGGTTATCTGTAAAAGACAACCGCATATATCTATTTTAACCTATTTTGCCCGAATTTGCAATACCTTTTTGGAAATTTTTTTATCATTTTGACGGTAAAAAATGTTTATCCCCTGTTTGGTTGTTATGAATGTACATATAGTATGTCCGATTTTGTGAAAAACGGAGAAATTTTTAACATTGGTTGACAATGTTTTCGGGCGGGTTTAAAATTACTATAACTAAAGTTTTTCTTGGAGGGACGGGTTATGACCAATTACGATTTTTTTATCATTGAGGGGACTACACTTTTTGGTTCTATTATAAATGCCGCTTTGCTGGGAGGACTGGTTTACCTTACAGTCAGGGTCGTAAAGACGGTACTGAAAAAAACGAAAGATGAAGATAACAAATAAACGGAGGTAACAGCCATGAATGTACAGACAGCGTTAAACACCAATCCTAACATCTATCTCGCAAGCAGTCTTGACCTTACGGGAAAGAAGGTTGTCGATCTTTCCGAGCTTTTCGCGGAAAACGGCTTCCGCAGCGTTCTGAACAACAAGATAGTCGAGATAAACGGCAGGAAGATCGACACAAGCACTATTCCTGTTGCCGACTTTTCGGGACGAATGGAGTATAACGAGAAACTGCCGAATTACGATCCAAGCGTTAAGCTTGGTCTGGACTATTTAAGCTCCTGCTTCGACTTCACAAATTCACGGGAATTTGACGCGCTTACCGAAGCGGAGGACTTTACGGGAATGTCCGACGCGGAGATCTACAAGGCGATATATGAGAAGTATCAGTACTGCTACGGAGAGAATTTTTACCGTGCTTACGATATAAAATATATTGCCGCTCCATCCGATTATGACCCTTACTATCCCGTGCTCAGACGCTTTGACAAAGAGGTAATGGATGCCTGCGGCTTTGACTACGATAACTACAGCAAGCTTGAAACGCTGAGAAAAGAAGCCTTATACGGGGACATGAGCGACTATGAGATACGCGAAGCTATACTTGACAAGTATGAGCTTTCCGACGGTATGTCTTTCCGCGAGCTTTACCAAATAAGCGGTGAGCTGTCCTCTGTGGGTCTGGACGGCGGCATAAAGGGATATCTTGACCTGCTCTGGTACGATTTCAGCGCCGCTCCGAAAGACGCTATGAATGCGGAGACCGACCTGTTCCTTATTCGGGAAAAGTACTTTGATACAAATGTTACAGCGAGCTATATCGAGCTTCTGAAAAGAATACACGCCAACCGCAGTATGTACGGAAACGGCAGTCCCGATTTTCATACGGCGCTGGAGCAGATACGGAACGGCGTGAGACACTAAACGGAGGTTATTTATCTATGAACGTACAAACCGCGACCGCATCTGCAAAAAATCCGCATATAAGCTATCCCGAAAAAATTTCGCCGAATACTCCCGCGTTTACAATACCTTGGAGCGCCGGGCAGACGACCGACACGACTGCCGTTCGGAACGCTCCCGACGTTGACCCTGTAAGCGCAATGGAGTCCATGACGGGAAAAGCCGCGGCAAACGAGCCAAGCTATTCCGTTACCGACAAGGAGGCGGAGTATTTCCGCGAAAAGTACGGGGACACATACGATGAAAACACTGCCGGAGAGTTATACTATGAACTTGCGGATAAGGGCATAATATCAATAAATGATGCGAGCAGTTCTTCGGGCACTACAGCAATGATACCTTTAAGTGCTGTAAAAAGGATAGTATATTTCGGTACATATTTGCCGGGTCGTGAAAATATGAGCCCGCTTAGAAGTTTTTCCGACCTTACCGATGACGTTGTATATATAAAAGATATAAGCCGCAAAGATAAGGACGCATACAAATACGAATGGGAACGCTTTAAGTCGGAGTACAATCGTGAAATAGTCTCATGGAAAGACGCGGTGCAGGAA
>JAIEDQ010000150.1 GCA_029067895.1 Oscillospiraceae bacterium | reverse complement strand
GATATAGTTAATATTTTACATTGACATATGCCATATCCTAAAAATAAAACAGCTCAGATAGCATTTTCCGAGCTGCTAAAAAATAATTATACAGAAAAAATTCCGCTTAGATCAGCACCCCCAGAATTTATACATCTCAAAATAAGCAATGACAAATACCGTTAAGGCATTGCCTGCTATATTGAAGATATATCGGAATTTATCCCACTTTGCAGGCTTTCTGGCAAGAAGTACGTACACGGAAACAAGCGCGGCAAGAACGCACACCGCCATACATACGATCTGCACGATACCCGCGGGAGCTCCCAAGGTTTCAGGCAGTCCGTAAGTCTCTTCCATTGCGGCAAAGGAGGTAAGCGCTGCCACAGCTATCACGGAGACTATTTTTGCCGCCTGACCCGCAGTTATAATTCCAATACCTGTGTAATGCTGCAACTTGTTTGCTCTTTTCATTTTCAGCTTGATAAGAAGTATAAATACCGAAGCCGCCGCCAGCATAAAAAATGCAGTCAGAGCGCATAGCTTTACGATATACATTTTTTCCGGAATCAACTCGGAAGTACCGAGATTCAAGCCTTTTCTTCCGTCGGAATATGTCTTGCCGCCAATAAGCATTGCTGTTTCGCCGTCGCTAAGCTGATAGAGGTTATCGCCTATTCGGGAAATACCCTCTAAATTTTTTGCAGGAACAGCAGTCAGGTATGAGTAAAATTTTAAAAGTCCCGAAGCGTTTGAACGTGAGAGCAAGTAATAGCCGTCAAGCCTGCACGGCTCGCTGTTTCCGTCCGAATATTTATCGGGGGAAAGCTTGCCGAATATCCAAGCGGGCATTTCGTTGTATACGTAATTGCCCTCCGGCTCATTGGTAAGAGCAACTACCCCCAGCTTTGATTCCCTGTCAAAAAGCATATAGGATATGCAGGAAACAGTTGCGCCGTTGTGACCGAAAGTCCGTACTGCGTATTCTGCTGCCGCAAAGCCGTAGCTGTGTGAAGGGATATCCGTCCCGCCGTAAAATACCGACCCCGAAAACAGCTTATCCTGAGTTTCCTTGTTCTTGAAAAGCGGCGCATTGTCGTCCACAAATGCCTGCGCGTATTTTGCAAGGTCGCCTATCGTACCCGTTACAGAACCCGACGGATATAGCGTGATATAGGACATACGATTTCCAAGGGAGTCGTATGTCTGCGTAAAGACGTTGAATTTGTAGGATTTCAGCTTGCCGCGCTGCTCCCAGACCCACTCGTTATCTCTGTGCGAAGCGGATACTGCCGTGTGTTCCATACCAAGCGGTTCGAGAATATTTTTGTGTACATAATCGCAGTAATCCATGCCGCTTACGCGCTCCACCACATAAGCCGCAAGGGCAGCTCCCCAGTTGGAATATGCGGCGACCTCACCGGGACGGTATGTCTGCGCAGGTTCGGTCAGTCGGAGCGCTTCTTCAAGGGTGAGGATATTGTTTTCGTCCGTGACGCCTATGCTGTAGGTCGTCTCACACCAGCCGCCCTCGTGATTCATTAGGTTTGTCATGGTGATAGGGTCGTCATAGGAAAGGTGCTGAAAAAAATCATCGGGGAGGTAAGTCCGTATATCTGCGTCAAGGTTAAGCCTGCCCTGCTCCCACAGCTGCATTGCGCTGACCCATATCATTGTTTTTGAAATGCTTCCCCATTCATAGACGGTATTTTCGTCGGCAGGGATATGATTTTCACGGTCTGCTTCACCGAAAAAGCCTGTATAAAGCGTTTCATCTCCGCAGAACACCACCGCCGACAGAGAGGGTGTATTAGTGCCGTCAGCGACCGGTTCCGCCATTTTTTCGATAAATGTACCTGCCTTGTCAAAGGGAAGTCCCGAGGGACAAGTCCGCTCCTCCGCGCTTGCAGATATCGTATACGAGGAAAAAGTTATCCCTGCGGCGCATAATACTGCCGCAAATCTGCCGAATATTTTTTTCATATAACATCACCTCCGCTCAAAGCTCTCTTTCGTCATATTCAAGCACGGCGCATACAGCCTGATATACTGCCATGCCGTACCCGACAACAAGAAATGTCAGGCAAAGCAGCAAACCGTCCGCGGGCTGAGACATAGCCGAAAGTATGCTGAATATCAGCGAAAACGCCGTCTGAATAAAAGGTACGCTTGACACAGATATCAGCACCGCAACTACCGTTATAATCAAAATATAAATGAGTATCACTTTTAATAAATTTCTAAGCAGCGAGTTCTTTTTGCTGCCCGCTCCGTTTTTGAAATATTTTCTCATCTGCTTTGACATTATAATTATTCCTATTGTAAATATTCCGCTGAAAACAACATTGTAAAATTCTGATACCGACGCGGATATTCCAAAAGTTTCAAATATCTCGCTTATGTCTCCCATCATTTCACTGCTTAATCCGATAGCCAAAGAAAGCTGCATTAAAATGTACATCAAAATACCAATACCGCTGACAAGAAAAGCCGTCAGCAGGAAGCGGGCAAGCACCACGCTTTTTCTGTCGGCGGGAAGAATGCAGAAGGTTTTCCCGTAATCCGATTTTATCTCCCGCTCAATTATTATGGGAGTTATGAAGACGGAAGATAAAAATACATATAAAGCCGCTCCAAAGCACGGAGTAAACAATATAATGATCATAACGCATATAACCCAAAATATCACCATTGATTTGAAAGCGCCGCTCTTTTTGCCGCCAAGCGCAATGATATCAACACGCATAAGGTCAAAAATTGTTTTCATACTATCCCCCCTATAGTTCGCAGTCCGCAGACTTTTTAACGGCAATCCCGCAGAACAGTATGCTCACGCCTGCCGCAATTACGTTCAGAATTATAGCAAAAAGCCATTTCCCCGAAACAGTCCGAGGTATAAGCCATTCCTGAACCGGCGGTACTATATGCTTGGCGGAAAGTGCGGCTATGACCACAATTACTGCCACAGTCAGCGCAACTGCCGTCAGCAGATTTTTTACATCATTTTCACGGCTCTGTATTGCCGACATCATCTCCAGATACGCCGCTAAAATACACAGATATACAGATACCAATATCAATATAATACATAATTCGCCGAAGGTGATAATCGAGTCGTTTTGGGAAAAATCGAACAACCCCCCGATAATGTCGACCACGGTTTTCGGGAATATGCGGTACAGCTTAGAAGAATTGCTTATCACCAAAAACATAAGCGACAGCAGTTCCCCTGCAAAAAGCGGGACTGTTATTTCCAGAAATGCCGCTCTTGTAAAAGCGTCTCTGTCCACGGGAAGTATGCCGTATATTTTTCTTGTATCGGAGCTTGCCAGCTCCTGCACAGGCGCGAAAACTGCGGCAGCGGCGGCGAAGCAGAACACCCCCAGCGGTATCCCGAACAGAGCCAGCACAAGGCATAACGCGATAAATCCGATAACATAGGGGACGGTAAGCGATTTCACGGAGATATAATCAAACCGTATCATTTTCAGAACGTCTTTCATGCTTATCCTCCTTTGCAATGTAGACC
>JAIEDQ010000015.1 GCA_029067895.1 Oscillospiraceae bacterium | reverse complement strand
TTACAAGATAATGCCATTTGAGCAGATACACGCCCGCGTACATTCCCAGCTCGGTAAGTCCCAGACCGATAATGCCGATGACCGTAAAAACAATAAACGCTTTCGCGCCTTTTCCCGAGCTGCTGTTTTCCGATTTCTTGAAAACGAATATTATCGAAAGTATATAGTTTACCGCCAGACCCGCGATAAAGCCCATTGCCGTAGAAATGAAAAGCTCGGGCTTCGAGCCGCCCTTTAAAATAAATTCCTTGAAAACAAAAAGCGTTCCCGAGTCGGCAAGAAATGCTATGCCGCCCACTATCGCGTACCTGAAAAATTCTTTGAAAAGCTTGATATATTTGTCCAGCGCCTGTTTATCCATGAAGCCATTTCCCCATTCGATCGTATTTGAAAAGCTGAGCCGACGTTTAGTATCCGCAGTCCGTGCGGAGAGTTACAGAAACTATTTCTGGAGGATTGTGCACTCTGAACCGTCCCAGACCGCGGCTTGCGATCAGGAATGAGTCGCCGATGCGGTAAACGCCCTCCTTGTATTTGGGCATAAGTCTCCTTTCGGGAGAGAATATCCCCTGTACAAAGGGAAGTCTTACAAGTCCGCCGTGGACGTGTCCCCCTAAGGAAAGATCTGCGCCCCATTCCGCGTGGACGTCGAAATCCAGCGGGTTGTGTGCCAGCAGCACCGTATATTCGTCGGGCTGCTTAACGCCCAGATAGTTTATCATATCCGTCAGCATAAAGGCTTTCCAGCCCCGCTTGTATTCGCGGACGCCGCGGTAGTATTCCGCCGAATAGCACAGACCGCACAAGTGTATCTTTTCCTCGCCGCGGAAAATGTCCTCGCCCGCGTTGTCGAGGCAGACCGCACCGTATGAAGCCATTGTTTCCGCCACATAGGAAAAGGCTTCCTCGTCAAGGTCGGAAAGCTCGTGATTTCCGTTGACGTAGTAGACTGGGCAAAGTCCCGCAAGACGCTTTATCAGCCGCAGGAACTTGTCTGTATTGGGCGCGTCGTGGCTTATCATATCGCCGGTCATAACGATAATATCGGGCTTTTCCTCAGCAATAAGCTTTGTCAGCGGAGCGTTGTCCTTGCCGAAAACCTTGTTGTGCAGGTCGGAAAGATGCACGATCCTGAACCCGTCAAATCCGTTCGGGAGCGCGGGAGAGCTTATTGCGAAGCGCGAGACTTCTATGCGGGACATTTCACGGCAGACGTGGGGTATCGTCCCGCCCAGAAAAAAAGACGTGGCAAGCATTGAAGCGCGGCGGTTCATAGCGGTCGTCCTTTCAGCTTTTAATACATATTAATTATACACTATTTTAAAGGAAATATCAACATAAAAATGACTTTAAGCAATATTTTTTTCGATTTACCGCAAAATAAAAACGGCGGAAGAGCTTTCCGCCGTTTTTGTGCTTTAAGTTATCAGTTATAAGCTGCGATCTCTGAATCGACAATGTTCATAACTTCTTCTCTTGCCTGCTCCCAGCTCTCGAACTGCTCGTTTACGAGACCCTCATAAAGGAGTGTCATAACCTCGGAGTTCATGTAGTCGGAAAGACCGTATCCGTAGTCGTACGCAAATGCAAACTTGTCGTCGTCATAGTAGGACATTACAACATCGTACATTTCTTCCGACCAGTTCTGATTGTTTGCAAGGAACTTCTGCTTGGTAACATCCTTGTACTGCTCATCGTAGTTTACGAGTCTGTTTACGTTGAACCAAGCCTTTACGCAGTCAGCGTTTTCGCTGCCCTTTACCCACATATGGGACTGAACCTTTTTGCTCATGTAGTATGTGTCGGAATCGGGATCCTTCGGGAAAGGAACGATCTGGATAGTGTCGCCTTCAACTGCGCCTGCCGCGCCCTGATATGCCCATGTGCCCATTGAGTAGAACAGGCAGTCGTTGGATACGAACGCAGCCTCGGGGCCTACCCAGCCGCGCTTAACAAGACCGCTGGTCCAGATATCCTGAACAACGTGCTGAGCGCGTTCGATCTGAGCGCTGTAAAGGTTGTTTGTGAAGTTGGTTCCGTCGTACTTAACGAGTGTGTCGCCGGAGGTGTAAACCAAAGCGTTTGCCCACCAGCCGGAAATACCGTACATATTCTCGTCGCCGCCTGTGAAGGTTTTCATCATGTCAACGAAAACGTCCCAGTCCCACTTGCCTTCCTCGTAAAGCTCATAGGGATCGTCAAGACCCATATCCTCAACGGTGGATTTGTTGTACATAAGGATCTGGAAGTCGTTGAACGCATATCCGAAAGGAGCAACGTAATGCTCGCCCTTCCATGTCAGCATATCAGCCTGATCCTTTACGTCAGCCCACATGGGGTCGCTCCAGTCAACGATGGAGTCGATAGGCTGATACTGACCCTTGTTGATATCGTAGGGGAACGAACGCCAGTCGTAAACGAAGATATCGGGAGACTGTCCGCCAAGGATAGCGGTAGCAAGGTCGTCAAACTGAGTGGAGTTGGTAGTCTGAACATACTCTATCTTTGCGCCGTATGTATCCTCGAAAAGAGCGACCTCTGTGGAACGCTCGGGGTTATCGTTGGTGGGGTTAAGGTCGTAGAAGCCCATCCATTTCAGGGTCTGACCCTCTATGTTTATATCGGACTGAACGGCGTCATCGGCAACCGTTACCTCGATATTATCGCCTGTCCATTCGGTTTTTTCGGTAGTGGATTCGGTAGTCACAGCATCAGCACTGCCGCTTCCGCCGTCGCTGTCCGAGCAGGCGGAAAGAGCGGTCAGGGACGCTGCCGCGAGAACACCCGCAAGGATTTTTGAATAAGTTTTCTTCACAAAAAATACCTCCTTTGATTTGTAGCTTATGCAAACGTTTACAAAAATCTGCACAAAAATAAAGCTAATAACGCTACAATAATTATACCTTATTTCCCGGTTTGGCATAGACCGTATATAGGCGACACATTGTACAAATTGCACCCATGACGCTGTGTAGTTTTATGAATATTTTAGACAAAAGTTACATAAAGGCTGGGCCTTTACCCATGCCGCCATCTATAGCGAGTGAACGTACTGTTCTCCCGAGACGAAAGACAGTTTTGATATAAAAATCACACGAAAGCCTGCGGAGACAAAAATGCGGCTCAGCGCCCATAGTCAGTGCGCCGAGCCACTTTTTGCTGTTCGTTATTCTTCGGACATATCGGGTATCTCTGCTATGCAGTCAAACCACTTCACATATTTTGCCTCGTCAAGCTTTGGGTCGTCCCTAAAAAGTATTTCCGCATGATCTCCAACAAAGAAGCTGTCATAATCGGGCGACATATGCTCTGATATCCCGTAGCTGTTTACGTGATACTTATTTCCGTTGTAGGCATTATCTGTAAGGTTCATGTTTTCATCATAAAATTTCGGAGTGGTGGGCTTTTCGATCTCCCAGTTTGTAAGAGCGTCATAATCTGCGATAACGTCGTCGGGAGGAATGACGTACGATTCATACCCGTCAAATATAGGCTTGTCGGCAATTGCTTTCATTGTCAAGTGAGTAAGCTTCGCTTCAAATACCTTTTCACCGTTTTCGTTCTTGAACACAAGGGGAATGGGGTCGGGTATTTCGGGAACGGTAAAGTTAAAAATCACTGTTCCGTCGTCAAAGGTCTCATAATCCCCGCCGCCGTTTTCGGTTTTGATAACAAGCTTCTGCACGCCGTCAATTTTCACTTGCAGCTCGTCTCCCGATTTTATTGCGCGGGGCAGCTGGCTGTATGTGCGGGTAACGATCCATGAAAGCCCGTCGTCGCTGACTTGCGTGCTTGCGCTGCCGCTCCAGACTTCGCCGTCCATGCCGGGTATATCGGGGAAGATCAGCTTGTCATTAAAGGAAAGAGACGTAAAGTCCGCTTGTGTAAATTCGCTGCCGTCGGCTTTTGTAACTATAAATTCCGTTATAAGAGTATTTCCATCGCAGATAAAATTGCCTGCCGAAAAATTAAACTGATTTGTAGAACCCTCGTTTATTTCCGAAGAAAATGCGTAGGGCTGTATCTCCTCATTCCTTTCGGGGAAAACCCTGCCTATAAGGTCGGAAATGCTCCAAAGTCCCATAGCCGAGGTTGACACCGCAAGCAGCATTGCCGCCGCCACCGCAGCCGCGCAAACAGCCGCTGCCTTTTTAAATTTAAAATTCTTTTTCATTTTTATTGACCTCCTGTTCCTCAGTTCATTGAAGGTCATGCTTTCAAGCTCCTTGTCTATAACATTTTTAAGATCGGTCATAATAACACTCCTCCAATGCTTTTCGCAGTAATTCTTTCGCTTTGCTGACACGGAACGTCATCGCGCTCTGACTCACGCCCGCAAGCTTCGCCGCCTCTTTGAGGGTAAAGCCGTTGTACAGGTGCAGCACGGCGGCTTCGCGGTATATGTCGGGCAGGGACATGAGAGCCTGCGAAACGGCGGCTTTTGTCTCCGCGGCGGAATACTCGTCCCTTTCGGAAACGGTATCGGGTATCTCACCCGCCGCGCTTGTCTTATAGGCGGAGGATTTCAGTATATTGCGGCAGACGTTCACCGCTATACGAATAAGCCATGTCTTTTCGGAAGCTTCCCCTCGGAAGCACGCTTTTCCGCGAAAGCCGCGAAAGGCTGAGAAAGCTTTTTCGTATACGGTCATAGCCGCGTCCTCCGCAAGAGCGCGGTTGCGCAGTATCAGCATACAGGTTCGGAGAATTTCGTCTCCGTATTTTTTGAAGAGCTCTTCGGTTTTTTCGGCGCCGTTTTTCACATTATCTCCTCCCTTCACTTTATTAGACAATCTGGAAACCTGTTTTCACAGCGGATATAAAAAATTTTTTTCGGAACGTACAAAAAGAAGCTTACATCAATCACGATGCAAGCTTCTTGTGTCGATACGGACGCGTCCGTCACGAAAATAATTATTTTTAGTTTTCCTGCGAAGCAAGCGATGCGCGGATAAAGTCCGCGAAAAGCTTCTGGGGCTTGTTGGGTCTGGACTTGAACTCGGGGTGGAACTGCACTCCCACGAACCAAGGGTGATCCTTTATCTCTACGATCTCGACCAGTCTCTCGTCGGGGGAAATTCCCGCGATAGTAAGTCCCGCGTCCTGTAACTGCTGGCGGAACGCGTTGTTGAACTCCCAGCGGTGGCGGTGCCTCTCATAGATCAGCGGCTCGCCGTAAACCCGCGCGGAGATCGTTCCCTCCGCAAGCTTGCAGGGATACAGTCCCAGACGCATTGTGCCGCCCTTTTCGGTAATGGTTTTCTGATCCTCCATAATGTCGATAACGGGGTAGGGCGTATCGCCGAACTCTGTGGAATTAGCGCCCTCCAGACCGAGGACGTTTCTTGCGTACTCGATAACGGACATCTGCATACCGAGACAAATTCCGAAGTAGGGGACTTTATTTTCTCTCGCGTACCGAACTGATTCGATCATACCCTCAATGCCGCGGTCGCCGAAGCCGCCGGGGACTATGATTCCGTCGCAGCCTTTAAGCATTTCAGCGGCGTTGTCACGGGTTATCTCCTCGGAATTAATCCACTTGATGTCAACCTCCGCGTCGTTTACGATACCGCCGTGACGGAGAGCCTCGGCAACGGAAAGGTACGCGTCGTGAAGTACAACGTACTTGCCCACAAGTCCGATAGTGACCTTTTTAACAGCATTTTTTGCGCGGTTGACCATGTCCGTCCATTCGGAAAGATCGGGCTTGCGGTTTTCCAGACCAAGATGGTGGCAGACAACGTCGGCAAGGCCCTCTCTTTCAAGCCAGATAGGCACTTCGTACAGGGACGGAGCGGTCAGGTTCTGGATAACGTCCTCGCTGCGAACGTTGCAGAAAAGAGCGATCTTTTTCCGCATATCTTCGGGAATTTCCTTTTCCGAGCGGCATACGATAATATTCGGCTGGATACCGATAGAAAGCAGCTCCTTTGTGGAGTGCTGGGTAGGCTTTGATTTAAGCTCCTCCGAGCCTGCGATGTAGGGGACAAGGGTAACGTGAATATAGATAGCGTTCTCCCTGCCTACCTCGGTGACAACTTGTCTTATAGCTTCAAGGAAAGGCGTGGACTCGATATCGCCCACAGTTCCGCCGATCTCGGTGATAACTATGTCGGTGTTGGTTTCCTTGCCCACGCGGTAAGCGCGTTCTTTTATTTCGTTTGTGATGTGGGGAATAACCTGAACAGTGCCGCCCAGATAGTCTCCGCGGCGTTCCTTGTTGAGGACTGTCCAGTATATTTTACCGGTAGTAACGTTTGAGTTCACCGACAGGTTCTCGTCTATAAAACGCTCGTAGTGACCCAAGTCAAGATCGGTCTCCGCGCCGTCGTCGGTAACGAAAACCTCGCCGTGCTGATAGGGGGACATAGTACCGGGGTCAACGTTTATGTAGGGATCGAACTTCTGGATAGTGACCCTGTAGCCCCGCGCTTTGAGCAGACGTCCGAGAGAAGCGGCGGTGATACCTTTTCCGAGACCGGAAACGACTCCGCCCGTTACAAAAATATACTTTACCGGCATAATAAAAGATTCCTCC
>JAIEDQ010000149.1 GCA_029067895.1 Oscillospiraceae bacterium | reverse complement strand
GTACATCATGTTGTCAACATAATGCACCGATACCATAAGCCTGTCGCTTACCTTGTCTTTAGGCATAACAAATTCGGGGGAAGTGGTGTTGTCGATATTCGTCCAGTAGCCCGAAACGATAAGCACGCGGTCCTTGTTTTTTCCGCCCGTAGCTCTTACCGCGTCCACAAACGCCTGATTTAATGTGTTCGTCATTTCGTAAGCGTCCGCCTTGGAAAGCTCCGCAAGATTTCCGTTTCCGTCGAACTGATTGCCGCCCAGATATTCGTTGTATCCCTCAAATACTACGGTATAGGGGTAATCCTTGAAGTATTCCGCTATCTGCTTCCATAAGCTTGTAAATATTTTTTCGCAGTCCTCGGTGGAATTGCGGCGGATAATAAACTCGTCGAAATGATGAATATTTATTACCGTGTAGAGACCCGCATTCTGACAGTAATCCACGATCTCCTTAACTCTTGCAATGTAATCGGAATTTATGGTATATTTTCCGTCGTTCTCCATCATGTTTCCCCAAAAAACGGGTATTCTTACGGTATCGAAGCCCTCCGCCTTTATGCCGTCGATGACCTCCTGCGTTGTTTCCACAGCGCCCCAGCAGGTCTCGTAATCCTTTGGAGTGTTGTTTCCCACAACGGGTATCCACTCGTATGTTATCTTTTCACAATTGGTCGCGTTGTAAGCCTCCATGGTGTTGCCAAGGTTGAGACCTATACCCATTTTTTTGGCGACCTCCTGAGCTGTGGGAGAGTTTTTTTCGCTTGCCGCCGAAGCGGAGCTTCCTCCTCCCGACACCGAACACGCCGATAACGACATAAGCATAAGGACAGCCGTAAAAAATGATATTGCTTTCTTTAACATTGTTCAAACTCCTTTCAATTTGATATTTGAATATAAAATTCATCCGAGATAACAGGCAGCGGCAGACGGTACTTATCCGCAAGCGCAGGTCCGCAGGCGTTTGAGCCGACTCCAGCCATTTTGCCGTCCACGCAGATGACATTGCTTTCACACTTTTTCAGTTCAAAATTGTGCCGCTTTGAGGCAAGCTCCTCTTGTGTGTATTCCGAGGCGTTAAAGGAAAAGTCCTCCTCAGACGTGAATTTTATCCTTGTTTCTCCGTCCGTAACGGTCATATGCTTACAGCCGTAATGGGAGGAATTTTCCTGCGGACGGATATAATCCTCGTGCATTTCTCCGATAAGCGCGGAGAAGTTACCCATATAACTCGCCTGATGCTTGTCGATGTAGCTTTCATAAGGTCCGTAGCCGAAATATTCCACAGTGTCAAAGCTTTTCGGAACAAACAGCCGTATGCCGAACCTTGGCAGAAACGTTACCTTGTTTGAAAATTCCGCCTTGCATTTAATGCGGAGTGCGCCGTCGTTCATGACCGTGTAAACCGTATCCATATAAGCAATGGGCTGATGTATGCTCCAGCCGAAGGACTGACGGAGGGAAATTTCAACGCCGTCGGAGGTTTTCGCGGCGGTCACACCGTAATTTTTTACAGTGTGGTCGTTAAGGTGCGCTCTGTACCAGTCCCACTTCATAACGTCGTTGTCAACGGGTGCGCGGAAAAAGTTGAATTCCATTGGCTTGTCAAGTATTTCCTTTCCGTCTGCCGTTATGGAATCAAATTCCGAAAGCCGTTTGTTAAAACGGTAGGAAACTCCGTTTGCCTTTACATTGACGAAAAGCGGCAAGTCCTCGAATTCGGCGGGAGAACCGTCCCATGCCTTTGCTTTCGGCACTGAAACTCCGCCGATACGTACTTGATCGAAGCAGACCTCGTAACCCTTTTCGCAGAAAAGAGTGTCCTCCTTTGCGGTGAAGATAAAGCGGATATAGGTTTCCTTGTCGGTTTTCTGTCCCGCCTGCGGAACATAAACCTTCGTGCTGTCCATTGGTTCTACGGAGAAGTCAAGCGTACCCGACCCAAGACAGCCGCCTTCGCAGGTTATTTCATAGCGGCAGTCGAGAATATCTCCCGCATTTTCAAATTCAAGCATACTTTTAAAAATAAAGCTGCCGTTATCGTTTTCCTTTTCCACACGGACGGGACGGTAAACCTGCTTCAGCTCCAGCAGTCCCGTGTGAGGCGTTCTGTCGGGGTAGGTCAGTGCGTCCATGCAGAAATTTCCGTCGTTGTGCTTTTCGTTAAAATCTCCGCCATAACCGTACTTCGCCTTGCCGTCCTCTGTATATCCGAGAATACACCCATGGTCGCTCCATTCCCAGATAAAGCCGCCGCAGAAGCGGTCGTGCGAATAAAAAATATTGTGGTAATCCTCCAGATCGCCGGGACCGTTGCCCATAGCGTGGCAGTATTCGCAAAGCATAAAGGGACGTTTTTCTTTCTCGTTTTGCAGGAATTTCCGCATATCTTCGGGCGAGGTGTACATTTGTGATACCACGTCAAGAATATCGTCGGGAGTATCGTCAAGCTTGTGTGTGCTTTCGTAGTGGAGCAGCCTTGTATCGTCAAGGGACTTGACAAGCTCCGCCGCCGCAAGCATATTTGCGCCGTAGCCGCTCTCGTTGCCAAGAGACCAGAACACAACGCAGGGACGGTTTATATCCCGCTTGACAAGAGCTTCCGAGCGGTCGGTTATGGCTTTTTTAAAACGCTCGTCGGAAGCAAGAAGAGCAATTCCGTTGTAGCCGTTTTCCCAGCTCCACTTGAAATCGTTGTAGACCTCCACGCAGCCGTGGGACTCCATATCACCCTCGTCGATAACATACAGACCGTACTCGTCGCAAAGCTTGTAAAACAGCGGAGAGTTGGGGTAATGGGAAGTTCTCACGCCGTTGACATTATGCCGCTTCATCAGCTCTATATCCTTTTTCATTTGCTCCACAGAAGCATAGTAGCCCGTGTCGGGGTAACTGTCGTGACGGTTTACGCCCTTGAATTTTACCGCCTTGCCGTTAATTTTTACAACGCCGTTTTCCGCGGTAATTTTGCGGAATCCCACCTTTTCGCCGATTTTTTCGTCCCCCGCGAAAATAGTTAAGCTGTACAGATAAGGCTTTTCCGCAGACCATAAGATAGGGGAATCTATATGCACCGAAGCGGATTTTCCGTCCGCCGCAGTGAAGTACGCAATTTTATTGCCGCGACTGTCGGAAAGCTCTGCCGAAACGTCCGAGCCGAAAGCGGTGAAAACAAGCTCCGCAGAGGAAAAATCCTCCGAAAGCAAGGTTTTTACAATGTAATTTTCAAGCCTTTTTTGCGGACGTGACAAAATATAAACGTCGCGGAAAATTCCCGACAGTCTGAATTTGTCCTGATCCTCCAGATAAGTACCGTCGCACCATTTAAGAACAGCGGCGGTAACAATGTTCTCACCCTCATGGAGGAACGGCGTTACGTCGAATTCCGACGTGCTGTGAGACACCTGCGAATACCCAACAAATTCGCCGTTTACATAAAGATAAATACAACTGTCAACGCCCTCAAAAACAAGTATCCTGTCCATTCCGTCGTGAGCGTAATTATAAATGCGTCTGTAAACCCCAACGGGAATATCGTCGGGAACGTACGGCGGGTCGTAGGGGATAGGGTAGCATATGTTCGTATACTGAGGCTTGTCATAGCCGTGAAGCTGCCAGTTGGACGGTACGGGTATTTTTTTCTCAAAGGGAACGGAAGTAAAATCGTCCTCCATATCTATAATGCTGTCGTAATATTTGAAATCCCATTCGCCGTTCAGAAGCTCGAAACGGTCGGAGAGCTCTCTGTCCGCGAAAGGGTTTTGTTTCGGTGAAAACGGAATAAAATAGCAGTGCTTGTCAAGAGTTCCTATATGCAGGCTCTGTTCGTCCTCGTGAAAGACCATTTTGCTTTTGGGTGAGCCATGTGCGGCTATATTTGAAATGTTCATGATGATCCTCCCTAAGCCCTGTAAATTTTTTATTTTAATTATAACCATACTCGCTTATTTTGTCAATATATGATTTTATTATTTTATATAATTATGCTTATCCCGATAATGCTCGGTGTCTTGCAGCGAACTGACAAAAAAACAACAGTCCGGATAAAATTCTCCGAACTGTTAGAAAATAATCACGGAAAAAACTTTCGGCTTAAATCAGCAACCCCAGAATTTATACATCTCAAAATAAACAATGACAAATACCGTTAATGCATTGCCTGCGATATTTAAGGCATATCGGAATTTATCCGTCATTGCAGGCTTTTTTGCAAGCAGTGTGTATGCGGAAACAAGCGCGGTAAGAACGCATACCGCTATACATACGATTTGCACGATACCTGCGTAAACCCCAACGGATTTGGAAAGTCCGTAAGTCTCTTCTCTTGCGGCAAAGGAGGTAAGCACCAACACGGCTGCCACGGAAATTATTTTTGCCGCCTGACCCGTCGTTATAATGCCGATACCCGTGTAGTGCTGCAATTTGTTTGCTTTTTTCATTTTTACCTTGATAAGGAGTATAAATACCGAAGCCGCCGCCAGCATAAAAAATGCTGTCAGAGCGCATAGCTTTACGGTATACATTTTTTCGGGGATCAGTTCGTCTGTGCCGCGAGACAAGCCGCTGCTTCCGTCGGAATATGCCTTTCCGCCGAGGAGCACTGCTGTTTTTCCGTCGCTAAGCTGATAGAGATCGTCTCCTATGCAG
>JAIEDQ010000148.1 GCA_029067895.1 Oscillospiraceae bacterium | reverse complement strand
GGCGAAAATATCCCGCCGTTCTTGATAGCAAGCATTACAAGCAGCTGTAATCTCCATTGCGCAGGCTGCTATGCGCGGCATAACAATGCCTGTACTGACTGCGCTCCTGTCGATCAGCTTACCTCCGATGATTGGAGAAGTATTTTTACACAGGCGAGTGAGCTTGGTATAAGCTTTATTCTTCTTGCGGGCGGCGAGCCGCTTATCCGCAAAGACGTTATCGAAGCGGCGGGAGATTATCCGAACATTATATTTCCGATATTTACAAACGGAACGCTTTTAGACGATGAGTACATAGATCTGTTTGACAAAAAGCGCAATCTGCTGCCCGTATTCAGTATTGAGGGAAAGCGGGAGAAAACAGACGAGCGGCGCGGCAGCGGAGTTTATACCAAGCTGAAACAAGCAATGGAAAGCGCTCGGGAAAAGCACCTGTTTTTCGGTGCTTCGATCACTATGACTACAGAAAATCTGCGCGAGATCACAGATGACGCGTTTCTTGACGATCTGCAAAGCGACGGCTGCAAGGTCGTGATATATGTGGAGTTCGTGCCTGTGTCGGAGGAAAGCAGTTCCCTCGCTCCGGGTAACAGCGAGCGCGAATATTTAAGCGAACGCCTTGCTGCCATGCGCGAAGAATATCCGGATATGATTTTTGTTTCGTTCCCCGGTGATGAGGAAAGCGCGGGCGGCTGTCTTGCGGCGGGACGCGGATTCTTTCATATCAACTCTCACGGCGGAGCAGAGCCTTGTCCATTTTCGCCTTATTCGGATATAAACGTAAAGGATACGGCTCTGCGGGAAGCGCTCCGTTCTCCGTTGTTCATGTCTTTGCGCGATCAGAGTATTCTTACGGGAGAGCACAGCGGTGGCTGCGTTCTTTTTGAAAAGCGGGCGGAGGTAGAAGCTATACTGTCGGCAGAGAGCGTTTGCAAAGGATAAACTGTGAAAGGCGGAGTTTGATTGTGAATTTGGTACTGAAAGAATTGATTTACAATAAAAAGAAGTATATTCTTATTGAACTCATCATTACGCTGCTGGTGTTTATGGTATTGTTTTTAACAGGATTAGTAGAGGGATTGGGCAGATTGGTAATATCGGGCATCGACAATATTAATGCCGATTATTTCTTCTGAGTGATTCTGCGGAAAAGCTGATAACGGTATCCGATCTGAATTCCGAAATATACGATGAACTCCGTTCACAAACAGACGCAGAGGTCGCAGTATTAGGAATCCAGCGAATGTATTTGTCAAAAAATAATTCAGATGAAAAGTTGAACATTACATATTTTGTTATCGAACCGGGCAGCTTTCTTGAACCGGAGGTCGTTGACGGGACAAGGTTAAGTGACTCCGATGTGTCAAATCCCATTGTGCTTGACGAAAGCTTTTTATATGATGGTATTGCGGTCGGAGATGTGATTTTCGATTCGTCGTCGGAGCTTGAATGTATTTTTGGACAGCCTTATTAACTTATCTGATGTTTCTTAAATGCTCTATATGAGAAGTACACGCAAACGCATGAAGCCACCGCCGCAAATATAGGTATGAAAACATACGGCGGGATTATCAAGCCGAATATTTCGTACTGATAGCTGTACATTGCTCCCCAGAACGCCATCATATTGGTTGGCAGGAGATTGTTAAGAGTAAGAACCCATACCGGAGCTTCATTGGGTACGTTTATAAACATAGGCGCTATGAGAAGTATCGCCATTATCACAATAGTGTTGAAGGGTGCTTTTAACATTGCCGAAAGCATGGCGGTAATTGCTGCAAAAAGCAGACACGCTGCAAGCGCGCACATGGAGTATAAAAGCGCACTCTGACCTATGGTAATTGCGTACGGAAAAATATTTCCCATCAGTACCAACTGAGCGTCAGCGCCGCCTGTACCCCAGACTATCATTGTTTCGGCATAGTTTATGGCAGTAAGCAGGATTATCAGTACTGCCGATATTACAAAAGCAGCAAAAAGCTTTGCGCCTATAACAAGTCCCTTACCGTGTTTTGAGGACAGTATCAGACAGTCCGCGCCGCTTGTGTATTCTTCGGAGAAAATTCCAGAAAGAATTATCGCGATAGCCGCGCCTGCCATCATCGCTGTTGTGTACATGATAGTTACAAATCTGTAGTAGCCGCCGCTTTCCTCGTAAGTCAAGGTCTCGGGAGACTCGTCAAGACATTTTTGCCAATACGTCCGCATATTTTTGCTTATTTTGGAATTTTCGATAACATATTCCCTGTTTTCTCTGCGTACCCGGTCGAACTGCTCCGCTTGTTCTCGGGTAAGCTTTTGAAAATCCTCCACACCGTTCAAATCAAAGGTTCTTCTTACAATACCGTAAATTGCGCTGTATTTCCGTGCATTATTCCGATATTCCTCTGTATCGGAGTAATGCCTGTCTCCGTTCAGAGGCACTTGTTTGTACGCCTCAACAGCTTCCATAATAAGGTCTGCGTCAATAACGCGTCCCGAAAGCTCCTCACCGTATCGGCGGTCGATCATTTCCTCGTCATACCTTGAAACAGCTATATCATTTCCGTTTTCGTCCGTGTAGTAATAATTTCCGATTATCGTGCCGAAAACGCTTAACGCTCCTATAAGCACAACAAGCGTAAGCACGATAACAGTACGTTTTCTGCATAGGATCTTTTTAAATTCATAGCTTGCAAGGTCAAAAAATAAATTCATAATAACCTCCCGAAAGTTTTTTATTTTGTCTGATAACGTTTATAGTGCATATAGCCAACCCATATCAATACTGCCGAAACAGCAAGATATATCACGGGAGCGGCTTGATACGCAAAAAAATATCTGCCAAAAGCCTTGAAAAGCTTCACCGAAAAAGCATTGTAGTAAAAAGCTATCTGCGAAGGAAGAATATCCCAGAGGCGTATAAGAATTTTATGCGACGGTTCAAAATTGATCATTCTTCCCGTCATGAACATTACAAGCAGCGTAACAATTACAGGCGTTCCGCTTGAAGTAAATTCGGAAATTATCATGCACATAACCGAAAGTATCAGTCCCTCGGCAATACCCATGCCCGCCAGTATCAGTACGGCTTCACCGCAGGTAAGATTCATTGCTGACATGAGTTCAAACATCTGGACGGGCGCATCGAAGCCTTCCAGTCCGTAAAAAGCGGCAGCTGTAATTACCGTTATAACGGCAACAAGCAGGAAATCCGCTATAAGAAAAAGCGCCGCGGCAGTGGTTTTTACACCGTAAACCAAAGTCTTGCCATGCTTTGAGGAATAAACTATCCTGTCTGTTCTCGTCCGCTTATCCTCGACAAAAATTCCGGGGACACATATCGCCGCTGCAAAAACCAGCAGCACTCCGCCAATTGATATTCCCATACTTATAATGTCATATGCCGAGCAATAGCGGTATGTAAAAGGCTTTGAGTTTTTTTCGTCCATAGCTTTCAGATACTTCTTTGCGCTCTCGTCAAGCAGGTAGTAATCCCATTCTTCCTCCATATATTCCGAACGCATCTTATAAAAATTTTCGGCAGTCATATCTGCGGGGTCGGAATAGCTCATCTTCAAAGTATCTGTTACATACATTTGCGCATTGTCGTAGGCTCTGATATATCTGATATATTCCGGTGAATTTTTATCATAGCTTTCTCCGATCTCCGACACCTTTTCTGCTTCCTGTAAAAATGAAATAAAATCATCATCTATCGGTCTGCCGGAAAGTTCTTTGTCCTGCGCTATATCAGCCTTTAAAACAGCTAAATATTGTCCCGACAGGCTGCCGCGCTCGGTATCTATCGTAACAGTGTAAAAAATCAGATTAAAAAGCAGACTTATCGGTATGCAAAGCGCACTGATAATAACGATTATCCATACGGATCTTTTCTTGAAAAGTTTTTTAAATTCGTATTTTAAAAGTGTGAAAAACATTTTTATTCGCCTTTCTCCTCTTCGCTGAAATAATAGAGATACAAGTCCTCCAGCGTTGCCTCCGCATTTACGGCAGTTTCACATGGCTTATTATCACACACCAGACGCAGGAAAATCTCATCTCCCGCATTTCTTGTGTTGATAATAGGGTACTTGACTGTAAATTCGTCCGCAATTTTCTGCGGAACGGTACACTCCCAGACCTTGCCCCTGATTACCGTAATAATTTCCTCCAGCGAGCCCTCGTGGATAAGCTGACCGTTTTTCATAACAAGTATCGTGTCCGCAATATGCTCAATGTCCGAAACGATATGTGTGGAAAGAAGTATTATTCTGTCCGCGCCCATTCTGGAAATAATATTTCTGAAACGCACGCGCTCCTTTGGGTCAAGTCCTGCGGTTGGTTCGTCCAGCACCAGTATTTTCGGGTCGTTAAGCAGAGCCTGCGCAATACCAAGACGCTGCTTCATTCCTCCCGAAAAGGTTTTTATTTTCTTTTTCGCCTCGTTTTTCAGGGACACCATTTCAAGAAGCTCGTCGGTCTTTATCTTCGCCTTGCTTTTTGGTATACCCTTTAATGCGGCAATGTACATCATAAAATCCTGCGCTGTAAATTCGGGATAGTACCCGAAATCCTGGGGCAGATATCCGAGAATATCGCGGTATTCCTCGCGGGAAACGTCTATGCCGTCATAGGAAACTGTACCCGACGTGGGGTTTAGAATACCGCACATCATGCGCATAAGCGTGGTCTTTCCAGCGCCGTTTGCACCCAAAAGTCCGTAAACTCCCTTTCCGAGCGTTATTGAAAGTCTGTCGCAGGCAATTTTGCTGCCGTAATTTTTTGTAACGCGGTCAATCTTTAATTCCATAATAATTATCCTTTCCGACCAATATTTTTTTACTTTGTACGATCATCAATATCACTCCGGCGGCGCATACAGCCGTCATAAAAAAGTTTGCGGACATTCCGCCGGAAAACTCCTTTCCGGAAAGTATAACGCCGGCAAGACTTACTGCCAAAGCCGCAGCCGAGCTTAAATAAACGCCGTCCTGACCTCTTACCCTGCCGAATATCGCAAGGGAAATACCGTTTACCGAAACATAGGGCGTAAGTATATACAAGGCGGATCTTGCGATACCGAAAGGGGAAAAGATTCCCAAAATAACAGTCGCAGAGGCGATTACCGCAAAATTACAGATACCGAGAATTATCATTCTTGCACCTATAACTTGCGGCAGAGCAAACCTGCATCCCGCTTCTATTTCAGACATTCCGAAAATATCGGAACGGGAAATTTCCGCCGCCGTCAATACTGCCAAAAGCGGGATAAGAGCCGAAATTGTCCACACAAGCGCCATTCTGCTGTCGGGAATAATGCAGACCGTCCCTATTCCCGCAAGCAGGATAATTATCGAAACAAGCCACACTCTTTTGCGTATATAGCATATCTGCGACATTACAAATTCGGGATATGTCAGCTTGGGGTACGGCAGGGACTTTAAAAAGCCGTCTCTGTTTTGGGGTTCAGGAGGTATAAAGGCTTCTATGAGTTCTTTTTTTATGTTAAATTTCATACTACAGCGCTCCTTTCAAATAATATTTCATTTCCGCAAGAGCGGCACGTTCAAGGCGGTACGCCGCAAATCTTGATATACCCATAGCTTTTGCGGCTTCGTTTACCGACGCTCCGCCCAAGTACCGCAGAAGAATTATCTCCTTATGACGTTCGTCCAGCTTTTCGAGAGCCGCGCGGACTGCTATTTTAGTGTCGCTGTTTTCGGAAAATTCCTCCGATGGATAATTCTCGGGAAGCTCTTCGGCTTGCTTTTTGCGGAAATAGTCAATGCAGAGATTTTTTGCTATCGTGTAAAGATATGCCATATCCTCTCCACGCTTTATTTTTGTATTTTGCGCAAAATACTTGAGAAAGGTTTCCTGAGCTATATCCTCCGCAGCGGCTGAATTTCTTACCTTATAAAAGCAGAAGCGGTATATCTTATCATAAGTTTTTGTTAGCTCCTCCACTGCGTGAAAACCTCCTCTCATAATGTATAACGTTTGAATTGTGGAATATGTGCGGGAAATATTTAAAAAATTTCGTTCAGAAATAATTATGCTCCCATTTTTTAGACTTTGGTATATTTCTATTATACCACATTGTCCGACAAAAGGGGAGCATTTTCTTTTTAGTCAATTTCCTCGGTTGTTTTCATTTTGTACCGTAAAGTTTGTTCAACAGAAGACAGAGCAAGCGGAACATTACCGAAGATAATGACAGCGAGGATGAGGATTATTATTCAGACTATGATAGAGAAACGGCTGATTTGGTTAATCAAATAAAATCAGAACTCAAAAAAATCGTAAAACTTAATACCTAAAATGTAATAAACAGCGGTATTATTGATGTGATACCGCTGTTTATTATCTTATGAGAACAAATTTTAAATAAAATTACAATGTGCGATCAGCATTTATCTTTCAGTTTCTGCAAAAATTTTTCCGCCGCTTTGGTAACGACCTGATATTTTTTCCAAACAATACTCATGCTTGCTTCAATTTTAGGCTGTAACGGACGGAAACAAAGGCTGCTTTTTCCAGACACATTTATAATTTTGTCAAAACAAATAGCATATCCCATGCCCTCCTCGACCATAAGAGAACCGTTGAAAAGCAAATTATATGTGGCGGCAATATTAAGCTTGTCTGGTGCACATGGAAAAAAATTATGGAAATCCTTTTTTTGAAACGCCTGACGTGAAATAATAAGCGGCTTGTCGATCAGATCCTCTGCCGAAATAGTTTCCTTTTCCGCAAGCGGTGAATCACGCCGCATAAGCACTCCCCAAATGTCATTGTACGGCACGCTGATATATTCATATTTTGATGTGTCAACCTCGCCGAAAATCAATCCGAAGTCTATCAGCCCGCGGTCCAGATCCTCCAATACAGTAGCCATATCTCCGCTGACAATGTGAAAATGCACCAGCGGATATTCTTTTTGCAGCGAATCGGCAGCCCTTATCAAAAAACGGATTCCATCTGTTTCTCCAGCGCCGACTGTAATATCTCCGGCTATAACGCTTTCTGACAAAGAAATTTCATTTTCCGCTTTTTTCACAAGTTCAACGATTTCCTCCGCACGCTTGCGCAGGATCATTCCCTCTTCCGTTAAAGTTATCCGACGGTTTCCTCTTATCAAAAGCTGCTTGCCAAGCTCCTCCTCCATTTCTTTAAGCTGTCTTGAAAGCGTTGGCTGGGAAAGGTGCAAAGATTCGGCTGCTCCCGAAATGCTCTGCTCTCTTGCGACCGCAAGAA
>JAIEDQ010000147.1 GCA_029067895.1 Oscillospiraceae bacterium | reverse complement strand
GTCTTGCCGTTTGCGTTGAGAGTTACCTCGCAGTCGGGGTGCGCCTTAACTGCCTTTGCAAGCTCTCCTGCGGGACGCATATGCATACCCTGTTCGTTTACTACCTTTACTGTTTTTGATACCATAATTATCTCTCCTTATAAAAATTTTGATTTTTAAATACTGTTTTTATGCGTCTGTTCTTTTCTTTTTAAGAAGCGCAAGCATAAGCATACCGATTATTGAACCTACCGCAAGGGAAACCAGATACATTGCCCAGTTGCCCACAACCGCGAACACGAATATACCGCCGTGAGGCGCCATAAGAGTACAGCCGAACGCCATTGAAAGTCCGCCCGAAACAGCCGCGCCGACGAGACACGAGGGAATTACTCTTAACGGGTCGGAAGCCGCGTAGGGGATAGCGCCCTCTGTGATAAAGCTGAGACCCATGATGTAGTTTACCGCACCGTTCTTGCGCTCGTCCTCTGTCCATCTGTTCTTGAAGAACGTTGTTGAAAGCGCGATAGCAATGGGAGGTACCATACCGCCTATCATAACAGCCGCCATTATATCGTAACTGCCCGAAGCGATTGCCGCCGTGCCGAAAACATACGCCGCCTTGTTGAACGGTCCGCCCATATCAATGGACATCATTCCGCCGAGGATACAGCCGAGAACTATTTTACTGCTGCTTCCCATGCTGTTCAGGAAGTTTGAAAGTCCTGTGTTTATCATACCCATAAACGGGTTTACCGCGCACATTATGATTGCTATAACTCCCAGACCCGCAAGAGGATATATCAGTACGGGCTTGATGCCGTTAAGAGCGTTGGGCATATTGTCGCAGAGCTTTTCAATGCCAAGCATGAGAAATCCGCCTGCAAAGCCAGCAAGAAGCGCGCCTAAAAATCCCGAGGGAACGTCCCCCGCAACGTTTGCAAAGGTCGAGCCTGTGGTTGCAAGGAAGCCGCCAACAAGTCCCACCAAGAAGCCCGGACGGTCTGCAATGCTCTTGCCGATATAACCCGCAAGGACGGGCACCATAAAGTTGAACGCGTAGCCGCCTATTGTCTTGAAGAAAGCCGCTGCCGCCGTGTGCGTACCGAAATCGCCGTCCTGGGGCGCGCCTGCGATACTGTCGATAAGGAACGCAAGCGCAATGAAGATACCGCCCGCAACCGTGAACGGAAGCATATTTGAAACGCCGTTCATAAGGTGCTTGTAAATTTTTCTGCCGAAGCTTTCGCCGTCATCGGAGGACTCTGCCGCCTTTGCGCCTGTGTGGTGGTAAACGGGAGCGTCTCCCGCTTCAATGCGGTTTATGAGTTCCTCGGGAATTTTTATACCGTCCGAGACCTTTGTGATTATCACCTTTTTGCCGTCAAAACGAGCCATTTCAACGTTTTTGTCCGCGGCAACTATAATTCCGTCGCAAGCGTCAATTTCGGCTTTGGTAAGTATATTTTTCGCGCCGCCCGAACCGTTGGTCTCAACCTTAATGGAAATGCCAAGCTTTTTGCCCGCCTTTTCAAGAGCCTCCGCAGCCATGTAAGTGTGAGCAATACCCGTGGGACAGGCTGTTACTGCAAGAACTTTTATTTTTCCATCGTCTGCACTTGCTGACTTTTCCTGCGGCTCGTCGGGATATTTTTCGGATTCCATATCGTCGATAATTTTCAGGAAGTCGTCCTTGTCCTTTGCGGCAAGAAGCTTTGCGCGGAAATCCTCGTCCATTAAAACAGTCATAAGACGGGCAAGCACGTCAAGGTGAACGTCGCTGCCTCCCTCGGGAGCGGCTATCATAAACAGGATATTTGACGGCTCGTCGTCCAGAGCCTCGTAGTCAACGCCGTCGGGGACGATCATTGCCGCAAGAGAGGGAGCCTTAACGCCCTTATTTTTTGCGTGAGGAATTGCAATTCCCTCGCCAACAGCGGTTGAGCCGTGTTCCTCGCGGGCTACGATACCTTTTTTGTATTCCTCCCTATCGGAGATGTTTCCGCCCTTTACCTGCAAGTCCACAAGCATATCAATTGCTTCGGCTTTGCTTTTCGGAGCGGCATTCAATTGGATACTTTCCTTTTTCAGTAAATCAACTATGCGCATAAAAAATACCTCCTATCAAATTTTATTTTAATTAAAGCTGTTTAAGAAGTTCGTCTATCAAAGCTTTTTCCGCAAGTCCGTCCGAGAAAGCCGTTGCGCCTCCTGCGGCTGTTCCAAGCTTTAAGGCGTATTCGTAATCGCCCTGCTCCGAACCCGCAACAAATCCCGCGACCATTGAATCTCCCGCGCCAACGGAATTTTTAACCGTACCCTTGCACACGCCGCAGACGTGAGTTTTGCCGTTCTCGTCAAGGAGCAGCGCGCCGTCCCCCGCCATTGAGACCAGTACGTTCCGCGCGCCCATGTCCTTCAGCTTC
>JAIEDQ010000146.1 GCA_029067895.1 Oscillospiraceae bacterium | reverse complement strand
TATACACAACGCTTGAAAATCAAGAAAACATGGTGTATAATGATATTAATTATTTGCAAAGGAATGATGTTTATGCACAGCAGCGGAATTTTACTTCATATTTCCAGTTTGCCGGGACGATACGGCATAGGCACTCTCGGCTTTCAGGCGAAAAAATTTGTGGACTTTCTCGTAAAAAGCGGTCAGGAATACTGGCAGATACTCCCGATAGGACCTACGGGCTTCGGAGATTCCCCCTACCAAAGCTACTCCGCTTTCGCGGGAAATCCCCTGCTTATCGACCTTGACGCTCTCATTGCCGAGGGTCTGATAAGCGTTGACGACCACGATCTTCAGGTAATCGAAAAAAAGCGGGACTTTATTGATTACGCACAGCTTGACAGCTTCAAGCAGATCGTACTTAAAAAAGCCTGTACGGCGTTCTTTGCGTCCGCGGACGAGGAGAAGCTGCAAGACTTTGAAAAATTCTGCACGAGAAA
Organism: Oscillospiraceae bacterium; assembly: GCA_029067895.1. Taxonomy (GTDB): domain Bacteria; phylum Bacillota; class Clostridia; order Oscillospirales; family Ruminococcaceae; genus RGIG8773. The sequence continues at coordinate 9,510 of JAIEDQ010000146.1, read as the reverse complement.
CGCTTTCTGGCTTGAGGATTACGCCATGTTCGACGCGCTGAAAAAGAACTTCCGCGGAGTAATGTGGACGGAATGGGACAACGATATACGTATGCGCCTCCCCGAAGCGATGGAGCGTTATTCCAAAAGTCTTGCGGAGGAGATAAAGTGCGTCAAGTTCATTCAGTACAAATTCTTTGAGCAGTACTTCGAGCTGAAGCGCTACGCAAATTCAAAGGGAATAAAGCTCTATGGCGATATGCCTATCTACGTTTCGATGGACAGCGCTGACATATGGGCTGCTCCCGAGCTTTTCATGCTGGACGTTAACAGACGTCCCATAAATGTTGCGGGCTGCCCTCCCGACGCTTTCTCTCCCACGGGACAGCTCTGGGGCAATCCTCTGTACGACTGGGACTACATGGAGCTTACAGGCTACAGCTGGTGGGTATCCCGCGTAAAATATTCGGGAGAGCTGTTCGACCTGACCCGAATCGACCATTTCCGCGGCTTCGAGAGCTTCTACGCCATTCCCTACGGAAACGAAACGGCGGAAGTCGGCGAATGGCTTCCCGGACCGTCCATGAAGCTGTTCAAGGCGATAAAGTCCACTCTTGGAAACGTTAACCTTGTTGCCGAGGATCTTGGCTTCCTTACCGCGGAGGTAAAGAAAATGCTTAAGGAATCGGGCTTCCCGGGAATGAACGTGCTGGAGTTTGCTTTCGGAGGCGACGACAGCAGCTATCTTCCACACAATTATGTGAAGAACAGCGTTGCTTATATCGGTACTCACGACAACGACACCGCTCTTGGCTGGTACAACAGCGCGGATAAGTCCACCCGCAAGCTCGCGAAAAAATATATGGCTCTCTCCAAAAAGGAGGGCGCAAACTGGGGCATGATAAGAACGATCTACGCAAGCGTTTCCGACCTTGCTGTTATCCAGATGCAGGACTTCTTAGGACTGGGCTCCGAGGCGAGAATGAATATCCCCTCCACCATCGGAAACGGAAACTGGGCTTGGCGCATGAACGAGGACGACCTTAACGACAAGCTTGCAGAAAAAATCCTGAAATATACAAAACGGTATTTCCGCGCGCCCGTGAGAAGAAAGATAAAGGTCAAGGTTAAGGTCAAGTCCAAGTAATACTAATAACCAATTAAAAAGTATACTTTTATTGGTTATTAGGACATGACGCCGTTCGGCAGAAAGGAAATTTTTACAGATGAGCAGTATTGTAACATACGAGTATATCTGCCGCAATCCCGACATACGCACATATATAAAAAACGCCGACGCCGCGGTCGAGGCGCAGGGATACACCGAGCATTCCTTTGCCCATGTTGAAAAAGCCGCGGTAACGGTGGAGATGATATTGTCAACGCTGAATTATCCCGCCCGCACCATTGAGCTGGGAAAAATCGCCGCGTATCTTCACGATATCGGCAACGTCATAAACCGTATTGACCACGCTCAAAGCGGCGCGGTAATGGCTTTCCGTCTGCTGGACAATCTTAATATGCCCGCGGAGGAGATATGCGCCATAATCTCGGCGATAGGCAATCATGACGAGTCCACCGCCCAGCCGCTGAACGCGGTGTCCGCCGCGCTTATAATCGCCGACAAGACAGACGTGCGCCGAAGCCGTGTCCGAAACGCCGATATGAAAAGCTTCGACATACACGACCGCGTGAACTACGCCGTTGAAAAGTCCGACCTGTTTTTCAGTGCGGACAAAACCTCTCTTATCTTGGAGCTTCAAATAGATACGACAATTGCTTCGGTGATGGAGTATTTCGAGATATTCCTCCAGAGAATGATGCTGTGCAAACGCTCTGCGGAGTTCCTCGGAATAAAGTTCCGTCTGCGGATAAACGGCGGAGAGGTAATTTAGCGGGACGGCTGATCTGACATACCAAATATTTGCACCCGCTCGAACAGGTCGCTTTCCAGTATGTCCTTAGGGGTGACTATCAAGCCGTGGTTTGAGTCTATATCGTACCCGTTCGCGGCGTAGGCAAGCCACACCAGATGGGCGCACTGCGTCCCCGAAACAAGGTTCAGCTCCGAGTATTTGGCGGGAAAAAGTCCTATCGTAACTCTATAGGGAATATCGTCAAGATTTTCCATTGCAGAACGCGCTATTTCGGCGCGTTCTTTTTTGTCCGCATTTTTAAGGCGCAGCACCGCAAAATTCGGGTAGCGCGTCCATTTGCTTATATTCTGCGTTCTGGAGTTTGAACCGATCACAACCGCTTCGAGAGTAACGCCCTTTTCCGCGTTCACCACAATGGCTGCATGACCGTTCCTCCAGCTTAGAACATGGGAGGAGCTTGTGACAAGTATATCGCCGTCCTCAAGAGGAGCAAGCAGAGCGGGATCGCCGTTGATACGCTCCTCGTAGGATATGGGGGAATTCATGTCGCAGATAAAGTCCGCGCCGCCGAAATATCTGTCCTGATATTTCAGAAGCTTTCGGGGGTCTGCAAGAGACTTCACCGCGGAACGTCCCAGACCCGTCTGCTCCCGTATAAATTCATAGTCGCTTTCGGTGTAGTCGGCAATATTTTTTTCAGGCAGATACCCCATATCGCGGCGTTCTGCGGCGGGCGGGACGTAAGCCTCCGCCTCAACGCCGAACAGGGACGACACATAAGCGGCGGCAAGACCGTAAAAAATACAAATCAGAAATATCCATTTTTTCACCGCAAAGCCTCCGAAACTTTTTTCGGAAATAGTATCTGTATTTTTGCGGCAATAATTCCGAAAGGCTGAGCCTTTACCCATGCCGCGTCCATTATTTTTTCCTGCCGAAATGCTTGTAAGCATATTTTGCTTTCCTCCGAAATATCTATATATAAAAACATATCCGGAGGGGATAAATGATGCAGGATAAAAACAAGCTTGACGATATGACAAAAAAGTACAAAGAGGAAATGATGAGATTATACAAGAGCAAGCCCAAACCGCCCGCTTCCGCTCCGCAGCAGGCGCAGACGGTTCAGACACCCGATTCGGGAACGGCGGCTCAGCCCGAAACAAAGCGTCTGCCTGCTCAGACTTCGCCCGTGACAGTCCAAAGCGAAGCAAAAGAGGTCTGCAAAGACGATACCGCTCACGCCGCGGCAGAACAGAAGTCTCAAAGCGTTTCTGTGCCGGAGGCGAGGACAAACGTCCGCGACCTTTCAAAGCCGCCCATGCCGAAGATACCGACGGACTACCAAAACCGTCAAGGCACGCAAAGTCCGTCATCTGCCGGAACGACGGCAGCGTCCTCAAAATTCCCGACCGCGGAGGAAATACTTAGAAGCGAAAACTCCGCTGCGGGAACGTCCCCGAAGCCGCCTAACAACCATAATCAGGGAAACTACAACGCCGCAGGTCAGCCGACTTCACAATCGGACAATACGGGCACTTCCGCCGGTGACGAAAGGATAAACGAAAGCTATCCCAATGAAAACACGGATTTTTCCTCGGTGGATACGGGAGAAAATTTTGCAAGTGAAAATCCTCCCGACATGAGCGGACAGGGCTATCTGCAAATCGAGGTCACGACCGCTTCGGGAGCTGTCCCCGTAAGGGACGCTACGGTCATCATTACCGAACAGACCGACGGCTTGGACTCCCTTATCGGAATGGTCATAACCGACGAGAACGGCACTACTCCCATAGTTCCTCTTGCCGCGCCGCCACAGTCCTTTTCCGAGTCCCCCGACCCAAGCGAAAGACCCTACAGCGAATACAATATCAGCGTTTACAAAAAAGGCTTTTACAGTATCCCCAAGCTTACCGTACCCGTATTCGATACGATAAAATCCATTCAGCCCGTGTCGGTCATTCCCCTTGCGGAATTTGAGCGGAACGGCTCGGAAGTCCCTAACGAAAACCGCTGATGAAAGGAGTCTGTGCATATGCCGGAAGCTGTTCCGTTCATTCCGGAAACGGTCACGGTACATCTGGGGCGTCCGAATAATCAGAACGCTGCAAACGTTACCGTGAGCTTTCCCGACTACATAAAAAATGTCGCCTCCAGCGAGCTTTACCCAACATGGCCCGAAAACGCGCTGAGAGCGAATATTTACGCAATTATTTCCTTTACCCTGAACAGGATATATACCGAATGGTACCGTTCTCAGGGCTACGATTTTGATATTACCAATTCTATCCAGTACGACCATTCCTTTGTGGAAAACCGCGATATCTTTGAACCCATAAGCCGTATCGTGGACGATATCTTCGACGAGTATCTCGTCCGTCAGGGCAGTGTTGAACCGCTTTTCGCCACCTACTGCGACGGTATCGAGGTCACCTGCGAGGGGCTTTACCAGTGGGGCAGCGTGGATCTTGCCAAGCAGGGAATGACGCCTTACGAGATAATAACATATTATTACGGAGATGATATTAATATTTTGACTGCTCCGATAAGACCGAATATCCCCACCTATCCGGGTACGCCCCTGACGATAGGTTCGGGCGGTACGGACGTGAACCGTATCGAAATACAGCTTAACAGGATATCTTCAAACTATCCCGCCATACCGAAAATATACCCCGTGGACGTTACCTACGACGACAAGACCGCCGACGCGGTGCGGGAATTTCAGCGGATATTCAATCTTCCCCAGACAGGCGTTGTGGACAAAGCCACATGGTACAAGATAAACTATATCTACACCAGCGTGAAGAAGCTGTCCCAGCTCAACTCCGAGGGACTTACGCTTCAGGAGCTTCCCGAACAGTTCACCGTACCTGTCGGTATCGGCGCGACGGGCTTCCCCACCCAGTACATTCAGTACTATCTTGAGGTTATCGGCGCGTACTACAAGAACGTGCTGCCCGTGGAAAGCACGGGAGTCTACGACGAGCAGACAGCCGAAGCGGTGCGTTCGTTCCAGCAGGTATTCGGACTTCCCCAAACGGGAACGGTAGACGAACGCACATGGGACGATCTTTACCGCGCATATGCGGGAATAGTCGAGAACGTCCCCATAAACACGGAGGGAGAAAACGCCGTGCTGTTCCCCGGAACGGTACTCACCGAGGGAATGACAAGTCCCTATGTAAAGGTGCTTCAGGAGTATCTTTCCTATATCCATAAGACCTATCCCAACATACCCGACGTAAGCGCAACGGGATATTTCGGTCCTATCACAAGAAACGCCGTGACCGAGTTCCAGAAGCAGTTCGGGCTTCAGGTAACGGGCTCTGTGGGTCCGGGCGCATGGGACGCTATATCGGACGTTTACTCCGACCTGCGGTTCGGGTATGTAAAGCAGCCGGGACAGTACCCCGGATATATTATAGAATAGAAAGCGGGCGTGTAAGATGGCATATACAGAAGAAGAAAAAAAAGCGCACATCTCGGAAATCCAGAAATACCTGAGAACGATATCCCAAGCCAACGGAAATATTCCTACGGTAATCCCCACGGGAGTTTACGACGATAAGACGGCAGAAGCGGTAAGAGCGTTCCAGAAGGAATACGGGCTTCCAGTTACGGGAACGGTTGACCGCGCTACGTGGGAACTTCTTTTCGAGGTGTATCTTGCCGTTCAGGAATATTTTGACGAAAGCGCGGCAATAACTCCTTTTCCCGATTCGGCGTACTCTATAAGCGAGGGCGAAAAAAACTATACCGTTTATATTTTGCAGGCAATGCTGAACACCATTGCGGAGTACTATTCAAACGTTGACTCTGTAACGATAGACGGAGTTTACGGAAAAAAGACCGCCGACGCTGTTAAAAATATGCAGACCGTAACAGGAGAAAGCAACAGCGGCGAGGTTGACTACAAAACATGGAACAAGCTTGCAAGAATGTATAATTTCCACTCAATGCAGTACGCGAAAAAATGCGAGGAGCAAAAGACGGCGGCAATGGAAAAAACTCAATAGCTGAAGCTGCTGCCTCCGATAAATTCTCTTACAAGGGAATCGGCGGGAACGCTTTCCATATCTGCGGGAGCAAGCCTGCTCATGGTGCGTATGAGCGCTCCGCAGTCCTCACCGAAACAGCCTGTTTCAGCAGCTTTTTCAAGCTCGGGCAGAAGCATTGCCCTGTAGACCGACGGCTCGTAGGCAAGGAATGTGTCTATGTCGAAATGAGCGCGGCTCTTATGGGGCATTATGTATAAATCCTCGCCGCGGGTCACGCCGGGGAGCATTGCAAAAACGTCCTCCGCGCTCCGTCCGCGGAAAAGCTTGTCGCGGCAGAGACGGCGCATAAGGCGTATCGTCCGCGGGTGCAGAACGGTGTCGTCGTCCGAGATGATACGGGTGCGGACGCTGACGTATACGCAGTTTGTGAAATCGTCGGTATCTCCCGTGACCTGCGGGTTAAGAGCGTGGATTCCCTCGATAATGATGATCTCGTCCTTTTGTCTGCAAAGCGGCTCTCCGAAAACGCGGCTCTGGGTCTTGAAGTTAAACTTCGGCACAGATATCGGCTCACAGCGGAACAGCTTTTCCAGATGCTCGGAAAAGAGCGGGATATCCATTCTCAGCGGGGATTCAAGGTCTACCCTGCCGTTTTCGTCAAGTGGTATGTCTCTTATGGACGGCGCGTCCGCAGGGAGAAAATAATCGTCCATGGAAATGATATGGACTTTCTTTCCGCGCTCACGGATACGCTTTCCGATACGGAGCGCGCTTGTTGTCTTGCCCGAACCCGACGGTCCCGAAAGCAGAACCAGCGGACGCTCTTTCGCGTCAAGGCATATTTTCTCGGCAGCCTCTGCAAGCCGCTGGTGGTAGATATTTTCGCACTTTTCAATATATCCCGCGGTATCCGCGGAAAGTCCCCTGTTTATTTCGGTAACTCCTATGAAATTGACTGCCATAAACGTGATATCCTTTCTGTAGCTGCGGTCGGCGGAAGCAATTCTGCCGACCGTGCTTTTTTTGCCGTTTCGTGACGGTTTATGGGGTTAATTATATATATTATACATTATTTGCGGAAAAATGTCCACTGTTTTTTATCTATCCACCGAAAAAAATGCGTGCTTTTGTTTTATATGGACAAACTATACAGAATAATGTATAATAGTATCAATATTGTTTAAAGGAACTGATGATCATGAACAGATACGGAAAAATCGCGGCGATCCTTAGCGTATGCGTACTTGCGCTGGCGGGCTGCGGAAATGGGGAAACTGCCGAAATTTCTGCTGATACTGTCGCCGCCGAGCTTACGGAAACAGCGGAGGAACAGACCTCCGAAGAAACAACGGAGATACAGACCTCTGCGGAAACAACTGCGGCGGAAAAAACCGAAACAACAGCTTCCGAGGAAATGACCGCTGCGGAAACCGCATCGGCTGAGAATGATGAACCAAAGGCGGAAAAATATGAGGGCAGCTATTACGAATGCGCTATCGACGACTTTATTATTGCGCGCAGCGAGGACAGCTTTATACGCAAGGGCGGTACAAAAGAAATGCTTGACGCGGCAAAGTCCGCCGTTCTTGAAACCGACAATTTTAAAGAAGCTTCTGCGGAGATAACCGCTAACCTCGACGGCATTTACGATCGGTATTTTGAGGACGGCTATCTGCTTGACCAAAGCGGAAATATCACGGCGGTATTCAATGAGGGCTTCTGTGACGATTTTGACGGGGACGGCAAAAAAGAAGCCTTCATCGTTTACAGCTCGGTGGGACATAGTGACGGAGCGTCGGCGTATCCCTATAACGATATCGACTATGCGGTGTTTGTCGGCTCGGACGGCGCAGCAGAGGTGGTTTCCAGCGGCGTTTGGGGAGGCTGCAAAGCAATAAGATACAGCGGATTTATACATATGCTGACCAATTTCGGAGTAAACAACAGTACTATGAGAGCGGAAATTTTCGTCCTTGAGGACGGCAAGCCTGTCAAAAAGCATGAGGAATACATAATAAGAGGTGTTACTCACGGCTTCATGATCGAGGAGTCAGCGCCTCAGGCTCCTGCGCCCTGGTATGTTTTCTGGGACAATGATGCACGGGAGTATCGTTACGTTTCCAACTACGGTCTCAAAAGCGGCTGGAAAGATGACACTGCCGTTGTAATCGACCTTGACGCTGCCGCTGAAAAAACGGTCCGTCTTGAAGAAGCAAGGCTTACCGATGAGGAAGTCTCCGAAATGATATTGGAGCAGTATTACACAGATGCGGAAATAGCTGAAACTTTTAAGGACGATTACGACGGCGACGGTGTTGAGGAGTTTTTTATAAAAACAGTTTATTCCTCGGATAACAAATACAGCACGGACGGAGAAAATGAAAAGTATTCTAACATATGGGCAGTAACCGGCAGAACCTGTGAGAACTTAGGGAATTTTTACGCTATGTCGGCAGATAACAGTGACGTTTTTATAACTTCTGTCGGAAATAATAAAATTATTTGCATTGTCGAAAGCATAGATACCGAAAAGACCTATCAGCTTGTCAGCTGCTATACCATGCTTAACGGTGAACTCAGCAAGGTCAATGCAATCAAAGGATATAAAATCGTTACCGACATGACAAGCCTGTGGCTGCAAAGCTATACCGACGAAAACGACGTTCAGCCCGCACAGGCAATTGAAGAGGTTTTCGGCGAGCAGGAGCTGTATGAAAATGCTCTGAACGGCAGAATTGAACTGGATAAATCGCAGCAAACAGTATTTTTCCATTGACATTCGGGAAAAATTGGTGTATAATACTTTTTATAGCTATTTGTATTTATGCCGAAAGGAAATGATAAGATGAGCGAATGTACACACGACTGTTCTTCATGCGGTGAAAACTGCGGCAGCAGAACCGAGCCCCAGAGCCTGATCGAACAGGTAAACTCCCAAAGCAAAGTTGGCAAGGTCATCGGCGTTGTAAGCGGAAAGGGCGGCGTTGGCAAGTCCCTTGTTACGGGTATGCTGGCAACTCTTTTTGCGCGCAAGGGTTTTAAAACTGCTGTTATGGACGCTGATATAACAGGTCCGTCTATCCCGAAGATGTTCGGCATCGGCGGCAGAGCAAAGGGTACAAACGAGGGTATCCTCCCTGCGGTATCCCGCGGCGGTACAAAGATCATGTCCGTAAATCTTCTTCTCGAAAACCCCGGCGACCCCGTTATCTGGCGCGGTCCTATCATCGCGGGCGTGGTAAAACAGTTCTGGACTGACGTTATATGGGGCGATATCGACTATATGTTCGTTGATATGCCTCCGGGAACGGGCGACGTTCCGCTGACCGTTTTCCAGTCTATCCCATTGGACGGCGCAGTCATCGTGTCCTCTCCGCAGGATCTTGTTGCAATGATCGTAAACAAAGCGGTCAGCATGGCTAATATGATGAATATTCCCATTGTGGGAGTGGTCGAAAATATGAGCTATGTGCAGTGTCCCGACTGCGGAAAGAAGATCTATATTTACGGCGAAAGCCATATAGACGCGGTCTGCGAGGAAAACGGCATACCTCTTCTGGGACATATTCCCATTTCTCCCGATATCACACATCAGTGCGATATGGGTCTTATCGAGGACTTTTCGGGAGACTTCCTTGATTACGCCGTAAAGG
>JAIEDQ010000145.1 GCA_029067895.1 Oscillospiraceae bacterium | reverse complement strand
GTATCCGTTTTTACGATATGTATCATAGGACAGGTAAACATCCTCCAGACTTTCAACACCCGTCACGAAATCGTCGCAGATACACAGCCAGCATTCCTTTGTCCACAGATCCTTGAGGAAAGGCTTGATTTTTTCAAGTGTCTCATCAAAGGAATAGCCTCCCGTTGCCGCTTCCGACATCAGAACGACGCGGTCGGAAAATCCGTTCCACAGATCGATCTCACCGTAAAGCTCACGCTTTATTTTATTATCCTCTGTAGTAAGTCTTGCAGCCTCGCAGCCGCAGGATTCGCGGTACAGTATTGTTCCGGCTATGGTCTCGCTGCCGACGGGAGGTATCTCTCCCTTAATAATCTGTAAAATACGCTTAGCGGCAACTCCGGCAGCACCCGGCATATCTCTCATAAGAGTAGTTATGGACGGAAAATGGGTATTGCCCTCCGGGATACCGTCTATTCCGGTAACAATAACGTCATCGGGAACAAGATATCCAAGCTCGTTCAGCTTTGAGCATACGCCCACAGCCATCGAATCATTGGCGCAGACAAATGCTTCGGGCATAGAATGAAATTTATCGTAGTGTCTCTGTACAGCGTCGCTGGCTCCCGCCCACCAGAAATATCCGTAATCAACGCTGTCCTCGTTCACTTCGAGACCGTACTCTGCCATAACGCTGCGGAAAACCTCTTCCCTTGCGTCAGAAACATCGTTTCCTTTCATTGCGGCGAGAAACTTTATATTTTTAGCTCCGTGTTCGGTGATAACGTGACGTATAACATCCTCCAGGGCTTCCTCATATCCCTGAGAGATCGAGTAAGCGGAATCTATATCTTCATCTATTGAAACTACCGGAACGCCGTGTTCCTTTGCTTTTGCAACAAGCTCCTCCGTTACAGAGCCTTTATCCACCAGCGTGATTGACATAAGCACAAGCGCGTCGATCTTATCAAAATTTATCAGATTAAAAATATTTATTTCACCGAGGTCATAGGCGTCGCCGTCGTATTTATTTGACAGAGACTGAAACCAAAGCACGCGCAAACCAAGCTCAGTGCATTTATCGGCAAAGCTTTGCACAAACGAATTGTTGTAATTACTGTCTGTTCCGCATGAGACCAGAGCAACAACTCCGTTATTTTCCATTTTATGACCATCCCTTTCGAGCACTGCGGTTTCCGAAAAGAAGCCCGGAAAACACGCCCTGCTGAGTTTGCAGCAAGATAAACAAAACTCAAATTTGAAAGAAATTCTGAAAAACTTCTCCGCTATTTTATCATAAATATTATATCAAATTGTAAATAATTATTAATGTGCAAATTATTGATAAATCAATAACAATTTATTAATTCACAGGAAGTTGCAAAAAAAATCACAGAATTTCACATGAAATCCTGTGATTTTTGCATAGCGGCGAAAACCGCCGAATTTTACGTACTTATTTTCTCGAAAGCCAAGCGTAAGCGATGTCGAGAGCCTCGTAAAGACTGCTTTTCTCGCTCTGCTTTTTGATAGCCTCCATAGGTGAAAGCTTCTCGTCCGTAGCCATTTTGTAGATCTTGACCCTGCTTGCCACGTCAAGGTCGCCGATCTTTGTCTTTTCTGTTATCTGCATCCAGATAACATATTCGTCATTCATATTTCCGTAATATATTTCGTCCTTGTTTCTTACAAGAGGATATCCCTTATAGCGGAGAAAATTATTCTCCTTGGCGGTTTCCTCATTTGCCTGAACGGCTTTATTTTCTGCCATTGCGTTTCCTCCTTTTCTCGTCGGTCAATGCAAGCGTTCTGATTCCGTATCAATATGAGAATAAATATTATTCTTGTAAATAATTATAACATATTATTTTCACAATTTCAACAGAATTTTATAAAAAACCTGCAAAATTCTTCCGCTTTTTTTAGTTGATTACGCACAAAGAAACACCGAATAATTGTGCATAATCCGCTTTGATACAACAGCCTTAATATTATACTTCTTTCGCGTCAAAAAGCACGTCGAAAGGCGGTGCCTTTATCCATGCCGCCGTCTATAGTAATGACGGCAAATTTTGCTTCCGAGACGAAAGCTGTCTCTGTCTCAAAATCTGCATAATTGGGCGGTGCCTTTATCCATATCCGGATTTGCACCAAAGGCGTCACCAGTTCAGAACTATCTCCTCGCCGTTTTCAAAAAGCTCCAGATTCTTGATAAACCTGTCAACGTAGGACTGCTGACAGATATATTCTGATCTGCCGTTAAGACGGACAACAGCCCGCCTGTTTCCGTCGGAGATAAATTCTATCAAGTCTCCCCCGCCGTCTCTTGTAACAATCTCAACCGTAAGCGACGGTTCTGCGGAAACGTCCTCGAAATAAAGCTCGCTGCTGGGAGCCCGCAGGATAAACTGGTAGAGGTTCTTGAACGCGTCTCCGTCAACAGCCGCACCGTTGAGAGTTACGGCAAAATCGTCAGAACTGCCCGTGATACTGAACTTCATTTTCTTTCCGTCACAGGTGATGTTAAGCATATCAAGGTCGTACACATAATTGCTGGTATACATTGTGGTAACGATATCCAGAGGCTTCACGGTCAGCCATGGCAGGCTGCTTTCGGAAAAAATATAGATGATATTTATTCCGTCCACCAGAACGTATCTGCCGTCCTTTTTGCCCTCCTCGTTAATGAACTCGTTTCCTATTTTGAAGTGCAGACTGCTTCCGCCGTTCACCTCGGCAGTGACCTCGGCGGCAGGCTCGTCCATACCGCTTGCAGCAATGTCCTCCTCGTTGGGATTGAGCACGGCAAGGTCGCTTGCGGTAAGACCGAATATCCCGTCGGTAACACTCGAAGAGGTTTCGGGGTTAAGGTCGCGGAAAACAGGCTCGCTCATAACGTACGTCGATGAATTTCCAACCATGCTGCTGTCGTCGTCAAGACGGACGTCGTACTCAATAACGATATCGTAGTCAAGGTCGGCGCGGCTTACGGTAAGCTTGTTTATCCTTGTGTAATCGGTAGTATCGTCCGCGCTTGCAGCCATTTGCGCGCTGAACACGGTTTTGTTTATAAGAGCGTACTTGTCCTGCAAAAAGCAGTTCAGCGCCGTGTTGAACACGGTATAGACCTTGGGGTCGCCCTCCAGCATAACATACCGCTTTGTCTCCTCTGGGGTAAGATTGCCGATAAGAAGCTTTTTAACGGTTTTTGCGCTGTCGGAGAACTCCGCAGTAAAGGTCGCCGAGGGAGCGTCCAGACCGTATATGGAAATATCCTCGGGAGCTTCGGAAACGGTCTGCTGAGCGGTAAGGCTCGCGGAATTGTCCAGAAGCCTTGTCATAACGCTGCTGCTGAGCGGGAGGTTTGCGATATCCATGACCGTCCACTTTGCGTCGTCGCCATCGCCCACGCGGACAAGCTCATAAGTGCCGCCCTCGTTTTCAATTGTAAGCTTTGCGATATCATTTGGAGCTTTGTCGTACAGCAGGAGAGTTGTTACCTCTTCCGCGGTATCCTCCTGCTCCTCGTCCTGCGGAGCGGTTTTCATAAGCACTAATACCGCTCCCGCCAGAACCGCCGCAATAACGCAGATAATTATTATCAGCCTGATATTTTTCTTCATTACTTATGTCTCCTCCTGAGCCATACAACTATTCCCACAACAGCCGCCGCTCCGGGAACGATAAACATGAACAATACTCTCATTGCCGACAGCTGTGCTTCGGTAGCCTGATAGGTCTGTCCCGAAAGATCCTTGTCGATAATATCAATGCCGTTTTCCTTGCCCGAAATTTTGTTGACTATGGAAATGAAATAATTTCCGTTGTTAAGATAGGTCTGGCTTGTGTAGCCGTTGTTCAGTATCTCGTCGGAACCGATAACGATAAGATTTGACAAAAGCTGCTCGTTGTTCTTGAAAACATACTTATTGGAAAGAGTTATGACAGGCATAGCCGTTTCCTTGATTTCGGGCATTACACCGGTTTCGGAATATTCGCGGGTCATTTCCTCGGTAAGAGCGTAGCCTGTCTCGGATGTGTTCAGCAGGGAGTACGCAGAAACGTTTCCTCTGTGGTCGAAAAGCAGCTCAACAGGTCTGATATAGGACAGGGCAATGGGATTTTCCAGTGTCTCCGAGGGTATGCCGCCTGTGTAGCTGTCCGACGCGCCGTCTCCCGAAGAGATAGTTCCGCTGCTGCCGATATAGGTGATAAATCCGTATCCTCCCGAACCCGAAAGAATATTCTGCTGATTGCTGTCGCTGACTATTCCGCTCACTACCTTAACGCCCCATTCCTCAAGGAAAGCGTCGATATTCGGGGTAGCGTTCTGGGACGTGCTTGCGATATAGATCATATTTTTGCCGTAGTTTCCGTCGTTCTCCATAAAGCTGTAGAGCTTGTCCACCAAGTCCTCGGAAAAGTCGTTCAGAGGCGCGTTTATAACGATAAGTGAAGCCTCCGCGGGTATCTCCTCAGCAAGCGGGTCGATCTTTACAACCTCGAAGCCGTCGTCCTCCAGCATGGACTGAACATTTCCGCCCACCACGCTTTCGGTGATAATGTCAAGGTAAACCGCAGTTTTGGGGTCGGGGTCGGTGATGTACATTATCGAGGAGGTAAGGGTCTTTTCAGCCTTTGAGGAAACTATGCTCTGGGACATTGTGTAGTAGTTTATCTCGGTATTGAATAGGTCGTTTATGGAAATGACCTTGATACGCTTGGTGTCCTCATTGAAAAGCACGATGCTGTTCTCGGAAATGCTTCCGCTGTAGTACTGCTTGTACTTCTCCGCATAGGTGGGGTTTACGGTCATATCCACAAAGTTAAGGGATATTTTGTCGCTGCCCGCCGCATATTTTTTCAGCACCTCGTACGCCTGCTTGATGTACTTGCTGTCGGAATTCTGAAAGGTCACCTCGTCCACGGTGGTGCATATCTCCACGTTTTCCGTCAGGGAAGCAAGGTAATCCTTGGTCTCGTCGGTGATGGCGAAGTCCTTGTTGGGAGTGAGGTCAAGGTTCATGTTCACCCTGTCCGAAGCCAGAGCGATTATTACGTTTACTAAAATTACCAGCACTATCACAGCAATGGTTATCGCCATTGCTGCCGTGCCGTATTTAAGCTTTTTGGTATTTATCTTCATAGCAGTATCTCCTTTCCCGATCAAGCCCAGCGGCGCTTTTCAAGGGCGCGCACCGTGAGAAAGTTGAATATGAAAATTATGCTGACAAAGAATATCACGTTCGGAACACTGAAAAGTCCCGTGGAGAACTCGGAGTATCTGCTGTAGAAGCCCAGCGCAGCCATTAACTTTCTGAGCCACTCGATCTGTACGATGCCCGCAAGCATATCTATCATAAAGAAAAACATTATTATGATAAAGCTTACGATAGCCGCAACTACTTGACTTTCCGTCATTGCGGACACAAACTCACCTATCGCGGCAAAGCTTGCCCCCAGCAGTATCAGCGCCGCCAGATTGCCGATTACGGTCGCCCATGCAAGGTATCCGGAAAGTCCGAAAAGAACTATGGCGTAAACCGCGTATATCGCGATAGCGCAGAGGAAAACGCAGGTCGCCGCCAGAAATTTTCCCATTACCACCGCAAAAAGATTAACAGGCGCGGTAAGCAGACACTGGTCTGTGCGCTGACGCTTTTCCTCGGTAAACAGTCTCATGGTCAGCAGCGGCAGCAGTATCATCAGGATATTGAACGCGCACTGGAAAACATAGGACATATCGGTCAGTCCGTAGTAAACATTGTAGTTGACAAAATAAGTCGCCGTGTAAAGATAGAACACGGTAATGAAAATGTAAGCGATAGGCGAGGTGAAATAAGCCTTCAGCTCGCGTCTGAAAATTGCGCCCATTATTCCTCAGCCTCCTTTGATTTTTCCTTTTTGGATTTTTTAGACTTTTTCTCAGTCTTTTCCGCTTTCTTGTCGTGTTCCTCCGCCTTAGCGTCCGCTTCTTCGGATTTCACAACCTCATCTGCCTTAGAATCGGCTTCCTCGGTTTTCTCAACCTGCTCCTCTGTCTCAGCGTCTGTCTCCGCAGCTTTTTCCTCTGAAGGCTTTTTCATTTTCAGCTCAAAGCTGTCGTCCATTGTTATTTTCAGG
>JAIEDQ010000144.1 GCA_029067895.1 Oscillospiraceae bacterium | reverse complement strand
ATGTAGAATTTAGCCCTGACCTCATATGGGGGCATATCCTCCAATTCTCGGACGTCGTTATCACAGAACCAACCGTTCCTGATACCCTTTTGATAAAATTTACCTCGCGCCGACATATTGGCTCTTGCATATCCGTTCATACTGAACTTAATGCTGTAGCCGTTCATACGCTCTTTCCTGGTAAGCAAGCCATTTGAAAAAGCTTGCTCATACATTCGGATAAGGGGCAGGATAGTATCTTTAAGGTATGCAAGATTCTCTTCCCCGTCAGAGCTGTGATTCTCAACGCCCCACAACTTAGCATGAAATGCGCCTCGGCTGCATATTTATCGCTGGGAATAACGCTGAGGATCTCGAAGCCTTCAACGGCAAGGCGGTGGGCGACCATCTGATCCATTACGTTAAAAGGGCGAACCTTCGGAGTATCGACAGTTCGTACTTCATTGTCCATTACGGCAGCTCCTTTACTCTATCGGCATAGGCGCATTTAAGCTCCAAAGCCCTTGTTTTCATATACGAAGCAGAACTTTTAAAGCCCCTGCGCTTTATATCCTTGCGAAGCGCAGCGTCGGTCACGAGATAAACATACTTAGCGCCGCAATGTTCGCAGGAAAAATAGTCAATGTGGATCCCGTCAGGGAAATGCTTGTGCTTAAGCTTTGAATCTTCAAGCAATATGTTTTCACCGCAGATGTCACAAACAACGGTCGTTTTTGCGGAAACCTGTCTGCTCTTCATAATAAAAACAGTCCTTTCATATTTTAGGCGCATAGAATATACTTGTCTTTGCTGGCTGTGCCATGTGCATTGCAATAGAAATTATCGCCGACACAGTAATGTCGATACGTCCTATGCTCTTGTGCTTATCTGCTTTATAGTTGTCATTGGCGTCGGTATACAGCCGAACGTTGCCAAAATTCCACCGTGCAGCTGGGTTATCTTCGTGATAAAGCTTGCGGTCAAGCAGCAGCTTCTCATACTTTTTCATGGCAGGTGAAATATTCTTCACGTCCTGCGGGATCTCCGCAACCTTGACGCCGTTATCGGTCAGTATTTTTTCAATAAACTGTGCCTGCCACGGGTCAAGTCCTACCCATTGGATTTTATATATAATGCCGAGCTGCAAGATTACTTCTGCAACCCATTCATAATCTATAGTGCGGCCAGGCGTTACATGGACATATCCGTCCTTTACCCACTGGCTGAACGGAACTCCGTCTCTCTGCTCTCTTTCCCGCATTTTCTCTTCGGTTATCCATGGGAAATACAGTTGATACCAGAACGGCAAGCCTTCCTGCGGCGGGAACGTCAAAGTAAGCGCTGTAAGGTCTGTAGTAGCTGACAGGTCACCCCCTGCCCAGCATTTTTTACCTCTGAGGTCGGGCTTCTCTTTAATAGTAGCGTCCCATTCGGATAAAGGCAGCCAGCCAACGAGCTTAACGCTTATCCATTGATTAAGGCGAAGCCAACGGAAAAGCCTTTCCGCTGCGGGACTGGACTTAGCGTCCATTGCTTCTTCGCGAAGCGTATCAATGTCGATAGTCACACCGAGGGAAGGATTGCACTCATACCAAAGCTTTTCATCATATATGTCAATGTCCTTGATTTTTTCAGCATCGCCGCCGAGACCATATATAAAGGGAAGCCATGTGGGGTTATCGGCATACATTGTGTTCCCGCGGCGTGCTTCATATATTCTGCGAGCTTTCTCGTGGATCTCCCAGCCGATAGAAACACGGTCGGGGTCGTCGCCTGCAGTAGTCAGCACGATATATACAGGCTGTTTTCTGGCAGAACCAGAGCCGAAGGTCATAACGTCCCAAAGGTCACGGTTTGGCTGGGCGTGGAGCTCGTCAAAGATAACACAGGTCGGTTTATAGCCGTGCTTTGAATACGCCTCTGCAGATAAAACCTTGAATGTTGTATGAGATACCTTGTCTATGATGATCTTTTGGGATTCCTTAATTTTTGCCCTTTTCATGAGATAAGGGCTTTGCTTTAACATGGAAAGTGCGGCGTTAAATACAATAGATGCGTTATCCTTATCGGCGGCGCACACATATACTTCACCGTCGTAGGAACCGTCGCCAAATGTATGATAAAGTCCCAATGCGGCGGCAAGCTGGGACTTGCCGTTTTTCTTCGGCAGCTCCTGATACAGGTAATGATACTGACGGAAACAGTTCTCCTTGACTGTACCATAAAATTCGGAGATCATATTTTTCTGCCAAGGCTGGAGCAGGAACGGCTGACCGTAAAAATCGTCCGTAAGCTTCAGACATTGAATAAAATTTATGGTATAGTCTGCTTTTGCTTTGTCAAAAGGCATTAAGCACCACGCTCTTCAAACAGTTTCGCCATAGGATCATCGTCAGCCTCATCTTCATCCTTTTTGGGAATTGAGCGAAGCTGTGCCGCAATGGTCATTATGTTTTCCTTTTCTATATCGAGGAGCATTTTGCGCTTATCCTGAATACGCTTGTCAAGAGCAAGGAGATTGCTTTCCATTTTGGCAAGTGTATTGAAGTATTCCATATCCGACAGCACCCGTTCCTCTATGTTAGGATGTGCCGCAACGTCATCGTCGTGCG
The DNA here is from genome assembly GCA_029067895.1 of Oscillospiraceae bacterium. Lineage (GTDB taxonomy): Bacteria > Bacillota > Clostridia > Oscillospirales > Ruminococcaceae > RGIG8773. The sequence goes on along the minus strand of JAIEDQ010000144.1, from coordinate 1,158 downwards.
CTACCTGGAGCTGTTCAATTCCGTGCGAAAATTCCTCTCTTTTAACCTCAAAATCGAGAATTTCAGCGGTGATTTGGCAGTATCTGTTGATAACATTTTCCACAAGCGCATCATTTTTGTCGATAATTTTAAGAAGCGTACTGACGCGCTTGAATTCTTTGAAAGCAGCCTTATTGTTCCTCACTTCCGATCTGACTTTAAGCGGCAAACCCGTTGACAGAGCAGATTCGGCGGCTTCTCTTTGTGCCAGTTCTTTCTTAGTTCTGTGTGATTTCCCTTCCATCTTTATCACAGAAGTTGGCTTGGGCGGCGTCGGCATATGGTCACCTCCATTTCGGCGTCGGAAAAATTTCACAGCGTTTTTGCCCCCACAGTGAGAAAAAAGCTGATGTGGGAATATTTTTTGTATGAATGTCCGCCGCGGTCAAGGTTCAAAGGCTTTACTGAGGTGAAGCATAGGGGGGGAATCCCCCTGCGGTGGTGCGACTGCGGCTATGATAATCAGGACTTGGCTTTGTTTCCGAAGCCGCCGTCCTCTTTGGCTGTCTTGGTTGAATGGCAACAGTGGCACAAGCCCTGCCAGTTCGTTCTATCCCAAAACAGTTTCAAATCGCCACTGTGCGGTTTGATATGGTCAACTTCTGTTGCAAGAGTACGCCGTCCCTGCCTTGCACACTCGGCGCAATACGGGTGACTGGCCAGAAACAGCTTGCTCTCCTTTCGCCACTTATGACCGTACAGTCTTGCGGACGATGAATCCCGTTTCGGGTTCAGGTCTGCTTTATGTTTATCGCAATAGCCCTCGGTGGTCAGCGTCATACAGCCGCCGTGCCTGCAGGGTCTTGGTATTTTAGTTGTCATTGTGTTCATCGCCTTTGAGAATCCCGACTACTGGCGGCGGCAGGTCAGACCGCCGCTTCATCGGTTTAGGAGTGCTTATGAATACATCTATCCACATTCCAAGCATACACCCGATTTTCAAAACGTGGATACTTCACCTGTGCCAATGTGTGCCAAAGTGTGACAACGACTGCCAAAGTGTGACAAAATTTAATAGTCTATTCACATTTGACAAGGCAAAATAATCAAAACCACCCGTAAAACGGGTGGTTTGCGAAAGCCCTAAAAGGGCTTGGTACGACCCTTACCCCTTAAGGG
>JAIEDQ010000143.1 GCA_029067895.1 Oscillospiraceae bacterium | reverse complement strand
CCAGCACGCCTGCTGCAACGGAAACAAGAAAAGAAACGATTAAATCTGTAACTATAGCCATCGGGTTCACCTCCTTCCGATTAGGGGCAGGAGTCGGCAGCAATAGAATTATACCACAATCTGTCGGATATTGTCAAATCGGCGGTCAGCGCAAATATATAAGTATTCCCCAAAATCGGAATAATATTCAGCAAAATCAAGAGATTGGTAAAAATGCATAAAAAATTGCAGGAAAATCATTAAAAATTCTATATCTAAAATTTGCTAAATTGGCATTACCCCCTTGAAATCGAAGCGGGGTAATGCTATAATATTACTTGCGTGACTGCGATACGGCGGTTTTACTGCTATGTTTTATGTTTGCGAGGAAGCGGAAGGTTGCTTGCGGTATGCAAGGGAATTTCCGTGGAGTATGTCCGATAATCGGGCGGCTGTGATAACGAACACTGTGTGTGCTTAAACCGTGGATGGTTTGCGTTCGTCCATAGGTAAGCTGTGTGTACTTATCCTGCCCGAAAGACATTGGTTTTTCGGGTGTTTTGATTTCCGAGAGCGCGATACGCACGGAGACGTGGGACGCGCGAATGCGGGAATTAAGGGAAGTGCGGTTGTCACGAAAACCTCGTCCCCAAAAGTTTTAAAGTATTCAGGAGGCGATCATTAATGGCAGTCAATGAAAAGATCAGAATAAGGATCAAAGGTTACGACCATGCGGTAGTTGACGCTGCTGCGGCTAAGATCGTGGACGCTGCTAAGAGAAGCGGCGCAAGAGTAAGCGGACCTATTCCGCTTCCCACCGACAAGGAGATCATCACAATTCTCCGTGCGGTCCACAAGTACAAGGACAGCCGTGAGCAGTTCGAGATGAGAACCCACAAGAGACTTATCGACGTTATCAGACCGTCCGACAAGTCTGTTGAGGCTCTGCAGGGTCTTGAACTTCCTGCCGGCGTTGACGTTGTAATGGAAATCAAATAAGCCGAAAGGGTTATCATTTCCGAAAGGCGTTATGCGGTAGGTCATGTTGCGGAAACGCAACCAATAACCAAAAGGAGGAAAAACTATGACAAAGGCAATCATCGGCAGAAAAATCGGTATGACACAGATTTTCGATGAAGCAACAAACAAGGTCATTCCCTTGACCGTTGTTGAAGCGGGTCCCTGCGTTGTCGTTCAGAAGAAAACAGTTGAGAACGACGGCTACAGCGCAGTTCAGCTCGGCTTCGGCGACATGAGGGAAAAGCTTGCGAACAAGCCCATCAAGGGTCACTTCGCAAAGGCTGACGTGGCTGTTAAGAGAACTCTTAAGGAGTTCAGACTTGACGGTGCGGAGGACATGGAGGTAGGCGCAATTCTGAAAGCAGATTCCTTTGCTGAGGGCGACATCGTTGATGTATGCGGCACATCAAAGGGTAAGGGCTTCCAGGGCACTATCAAGAGAAACAACAACTCCAGACTGAAGGAGACCCACGGTTCGGGTCCTGTACACAGACACGCAGGCTCTATGGGAGCTTGTTCTTCGCCTTCGCGTATCTACAAGGGCAAGGCGCTTCCCGGTCACATGGGCAGCGAGAAGGTTACAGTACAGAACCTTCAGATCGTCAAGGTTGACGCAGAAAACAATCTTATCGCGGTCAGAGGCGCGATCCCCGGTCCTAAGAACGGAATCGTTACTATCTGCGACTGCGTAAAAAAGAAAAAGGCTTAATGGAAGGAGGAAGCAGTAATGCCCAGTATTAAAGTTCTGGATATGACAGGCAAAGAGGTTTCGGATATCGAGCTGTCGGACGCTGTTTTCGGCATAACTCCAAACGAGTCTGCTATGCACACAATGGTTGTGAATTATCTCGCTAACCAGAGACAGGGTACACAGTCCACACTCACCCGCACAGAGGTAAGAGGCGGCGGAAGAAAGCCCTGGAGACAGAAGGGTACGGGTCATGCAAGACAGGGCTCCACACGCGCTCCCCAGTGGACACACGGTGGTATCGCTCTCGGTCCCAAGCCCAGAAGCTACCGCTTTACGGTAAACAAGAAGCTTAAGAGACTGGCTATGAAGTCCGCTCTTTCGACTAAGGTCATCGACAACAATATCATTGTTCTCGACGATATCAAGATGAACGAATACAAGACCAAGACCGTTGTTGAAATGCTCAAGGCAGTTAATCCCGACGGAGCTAAGGCTCTCATCGTAATGCCCGAGGTAAACAGCTTCGTTGTAAAGAGCGCGGCTAACATTCCCGGCGTAAAGACTGCATTGGTAAACACAATCAACGTTTACGACATCCTCAACTACGACAAGTTTATCGTTGTTAAGGACGCTGTCGCTAAGATTGAGGAGGTGTACGCATAATGATCGCACAGGATATTGTGATAAAGCCCATCATCACTGAAAAGAGCATGGAGGGTCTTCAGGAAAGCAAGTACACCTTTAAGGTTGCAAAAAATGCCAACAAGATCGAGATCGCTAAGGCGGTCGAGGAGCTTTTCGGCGTTAAGGTCGCTAAGGTAAACACCATGAACGTAAGAGGCAGATCCAAGAGAATGGGTATGCACAGAGGCTTTACTCCCGACTGGAAGAAAGCAATCGTTACTCTTACCGAGGATTCCAAGACCATCGAATTCTTCGACGGCATGATGTAACGGGGCGGGGAGCCCCCGCGGGCTGAGTCACCCCCAAGGTTGGAAATTGTAATTTTCAACTTTGTCAAGCCCCCTCAAGGGTGCGGGCAACATAATGCGGCGGGCGAAAAAACCTTTGCTCTCTAAAAGGTATGCGCTATGGAAGAGCAGCTTCCGAAAAGCATACGAAAAAAACTAAAAAAGGAGATGAACTGCAATGGCTATCAAATCATACAAGCCTACGACGCCCTCCAGACGTCAGATGACTGTTACCGATTACAGCTGCCTTTCCAAGGTCGAGCCTGAGAAGAGCCTCCTTGCTCCTCTTAAGAAGACCGCAGGCAGAAACAGCTACGGCAGAATCACCGTTCGTCACAGAGGCGGCGGAAACAGAAGAAAATACAGAATTATCGACTTCAAGAGAGATAAGCAGGGTATGAACGCCACTGTTCTCACTCTTGAGTACGATCCCAACAGAAGCGCGTTTATCGCTCTCGTTCAGTACGAGGACGGCGAAAAGAGATATATCATCGCTCCTAACGGTCTTGCCGTTGGCGACACCGTTACAAGCGGTTCTCACGCGGATATCAAGCCCGGCAACGCTCTGGCGCTCTGCGATATCCCTGTTGGTACTTTCATTCACAACATCGAGCTTTATCCCGGCAAGGGCGCACAGCTTGTTCGCTCCGCAGGAAACATGGCTCAGCTCATGGGTAAAGAGGACAAATACGTTCTCGTAAGACTTCCCTCGGGCGAGATGAGAAAAATCCCCGCCAACTGCATGGCTTCCATCGGTCAGGTTTCCAACATTGACCACGAGAACGTAAGCCTCGGTAAGGCAGGTAAGACACGTCACCTGGGTATCAGACCTACAGTCCGCGGTTCTGTAATGAACCCCTGCGACCACCCTCACGG
>JAIEDQ010000142.1 GCA_029067895.1 Oscillospiraceae bacterium | reverse complement strand
CCCCAGCCGCATATTCCGATAACTCCTATACGTTCGGGGTCTACATTTTCCTGAACTGAAAGGAAGTCCACCGCCGCTTGAAAATCCTCGGTATTTATGTCGGGAGAAGCCATATATCTCGGAGTACCGCCGCTTTCACCAGTAAAGGACGGGTCAAACGCAATAGTCAGAAAACCGCATTCAGCCATTGTCTGGGCGTACAGTCCCGAGGACTGCTCCTTTACCGCGCCGAACGGTCCGCAGACAGCGATTGCCGCAAGCTTTCCTGCTGCATTTTTGGGAACATACATATCTGCCGCAAGTGTAATTCCATAGCGGTTGTGGAAAGTTACCTTGCTGTGGTTCACCTTTTCGCTTTTCGGGAAAGTCTTATCCCATTCGTTTGTAAGTTCGAGCTTTTCGATGTTTGCCATAAGATTACCAACCTTTCTTTAATTGACGCGGGGACATAATTTCTCAATTTTGTAAACAAGAAAATCAAGACTGTCAACCCGCTTTTGATTTGCGTGTATTTCTTCAAGCAGACGTTTTTTCTGAGGCTTTATAAGTGCAAGAGCCTGTTCGTACTTTTCCGCAAGAATAAGCTCCGTACACTTTTCAGCCGTTTCCTTTTCACAGCCTGTGTCTGCAAGATTTTGAAAAATAATGCCGTATCTGTCGGACGCTTCCGCCATTTTGAACGCCTCCTTTGAGTTCTGATATTAGTATACCACGTTTTTTGCAGTATGTCTAATACCTGTTTTTAATTTTGTATTATTCTTGACAAGAATAATGCCGTGTGCTATAATAATATCAGTAAAAAACAGGCGGGAATTGTTTCCAAAAACAAAACAGGCATAGAAAAAATCTTGTCCCTTGCTTCTGATTTCTTGCCTCTGAAAGCGGAGATGATAAAATGGAACTGCGCACATTAAGATATTTTTTAGAAATCGCACGGGAGGAAAATATGACAAGAGCCTCCGAGACCCTGCACGTTTCCCAGCCGTCTCTTTCAAAAGAAATGAAAGCGTTGGAAGACGAGCTTGGCAAAAAGCTTTTTATCCGAAAAAACGGCGGACTGCGGCTTACCGACGAGGGTATGCTTCTGCGAAAGCGTGCGGAGGATATTATTGAAATGACTGACAAGACCGTGGCGGAATTTTCTTCCTTGGACGAAATAAACGGCGGCGATATTTATATAGGCTGCGCCGAATCATATCTGATAAAATATCTTGCGCAGGCGGTAAAAAGCTTTACCGAAAAATATCCTATGCTGCGTTATCATCTTTCAAGCGGAAACACCGAACAGGTTGCAGAAAAGCTTGACAGGGGACTACTTGATTTAGCGTTTATTGTTGAACCTCCCGATTTGTCAAAGTACAATTATCTTGAAGTGCAGGGCGCGGACGTATGGGGCGTTGTTATGCGGCGGGACAGCCCGCTTGCAGGAAAGAAAACCATTCGTGCAGAGGATTTGTACGGTCTGCCGCTGATATGTTCCCAACAGGCAATGAGAGTGGATATTCCCCGCTGGTGCGGAGAGAACGCTGAAAAACTTAACTTTTCGGGCACGCTCAATCTCTGCTATAACGGCACGGTTTTTGTCCGTGAAGGGCTTGGCTATATGCTGACCTTTGACAAGCTTGCAGACACAAGCGAGGAAAGCGGACTTTGTTTTCGTCCCCTTGAACCGACCCTTGAAACCAAAATGTATATCATATGGAAAAAATATCAGGTGTTTTCTCCAATTGCAGATTTGTTTGTTAAGGAATTGTCCTCAAAAATAAAACAGGCATAGAATTAAGCTCTTGCCTCTGAAAGGGAAAGTCTATGGAATATATATGGTATATACTTGCAGCGCTTGGTGCGGGTATAGGGACAGGGCTTGCCGGACTTTCGGCAGCCACCGTAATGGTGCCGATACTGATCGTACTTTGCCCAAGCTTCAGCGGAGAAAACGGCGCTTATCAGGCTACCGCAATTGCGCTTGCATCAGATATTCTCGGATCGGCAGTAACAACGATTACATATGGAAAGCATAAAAATATTGACTTAAAGCGTGGTTGGATCATGCTGGCGTGTATCCTCACAATGAGTACGGTAGGCAGCTATGCGGCGTGGCTTGCGGGAAATGTGGTATTGGGAAGCTTTACGCTGTTTCTGACTTTTTTTATCGGCATACGTTTCCTGATAAAACCGGACACATCACGGGAAAATACAGCGGGTAAGGGCGAGAAGCTTGATTGGAAAGGCGTGGCTATTTCCCTGTTTTTCGGCTTGACTATAGGGTTCGGCACAGGCTTTGTGGGGACAGGCGGCGGCATGATGATGCTTGTCGTTTTTACCGCATTTCTCGGCATGGAACTGAAAACAGCTGTGGGAACAAGCACTTTTATCATGACCTTTACGGCGCTTATTGCATCGGTCAGCCATATTATAATACATCCGGCAATTATTCTGGAGCGTTGGGACGTCCTGCTGATATGTATTGTTGTTGCAACTGCGTCATCTCTTGTTTCCGCACAGTTTGCCAACCGTGTAAAAAACCGCACAGTCGGACTTGTGACAGGGGCGGTGCTTACCGTGCTTGGCGCTGCCATGCTGATACTGAATTATTGGTCTGCAATATCGGGAATTGCTGTGGCTGCCCAGACACTTCGGTGCCTTGGGAAATTTATTATGTATATAGTACCATGCGTAGCAGTACTTTTGCCGATCAAGTTCTTTACTAAAGTTCCGCAATTTATATTCAGGAAGCTTCTGCACTTAGTAGCTTTCACATGTACCACATTTATGATCATTGTTGCCGAAAGCTGGCAGTCGGCAGCTTTAGCGTCCTGTCTGATCGCTCTGCTTATCTACCCTGTGCTTGCCATTCTTGAAAAGGAACAATGGTTTAACGGCTTATTTGTTCAGAAGAAACCGGGTGAGATCAAAAAAAGCCTGCTTATGCTGTTCCTGATGTTTGCTGTCGTTGCGGCTGTGGCATGGGGAATCTTCGGCAAACCATATGCCGCCGCCACAGCAATTCTTATGTGGGGAACGGGAGATGCTGCGGCTGCTCTGTTCGGCATTCCTTTCGGAAAACACAAGGTACATCTGAAACCTGTCAATGGGAAAAAATCATGGGAGGGGACTGCTGCAATGTTTCTGGTATCCCTGATATGCGGTCTTTCTGTCTTTCTTTTATACTGCCATTTCCCATTTTTGGAATCACTGGCTCCAATTTTTGTAGGGGCAAGTATTGGAGCAGCAACCGAACTGTTTTCTCCCAGCGAATATGATACGGTAACAGTTCCCGTCGCTGTTCTTGCGGTGCTGCTTTTGCTGTCAGCCTAAATGCGAACATTATTGTATCGCTGTATTTTTTATATTCATCAAACAGCTTAGAAAAATAATGTCAGTCAGGTTCTG
>JAIEDQ010000141.1 GCA_029067895.1 Oscillospiraceae bacterium | reverse complement strand
CCTGAAAGCGGCTATGGCGGCGGGAATACTGGCTATCGTGCTGATACTTGTTTCCGACCTTTCGGACGGTGACAGGAAAAAAAGTACGGAAGCCGAAGAAAATACTCCCGCGGCATTCGGGTACTCCGATATTTACGCCGACAGCATGGATTCAAGGCTGTGCGAACTGCTTACCTCGATCGAGGGCGTGGGAAAGGCGCAGGTCATGCTGACGGTAGACTCTACGGAGGAATACGTTTATGCCGAAACCAAAAAGGTAGGGACGTCGCAGGCGGAAAACAGCTATGTGATAATAGACAAGGGTTCGCAGAAGGAGGCGTTGGTGAAAAAGGTAAACAATCCGTCGATAAAAGGCGTTGTAATAGTTTGCGAGGGAGGCGATGATCCGCGGATATGCGAAAAGATCTACAAGGCGGTATCAACCGCGCTTGATATTCCGACAAGCAGAATTTATGTTGCAGAAATGAAATAGGAGGATTTTTTATGAGAAAGCCAAATCTTATCATCGGCAAAAAGCACATTATCCTTGCGTGTCTCACGCTTATTCTGGGTGTGGCGGTCTATATGAACTACGCCTTTGCTTCCGTTGAGGACGACATCACGGCGGAAAAGACAATGTCCGGCACATTCTCGGACGGAAGCGTCGAGGCGGCAAATTACGGCGACGCGGCATTTGTAAGCGCGTCGGGAGAAAGCGATTACTTCGCGCAGGTAAGACTTGCGAGAATGACCTCCCGCGACGAAGCGGTGGAGACCCTTTCGGCAATTCTCGGCGGCGGCGATCTTTCCGATGAGGAAAACGCGGTCTATACGGGCGAAGCGGTAACTCTGTCCAAGCTTTCCGAGAGCGAGAACACTATCGAAAGCCTGATAAAAGCGCAGGGCTTCGAGGACTGTGTGGTATATCTTAACGGCACTATGGCTAACGTTGTTGTCAAGTCCGAGGGGCTTGTTCCTGCCGAAGCGGCACAAATTAAAGACATTTTGTTAACAGAGGTGACAATTCCCGCAGAAAATATTAGAATTTTTGAGGTTAAGTAGTTGTTTCTTTCAAAAAAATTTGGTATAATATAAATACATACATTTTTTTGAAAGGCTGACAAGGCATAATGAACATCCGTCAGCTTAATGGCAAGGAGGTATCGTTATGAGCAATGCTGTCAGAACGGAAAAAACAAACAACCTTAAGATCTTTGAAAATGTTGTCTGCAAGATCGTGGAGATAGCCGCGCTGGACGTTGACGGAGTATGCGGCTTCGTAACGTCCGGTACGGACTTCACGGATCTGTTTATAAGAGCGGTCAGACAGCCCGATATCGGCGTAAGGGTAAGCGACGGCTCGGCGGAGATATCGCTGGGTATAAAGGTCTCCGGAAAATGCAGGGTCAAAAGCGTCGCCGAAAAGGTACAGAAGCGCGTCAAGGACGACGTGCAGAGCATGACGGGAATAGCTGTCACAAAGGTGAACGTATACATTTACGGTATAGTTTTCGACGCGGAAAGCAGCGAAAACGACCAATAAGGAAAGCAGGCTCTTTTTAAGAGGGCTTGCTTTTGCGTGTTTTTCTGCGTTTGCCTATACAGAAAGGATTGTGCAAATTGAAAAGAAGCGAAATAAGAGAGGCGGTTTTTTTCCTGACGTTTGAAAAGCTGTTCAGCAGCGATACCGCCGACGAGATCATCGACACCGCTTACGAAGCCGACGTTTTTGAAATGAACGAGGACGTTGAAAAAATGTTCAAGGCAATCGACGAAAATTCCTCCGAGATCGACGGGACTATCGCAAAATTCAGCGAGAAGCGGCAGTTCAGCCGCATACCAAAGGTTCTGACCGCGGTGCTGAGGATAGCGGTCTACGAAATGCTTTACGACCCGAATATACACGACAACGTGGCGATAAGCGAGGCGGTCATTCTTGCGCAGAAGTTCGCCTACGAAAACGACGTGCAGTTCGTGAACGGTCTGCTTGGCGCGTTCAGCAGAAGCAGGGTCAGGGACGGTTCGGAAGAAAATGAAAATACTGGGGATTGACACAAGCAACTACACCACCTCGGCGGCTTTGCTGGACGCGTCGGACGGTACTGTCAGGCACGCAAAAAAGCTTCTGCCTGTTAAAAAGGGCGAGCTGGGACTTAGACAGAACGACGCGGTTTTCCACCACACAAAGCAGCTTCCCGAAATTGTGAAAGCCCTTTTCGGGGACAGCGGGGAAGTCCCCGCGGCTGTGGGGGTTTCGGTGAGACCGCGTAACATAGACGGTTCATATATGCCCTGCTTTCTGTGCGGAGAGGGTCTTGCTGATTCGCTTGGAGCGGTGAATAATATTCCCGTTTGGAAGACCTCTCATCAGGTGGGACACATTCTTGCCGCGCTTTATTCCGCGGACAGGCTTGATCTGACAAAGGAAAAATTCATTGCCTTTCACGTCAGCGGCGGCACTACGGACTGTCTGCTTGCCGAGCCTGACGGGGAAAACGTTGTCAAGGTCACGGAGCTTGGCACGTCATTAGATCTTAAAGCGGGACAGGCTGTTGACAGAGTGGGACTTATGCTTGGACTTGATTTTCCCTGCGGAAAAATGCTTGAGGAGCTTGCCGTAAAAAGCGGCAGGAAATTCAAGCCAAAGCCAATGCTGAAAGGCGGAAGCTGCTGTCTTTCGGGTGTGGAAAACAAGTGCAGGAAAATGCTTGACGAGGGTGAAAGTCCCGAAGATACGGCGGCATACTGCTTGCAGTATATCTGCGCGGCGGTGGAGGGAATGACCCGTCACGCCTTGGAAACGCAGGGAGACCTGCCTGTGGTGTTTGCGGGCGGGGTAATGTCGGACAGGCTTATACGGGAGCGGCTTGAAAGCGTGTTTAAGTGCAGCTTTGCCGAGCCTGAGTTTTCCTGCGACAACGCCGCGGGAACTGCGGTTTTTGCGGCTCTGAAAGGAAATTTTATATGAGCGCGATACTTACAGTCTCACAGCTTAACAGATACATCGCCTTTAAGCTTAAAGATGACGGAAATCTCCACGGAAAGCTTATCCGCGGTGAGATATCGAATTTTACAAATCATACCAAAAGCGGACATTTTTACTTTACCCTCAAAGACGGCGAAAGCTCGGTAAAGGCGGTCATGTTCAGCAATATGGCTTCCAGACTGCCCTTTATGCCCAAAAGCGGAATGCGCGTTATCGTCTCGGCGGACGTGCGCGTCTACGAGCGTGACGGTGTGTACCAGCTTTATGTTACAGATATGCAGCCCGACGGAGCGGGAGCGCTTTATCTTGCCCTTGAACAGCTTAAAGAAAGGCTTTCGCAGGAGGGTATCTTTGACGAAGCAGGCAAGAAGCCGCTGCCGTCCCTGCCGAAAAAGATCGGCATTGTGACCTCAACCGAAGCCGCCGCGCTTCAGGATATGCTGAACATTCTGGCAAGGCGGTATCCTCTTGCGGAGGTGACTGTTTTTCCCGCGGCTGTGCAGGGAGAGACAGCTCCCGAGTCGATATGCAGGGCACTGCGCTATGCCGACGGTCGGGGAATGGATCTGCTTATCTGCGGTCGGGGCGGCGGCTCTTTCGAGGACTTGTCCGCGTTCAATACCGAAGCGGTGGCGCGGTGTCTGTATGACTGCAATACGCCTGTTATATCGGCGGTGGGACACGAAACGGATTTCACCGTTGCGGACATGGCTGCCGACCTGCGCGCGCCCACACCCTCGGCGGCTGCCGAGCTTGCCGCTCCCGACATCACGTTTTTGTACGGACGGCTTAACGCGCTTGAAAAGGCTCTGACGGACAGCTTCCGTGACCGTCTTGACGAAAAATATCAAAAGCTGGAAAATACGGCAAGGCGACTTGAAAGGCTTGACCCCAAGTACAGAGCGTTCCGTCTGAAAGAGAAATTTTTGCAGTCGGAAAAACGTCTTGAAGCGGCGTTCAGATTGAAGCTGATGACTTGCGGAGGACTTCTTGCGGAAAAGGCGGCAGCTCTGGACGGTCTCAGTCCGCTAAAAACCCTGAGCAGAGGTTACTCGCTTGTCTATAGCGGCGACAAGCTTGTAAAGTCCGCGGACGAGCTTTCCGCAGGAGACAGGGTGGATATCCGTCTTTCGGACGGAACGGTTTCCGCTGTAGTAGAATAAATGCAGAACGGAGGACATAACATGAATTTTGAAAAATCGCTGAAACGGCTGGACGAAATAATCTCAAAGCTTGAAAGCAATGAGGTCTCTCTTGAAGAGTCCATTGAAATATACCGCGAGGGAACGGAACTGCTGGGGAAATGCCGCGGTCTGCTGGACAGCGCGGAGCTTCTCGTTACCGTGGAGGAAGCGGAGACTTCCCAATGACATTTTTAAAACGGAGGATATGCTTTGACTGCTGAATTTACAAAACGTCTGGACGAGCTTTCTCGCACCGTCAGCCGAAAGCTTGAGGACTATATGACAAATGTTCTGGCGGAAACCACAGGTCAGCGAAAGGTGGCTGAGGCAATGTGGTACTCCCTTTCCGCGGGAGGAAAGCGGATACGCCCCGTGCTTACCGCCGAGTTCTGCCGAATATGCGGCGGGGACGCCGAAGCCGCGCTTCCCGCAGCCTGCGCGCTGGAAATGATACACACATTTTCGCTGATACACGACGATCTTCCCTGCATGGACGACGACGATATGCGGCGGGGAAAACCCTCATGTCACGCCGCTTTCGGCGAGGCTATGGCTCTGCTGGCGGGGGATGCGCTGCTGAATTACGCGTATGAGGTCATAAGCTGCGGAGACGGACTGTCTGCGGAAACAAAGCTCGCGCTGATATCGGAGCTTTCCAAGGCTACTGGGGTAAACGGCATGATCGGAGGACAGGTCATAGATACGACCTTTGAGGGAAAAATGACGGAAGCCGAGCTGCTTAATATGTACTCCATGAAAACGGGCGCGCTGCTCAAAACAGCCTGCAAAATGGGCTGTATCGCCGCGGGCGCAGGAGACGAAAAAATAGCCGCGGCTGAGCTTTACGCCGAAAAGCTGGGACTGGCGTTCCAGATAATCGACGACATACTGGACGTTACGGGGGACGAAAAGCTGCTGGGAAAACCCATAGGCAGCGACAGCGATAACGACAAGACCACCTATGTCACCCTGAACGGAACGGAAAAATCCCGCGGTGCGGCGGAGATACTTACCGATGAAGCTATGAACGCTCTCGAAGCGTTTGAAGACACGCAATTCCTGAAAGAACTTACCTTGTTTCTTCTGAAACGGGATCATTAAAATAAAAGGAATGAAAAACATGAATACGCTTTCATACAATTATGTTCTATTCTCGGCGCTGCTGTCGTGGTGCGCGGCGCAGGTCATAAAGACCCTGCTGAACTTTTTGCAGACCAAAAAATTCAATCCCGAACGTCTTTTCGGCGCGGGCGGAATGCCAAGCTCTCACTCGGCTCTGGTATGCTCGGCGACTATTGCCGTTTGCAGAAAATGCGGGTTCGGCTCGTCGGAGTTTGCGATGATGTTCATTATCGCCATGGTCGTAATGTACGACGCAATGGGCGTAAGACGCTCGGCGGGACTTCACGCGCGGGAGATCAACAGGATAAACCGCTTATTTGCGGTTAAGGGTATCAAGCTGAACGAGGAATCTGCGGAGCAGAAGCCCGAAAAAAAGAAAAAGGAACTGAAGGAATATCTCGGTCATACGCCCTTTGAGGTTCTCGGAGGAGCGCTTCTCGGCATACTTATTGCAATGGCAATGCCCATGGATATCATCATTTAAAAGGAAAAAATTTGTATATGAACAGTAAGAATATAACGCTTAAAGACCTTGCCGACCCGCATGAGCTGAGCCGTCTGAGCATACCCCAGTGTGAGAAAATATGCGGTGAGATAAGGGAAAATATCATACGCACCGTTATGAAAAACGGCGGACATCTGTCCTCAAATCTGGGAACGGTGGAGCTTACGGTGGCGATACACAGGGTCTTTCGCTCTCCCGCGGACAAGATCGTCTGGGACGTGGGACATCAGGCTTATGCCCACAAGCTGCTTACGGGACGGTGCGGAGATTTTTCGTCCCTGCGGAAAAAAGGCGGTATATCGGGCTTCTGCCGTCCTGCGGAGTCCGAGCATGACGCTTTCATAAGCGGTCACAGCAGCACGTCTATCTCCGCGGCTCTGGGAATGGCGGAGGCAATGCGCCTGAACGGAGACAAGCACCATGCCGTTGCAGTCATAGGCGACGGAGCCTTTACAGGGGGACTTGCCTATGAGGGTCTTAACAACGCGGGAAAAAGCAATAATAATCTGATAGTTATACTTAATCACAACGATATGTCCATATCAAAGAACGTGGGCGCGTTCGCGAAATATCTTACCTCAATCAGAGGAAACACCGCTTACCTCAACGCCAAGAAAAGGGTGGAGCATATTCTGGGAAACACTCCCTTTGTGGGTGAGCCTATCAAAAAGGTTATAAAGACCTCAAAGTCCGCACTGAAATCCGTTCTGTACCACTCCACAATGTTTGAGGATATGGGCTTTGTATATCTTGGACCGATAGACGGTCACAACATTTCCGAGCTTGAGGACGCTCTCAGGGCGGCAAAAAAGCTTCGCAGACCTGTTTTCGTACACGTCAACACCGTCAAGGGAAAGGGCTTCCGACCTGCTGAGATAAACCCCGGAGCATTTCACGCAATACCCTCCTGCGGGTACAGAAAAAGCAATCCTAACAACGTTACCGCCGATTCATTTTCGGAGACCGCGGGAAAGCTCCTTTGCCGCATAGCCGCCAAGGACGAAAACGTCTGCGCCATAACCGCCGCAATGAAGTATGCAACGGGAATGCAGCATTTTGCCGCAAGGTATCCCGAAAGATTTTTCGACGTTGGTATCGCGGAGCAGCACGCCGTCACCTTTGCGGCGGGACTTGCCAAGGGTGGAAAGCTTCCGTTTTTTGCGGTGTATTCAAGCTTTTTGCAGCGTTCCTACGACCAGCTTATCCACGACGCGTCCATAGACAGGGTACACATGGTTCTGGGCATAGACCGGGCGGGCTTTGTAGGCGAGGACGGCGAGACCCATCAGGGACTTTTCGATGTGCCTATGCTGCTGACGGTTCCCGGTGTGACGGTATATTCTCCCTCCACCTACGGGGAGCTTGAGATGTGCATGGAAAGCGCGTTTTTCCGAACGGACGGGGTCGCGGCGGTAAGATACCCCAAGGGCGCGGAGACCGTTACATTCGGCGCGGAGGATACCGATTCGTTCAGTATCACGAAAAACGGCGGCCGCAGGCTTGCGGTAAGCTACGGCAGGATAATTCATGATCTTTACGCAGCCGCGGAAACGGCGGGGTGCGATGTTCTTAAGCTTGCAAGGATATTTCCCATAGACGTTCAGGCGGAGGAGCTTTGCATGAATTATGATGAGATATACTTTTTCGAGGAGGGCTCGCGGCGCGGAGGCGTGGGGGAGTACCTTATGACTGAGCTTTACGGAAAGGGCTACAGGGGAAAATTTACGATAACGGCTGCGGACGGGTTCGCCTGTCAGGCTTCCGCAGGGGAATGTCTTGACGAATGCGGTCTGAGCAGGGAAAAAATGGCGGAGATACTTAGCGGCAGCAATATCCGCACGGAGGACAAAATTGAGACTTGATCAATACATTACCGAAAACGGACTTGCGAAAAGCCGCACTGCGGCAAAGGAGCTTATACAGGCGGGACGGGTCACTGTGGACGGCAAAACCGTCTCAAAGCCCTCCTTTGACGCTGGGTCGGGCTGTTCGGTCAGCATTGTCGGCGAACAGCTTAGGTACGTTGGCAGAGGCGGCTTGAAGCTTGAAAAGGCTCTGGACGTGTTCGGGATAAGCCTTGCGGAGCGGGTCTGCATTGACGTGGGCGCGTCCACGGGCGGCTTTACGGACTGTATGCTCCAGAACGGAGCGGCGTATGTTTACGCGGTGGACGTGGGTCACGGTCAGCTTGACGGAAAGCTGATAAACGACGGACGTGTACTTAACATGGAGAAAACCAACATACTGGAGCTTTCGGCGGAGGACTTCCCGAAAAGTCCCACGTTTATTTCCGCGGACGTTTCATTTGTGTCGCTGAAACGGATACTGCCGAAGCTAATGGAGCTGCTGCCCGAAAACGGGGAGGCGGCTGTGCTGATAAAGCCTCAGTTCGAGGCGGGAAAAGCC
>JAIEDQ010000140.1 GCA_029067895.1 Oscillospiraceae bacterium | reverse complement strand
GGCTATAACCAAAACGATAAAACCGCATTTATTCAATGGCTTTGAAAAAATATTTCTGAAAAATTTTTTATTTTTTAAAAGGAGAATTTTTATGGATACCAAGGAAAAAATTATTTCTCTCAGAAATGAAATGAAAAATGAAAAAATAAGCGTTTATATTATTCCCACATCAGATTTTCACGACAGCGAATACGTCAGCCCTTATTTTATGACGCGGAAATTTTTCAGCGGCTTTACAGGCTCGGCGGGAACGCTTGTTGTATCGGAGACCGACGCCTCTCTTTTTACCGACGGACGGTACTTTATTCAGGCGGAAAATCAGCTTCGGGGCAGCGGGATAGTACTTATGAGATCGGGTGAGGAGGGTGTTCCCACGGTGCGGAAGTACGTTTCGGATATCCTGCCCGAAGGCGGAAATATCGGCTTTGACGGTCGTGTGGTGACTGCCGAAACGGGCAGGGCATACCAAAAAATTGCCGAAGAAAAAAACGGCGGGATAGTTGACATTGATTTAGCCGACAGGATATGGAAAAACCGTCCCACGCTTGAACACACGGAAATTTATCTGCTTGACGAAAAATACAGCGGAAAAAGCGCGGCGGAAAAGCTTTCCGATATGCGTGAAAAAATGTCCGCGAAAAAAGCCGATACCCATATTATTACGGCTCTGGACGAAATCTCGTGGCTTTTCAATATCCGTGCGGACGACATCGAGTGCTGTCCAATGGTTCTTTCATACGCGGTCATAACAGAAAAATCCGCGCTGCTTTTCGCGGACAAAAACGCCTGCGAGGAAAAGGTTTTGAAGTACCTTGAAAAAAACGGCGCGGAGCTTCGTCCTTACGACGATATCTATAGTTATGCGGAAAAGCTGTCTGGGGGAAAGGTCTGGCTTGACGAAAAGCGGGCGAATTACCGTCTTGCGGAGGCTGTAAAAAATTGTGAGATTATTTCACAGCCAAGTCCCGCGGGACTGCTGAAAGCGGTGAAAAATCCTACGGAGGTTGAAAATACCAAATACGCCCATCTGCTTGACGGAATTGCGGTTACAAAATTTATGTACTGGCTTAAAAATAACATTGGGAAAATAAAGATCACCGAAGCGTCCGCGGCGGACTTTATCGACGGTCTGCGCCGTGAGGTGGGCGGAGAGCACTATATCGCCCCTAGCTTCGACACCATAAGCGCCTACAACGCCAACGCCGCTATGATGCACTACAGCGCGGACAGCGGGAACTGTGCCGTCCTTGAACCGCGGGGCATACTTCTTGTGGACAGCGGCGGACACTATTTCAAGGGTACGACCGATATCACCCGCACCTTTGCGCTGGGTGAGATTTCCAACGAAGTGCGCTTCCACTTTACGCTGACGCTTCGGGCAATGCTTAATCTTGCGGCGGCAAGGTTTATGCACGGCTGCCGCGGGGAAAATCTGGATATTTTAGCGCGTGGCATTATGTGGGAAAATGGTCTGGACTACCGCTGCGGAACGGGTCACGGTGTAGGATATCTTTTAAGCGTACACGAGGGTCCCAACAGCTTCAGGCACAAGCTTTCCGGGGACAGACCAATGAGCGCGGTGCTTGAAGAGGGCATGATAACCACCGACGAGCCGGGAGTCTACGTGGAGGGCAGCCACGGCATACGGATAGAAAACGAACTGCTCTGCAAAAAGGCGGAGAAATGCGAATACGGTCAGATAATGGAGTTTGAGACGATAACATACGCTCCCATTGATCTGGACTGCATTGACCCGACGCTGCTTGAATCCAAGGACAGAGACCGTCTCAACGCATATCATAAAACGGTTTACGACAAGCTTTCGCCCTATTTTGAGGGGGACGAGCTGGAGTTCCTGAAAAAGTATACGAGAGCAATTTAGCTTGCAAATAACCGCACAGCGTGATATAATGGTTTTGTAAAAAGGTTCGGGGGAGATGACGAAATGAGATTTGGAATGAAAACGATCATTGTCATTATCGGAGTGTTTTGCTTTAGCTTCGGGGTTTTCTTTGCGGTCTTTGGAGCAACGCTGTTTATGGATCCGTCGAATGACGACGTGTCGAAATATATATTACTCGGCTTCGGAGCAATTTTTGCAATAGTCGGAGCGTCCCTGCCGCTTTCTGTGATAGTTAAAGCTGTCCGTAAAAAACGCCTTATGGCAAACGGCGATCAGCTTACGGGTATAATCACCGCGGTGAATATAAATTTCTACGTGACGATAAACGGTTGTCACCCCTACAGAGCCGACTGCGAAGTGTTCGATCCCAACAGCGGTGAAAGGTATCTCTACAGGTCGGAGAACACTATGGATGATATTTCGGACCTTGTTGGAACGTCCGTCACAGTTTACGCCGACCCCGACAACCGCAAAAAATATTATGTGGACATTGATTCTCCCGCGGAAAACAACATTCACGATTACAGATAGAATATTTTAGCGCTACGCCGCATAGGCATAGTTACATATTTTACGGTCGGGCAAAAAGTTCAGCCTTTAGGAGGATTTATGGTCGGTATCATCGCTTCGCTGGGCGTACAGGACTACATCGCTCTTGCGGTAATTGCCGCCGCCGTTGTTTCGGCGGTCGTGTACCTCAAAAAGCGCGGCAAAAACGGCTGCGGAGGTTGCTGCGGCGGCTGTTCGGGCTGCGCCTTTGCGGATAAATGTCAAAGTAAAAAGGAAAATGATGACAATGGAACAGAAGATCAACTATCGGATACTACAGGAAAAAATACTGAAAACTCTTGACGCCGGCAAGCCGCCGAGACTGTTACTGCACAGCTGCTGCGCGCCCTGCTCCAGCGCGGTGCTGGAGTATCTTTCCCAGTTTTTTTCAATAACCGTGCTGTACTTTAATCCAAACATTTACCCCGAAGAGGAGTTTATGCACCGCATTGCCGAGCAGAAACGGCTTATCGCCGAGCTGCCGTGCAAAAATCCCGTGTCCTTTGAGGAACACGGCTGGCAGCAGGAGCGTTTTTACGCGGCGGTAAAGGGTCTGGAGGATATCCGCGAGGGCGGGGAGAGGTGCTTCGCCTGCTACAGTCTGCGGCTGGAGGAGACAGCGCGTTTTGCCGCTGAGGGAGGGTATGATTACTTTACCACGACCCTGTCGGTAAGTCCCTATAAAAATGCCGCAAAGCTCAACGAGATAGGCGAGGAGCTTGCGGAAAAATACGGAGTACAGCATTTGCCCTCCGATTTCAAGAAAAAGAACGGCTACAAGCGCAGTATAGAACTGTCGCAGGAGTACGGTCTGTACCGCCAGGATTACTGCGGCTGCATATTTTCACAGCGGGAACGCCAATGTGTGCAATCAAAAGGAGACTGACCTTTTTACGGTTCAGTCTCCTTTGTTTTAAGTATTATTTAAGCGCGTCTTTAAGCGAGCGGACAAATTCGCCCACCTTTTTAACGGAGTCCCTGCCGTATTCGGCAATGATTTTCACTATCGCGCTTCCCACGATAACGCCGTCGCAGTAGCTTCCCATTTTCGCCGCCTGTTC
Organism: Oscillospiraceae bacterium; assembly: GCA_029067895.1. Lineage (GTDB taxonomy): Bacteria > Bacillota > Clostridia > Oscillospirales > Ruminococcaceae > RGIG8773. The sequence goes on along the minus strand of JAIEDQ010000140.1, from coordinate 13,978 downwards.
GGGACCCGAAATTCCGAAGCCCACCATTGCGGGAACCTTGCAGCTCTTTTTGATCTCCCCGAAAAACTCGTCGAAATTAGTGGAGAACTTGCTTCTCGTACCGGTTACGCCGGTTGACGAAACGCAGTAGAGAAATCCGCGGGCGTCGGAGGCGATGCTCTCTATCCTCTGGTGGGACGTTGGCGCAACCAAGCTTATGGGGATAATTTCGTTATCCTCCGCAAAGGAGCGAATCTCGTCCCGCTCCTCAAATGGCAGGTCGGGGACGATAACTCCGTCAATTCCCTTTTCGCGGCAAAGCTTGAAAAAGCGCTCTGTGCCGAAACGGAAAATAGTGTTCACGTACATCATAAGTATAAGCGGCTTGTCGGTTTTTTTGCGGAGATTTTCCACCGTGCCGAAAATTTTTGTAAGGTCTGTACCGTTTGAGAGTGAACGCAGACTTGCCGCCTGAATGACCTTGCCCTCGGCTACGGGGTCGGAAAAGGGCACGCCTATCTCAATAATGTCCGCGCCGTTTTCAAACATTTCAAGCACAAGCTTTTCGGTGGTTTCAAGGTCGGGGTCGCCCGCCGTAACAAATGTTATCAGAGCCTTTTCACCCTTGGCTTTAAGCTCCGCCAAAGTTTTTTCAATTCTGTTCATCTTCCTGACCTCCTTAGGAATTAACCACGTTTTTGCCGCGGTAGCGGGCTATTGAGTAAACGTCCTTGTCGCCGCGTCCCGAAATATTTATCACCATAATCTGGTCTTTACCCATTTTCGGAGCGATCTTCAAAGCCGCCGCAACAGCGTGCGCGGACTCGATCGCGGGGATAATTCCCTCAACGCGTGAAAGATACTCAAACGCGCATACAGCCTCTTCGTCGGTAACGGGAACGTATTCCGCACGTCCTTTTTTGTGGAGCATAGCGTGTTCGGGACCTATTCCGGGGTAATCAAGTCCCGCCGAGATAGAGTAAACGGGGTCGATCTGACCGAACTCGTTTTGCAGGAAAAGTGACTTCATGCCGTGGAAAATTCCCATTGTTCCGTGAGCCACGGTTGCGGCGTGCTTGTCGGTGTCAACGCCCAGACCTGCGGCTTCCGCGCCTACAAGGCGGACGCTTTCGTCCCCGATAAAATCGTAGAACGCGCCCATTGCATTGGAGCCGCCGCCAACGCAGGCAACAACGCAGTCGGGAAGTTTGCCCTCTTTTTCCATAAGCTGGGAACGTATTTCCTCGGAAATGATTTTCTGGAAATCACGAACCATAGCAGGGTAGGGGTGGGGTCCCATAACGGAACCGATACAGTAAAATGTTGTTGCAATATTTTCCGCCCAGTCGCGCATAGCGGCGTTGATAGCGTCCTTCAGCGTGGACGTGCCCTCGCTTACGGAGATAACGCTCGCGCCTAAAAGCTCCATTCTGTACACGTTCAGGGACTGCCTTTCAACGTCCTCCGCGCCCATGTAGACCTGACATTCCAGACCGAAAAGCGCGCAGGCGGTAGCCGTAGCAACGCCGTGCTGACCCGCGCCGGTTTCTGCGATAATGCGCGTCTTGCCCATGCGCTTCGCAAGAAGAATCTGTCCCAGAACGTTGTTTATCTTGTGAGAGCCTGTGTGGTTCAAGTCCTCACGTTTGAGATATATCTTAGCACCGCCCAAGTCCGCGGACATCTTTTCTGCACAGTACAGCATGGAGGGTCTGCCCGCATAATCACGGTAGTAGCGTTTCAGCTCCTCGATAAAATCGGGATCGTCCTTGTATTTTTCATAAGCCGCGTCAAGCTCGTTCACAGCGTTCATGACCGTTTCGGGAACGTACTGTCCGCCGAAATCCCCGAAGCGTCCTTTCTTTTCGTTCATCTCAAATTTTCCTCCTCTAAAATTCGCATGATATTTTTCATTTTATTAAAGTCCTTGAAACCGTCCGTCTCAATACCGCTGCTCAAATCAACGCCGCAGGGCGAGACTTCCCTAATAATTTCAGCAATATTTTCTGCGGTAATACCTCCCGCTATGAAGAACGGCTTGGTAATTTCTGCATTTTTCACAATTTCGGTATTGACCCGCTTTCCCGTGCCGCCGTAAGCGTTTTCGCTGAAGCTGTCTATCAAAAGCTTATCGCAGGACAAGCGGTTTGCTTTTTCGATATCTTCGGGACATTTGGCACGAACGGCTTTCCATATCTCTCCCGAAAAGACCCTGCGAAGCTTTTCCAGATAAGCTTCATCTTCGTCTCCGTGAAGCTGGATAACGTCAAGGGTTTCATTATAAGCGCAGTGCAGGATATTTTCAAGCGGTTCGTTAACGAAAACTCCTACGCGCTTTATATCCTTGTCGAGATATGTGTTAAGCTCGCAAAAAGTACCGAAATCAACGCTTCTCTTGAAGCCGTCCGACAGGATAAATCCCGCATAATCGGGACGGCATTGGTTCGCATACTCGATATCCTCAACACGGCGCATACCGCAGAACTTAACGGCGGTCATAACAGACTCCTCAATTCTTTCATGGAGCTTTCCACGCTGCCGCTTCTCATCAGCGTTTCGCCGATAAGCACCGCGTCCGCGCCAAGGTCGTCAAGAAGCTTCATGTCCTCAGCAGTCTTTATGCCGCTTTCCGAAACGAGTATACCGTCGTCGGGGACAAGCTTTGCAAGCCGTCTCGTGTTTTCAAGGGACACCTCAAAGGTTTTCAGATTGCGGTTGTTTATTCCGAAAATGGAACACCCTGCGGCAATGACCGCTTCAAGCTCCTTTTCGTCGTGGCTTTCCGCAAGAACGTCCATGCCGAGACTTTCCGCGATAATTCGGTACTCTCTCATCTGCTCCTCGGAAAGTATCGCAGCGATAAGCAGAACCGCGTCTGCGCCCATTGCTTTCGCCTCGTACACCTGATAGGGGTCAATGATAAAATCCTTTCGCAGCATGGGAATATTTACCGTGCCGCGTATCTGCCTGAAATATTCCGCCGAGCCCTTAAAATAGTATTCCTCGGTCAGACAGGAAATTGCAGCCGCGCCAGCCGCTTGATAAGCCGCCGCCTGCTCTGTCGGACGAAAGTCCTCGCTAATTATCCCTTTCGACGGGGACGCCTTTTTCACCTCCGCAATAACGGCAGGACGGGGAGAAGAGGTCAACGCCGACTTAAAGCTTCGTCCCGACGGCTGCTTTGCCATAGTCTCCGCAAGCGACCGAACTTCCTCAAAGGGTACGGCGGCAATGTCCCGCGAAAGCTGTTCCTTGCGCTTTTCCGCAATATCGTCAAGTATCATAAAATTATCCTTTCAAAAGCCGTTAAGCTCTGTTGGTAAATTCTCTCATCTTTTCAAATTTAGCGTATGCCATGCCGCTGTCAATGGACTTCCGCGCCATCTTGATGCCGTCCTCAATGGACGCCGCCGCGCCCGTGCAGTAGATAGCGCAGCCCGCGTTGAGCAGAACAATGTCCCGCTTCGCGCCCTTTTCCTTGCCTGTGAGAATGTCAAGGGTTATCTTAGCGTTGTCCGCAGGAGAACCGCCCACGATCTCGGATTTCGGAGCGATCTTGATGCCGTAGTCCTCCGGGTTGATCTCGTACTTGATAAGCTTTCTGTCCCGAAGCTCGCAGACCGTTGTGATACCGGAGACCGTAACCTCGTCAAGTCCGCCGCCGTAAACGATCATCGCGCCCTTTACTCCAAGATTCATAAGCACCTTAGCCATTATCTCAAGCAGACGCTCGTCGTATACGCCAAGCAGAATGTAATCAGAAAGAGCAGGGTTTGCAAGGGGTCCCAGAATGTTGAACCCCGTTCTTATGCCTGTTTCACGGCGTGCGGGAGCAACAAACCTCATCGCCTTGTGGAAGGACTGGGCGAACAGGAACGCGATTCCCGCCTCTTTCATGCAGGCGGATGCCTTTGCGGGGGTAAGATTAAGCTTTACTCCAAGGGCTTCGAGAACGTCCGCCGCGCCGCTTTTGCTGGAAACGCTTCTGTTTCCGTGCTTTGCAACGTTAAGTCCCGCGCCCGCGATAACGAATGAGGACGTTGTGGAAATATTGAATGTGCCCGCTACGTCTCCGCCCGTACCAACAATATCCACCGCCGACTTTGCTGAGGGGACAATGCTTGCCTTGCGGCGCATTATCCGCGCAAAGCCTGTAATTTCCTCGATAGTCTCGCCGTTGCAGCGCATTGCCGTGAGCAGTGCGGCGATCTGAGCGTCGGTAGCTCCGTCGGACATGATGATGTTCATGGCGTTTTCGGCTTCCTCCTCGGTAAGGTGGCAGCCGTCGGCGGCTTTGGCAATGTACTTTTTAAGAGCCGTACGCTTTTCTTTCGGCATGGAAATTACTTCTCTGTCGGCATTCTTGATGCCCGCAACGTCGCACAGGAACGCTGAAAGTATTCCCGCGCCGTGTTCGGTAAGAATGGATTCCGGGTGGAACTGCACGCCGTAGGTGGGGTGCTCCTTGTGTCTCAGAGCCATTATCTGACCGTCGCCGTCCGTAGCGGTAACTCTCAGGCAGACGGGCAGGGAAATCACGTCAACCACCAGCGAGTGATATCTTGCTGCCGTAACCTTTTCGGGAAGTCCCGCAAAAATCGGACAGTCGGTGTTGATGCTTATTTCCGTACCCTTGCCGTGCATAGGCATTTTGGCGCGGATAATCTTTCCGCCGAAAGCCTCGGCGATAGCCTGATGTCCCAGACAGATACCGAGAATGGGTATCTCTCCGCTGAACCTCCTGATTGCTTCAACCGATATACCCGCGTCCGCAGGATAGCCCGGACCGGGAGAAATTATCAGAGCCTCGGGCTTCATTTTCTCGATTTCCTCAATAGTTATCTCGTCGTTGCGGACAACCTTGATGTCGGAGTAAAGAGTACCTATAAGCTGGTAAAGATTGTAAGTGAAGCTGTCGTAGTTATCTATCATCAAAATCATATCAGTGACCTCCCTTAGAGACGGGCTGCTTCGGCGATCGCGTTGACCACAGCCAAAGCCTTGTTTTTGGTTTCCTCGTATTCCTTTTCGGGAACGCTGTCATAGACTATACCCGCGCCCGCCTGAACGTAAGCCTTTCCGTGGCGGAAAAGGACTGTCCTTATAGCGATACAGGTGTCGATGTTTCCGCTGAAAGCAAGGTATCCCACCGTTCCGCCGTAAAGACCACGCTTCTTGTTTTCAAGCTCGTCGATTATTTCCATAGCCCTTACCTTGGGCGCGCCCGAAAGCGTACCTGCGGGAAGTACCGACATCAGCGCGTCAAGAGCGGTCTTGCCGTCTGCAAGCTTGCCCTGAACGTCCGAAACAAGGTGCATTACCTTTGAGTAACGCTCAACGCGCATAAAGTCCGTAACGTTTACAGTGCCGAAGCTGCAAACCTTTCCAACGTCGTTTCTGCCAAGGTCAACAAGCATTGTGTGTTCCGCCCGCTCCTTGGGATCGTTCAGAAGCTGCTGCTCAAAAGCCTTGTCCTCGGCTTCGGTAGCGCCTCTGCCTATTGTACCCGCGATAGGCTTTGTGACTACCGCGCCGTCCGTAACGTTAACCAGCATTTCGGGAGAAGCCCCCGCAATGCAGTAGTCCTCATGGTCGAAATAATAAAGGTATGGCGAGGGATTTGTGGAACGGAGCATACGGTACACATCAAATGGCGCGGGAGGATTTTCAATCTCGAACCGCTGTGAAAGCACAACCTGACTGATATCGCCGTCCAGAATGTGATTTTTAGCTGTCTCAACCATTCCGATAAATTCTTCCTTGGTTACGTTGGAGGCAACGTTAATGTCCTTGCCGTCCCCGTGGGAAGCGGCTGTAGGCTTGCCCTCGGCGAGTATCCTGCCTATCTCCACGGTCTTGACGATGTATTCCTCGTACTTTGCGTCAACATCGTCTCCCGCGTTGATATTGAGAATAATTATCGCCTTGTTGGTAAGGTGGTCGTAAGCCACGATCTCGTCGTATAGGAACATATTTGAGTCGGGCATTTTCAGGTCGTCCTCGGGAATGTTCACAAGCTTTTTCTCAAAGCGGCGTACCGTGTCGTAGCCGAAATATCCGATCAGACCGCCCGTAAGCTTGGGTCTGTTCATGAAAACAGGGGAGGTGCGCTTGCTGAGGATATCGTTGAAAAGCTCAATGGGGTTGGAACATTTTTTGGTTTCGACGTCCGAACCGTTGATTATCTGCGCCTCGTCTCCGTAAATGCGTACTTCAGTTTTGGGATTGATACCTATAAATGAGTAACGTCCCCACTGCTCGGTGTTGTCAACGCTTTCCAGAATAAAGCAGTTCTCGTATTTCTCCCTGAGTATGGAAAAAAGTCCCACGGGAGTGCAGTTGTCGATAAGCAGCTCATAGAAAACAGGTACGGTCTTGTAGCTTAAAAGCAGGTTCTTGACCTCTTCTTTTGACGGGTACAGCATAATTAAAACTCCTTTCAAATAAAAAAAGGTTTACTGTCCGCAGTCGATTCTCTCAACTGTCGGGACGATAAACCTCGTGGTGCCACCCAACCTTTACGGACGTAAAAAAGCGTCCGCCTCTTTGGATACAAGCGAACGCGCAATACTGTCATAATAAATCAAGTACGCCGCATACGCATAAATACCCTATCCACTAACGCAGGAAACGCGGCGCAGACTACTGAGTCCTGAGACCGTTTGCCATTGCTTCTCACAAATCCATTCACAAGCGCCGTTATGACCCGACTCACACCAAACGCGGGCTCTCTGATTCATCGTTACGCATGCTACTTACTTTTGCTCAACGAATTTATTATATTAAATTACAGTAACATTTTACGCCCTGAAAGGACATTTGTCAAGCATATTTTAAAATTTTGTTGATTTTGCACAATTTAGTGCCTGATAATATGTACACAACTACACCTTGCGGCAGGTCCTGTAGCTGAAGCCTTCCTCGCGCTTGTACTTTTCTTTCGCCTCGAACATCTTCTTGTCCGCCGCGGAGACTGCCTGTTCAACGGAATCCAGCTCCGAAGCGTCCCCGAAGTAAACGCCCAGACTTACGCTTGTGGAGTAGGGCTTGTTCGCGGTGTCGTTGACCTTTTTAAGATAAGCCTGTATCTTTCCGCAAATGCCGTCTATCTCCTCCTGCGAAGAAATATCGCCGCTGACGATAACAAATTCGTCGCCGCCTATCCTGTAGCAGAAGTCTGTACCGCAGGCATTTTTGAAAGCGTCCGCCACGGATTTTATTGCAAAGTCGCCGTCCACATGACCGAACGTGTCGTTGACATATTTAAGATTGTTCATATCGCCGAGGATAAGCGTGAAGCTTCCCGATTTTTTCGCCGCGTCGGACAGGCACTGTCCCGCGTAAAGATTGAAGCCGTTTCTGTTGTAGATGCCGGTGAGCAGGTCGGTGACGGCGTTGTCCTCCATTTTGCTGTAAAGGAACTGGAGGTTTCTCTGCCGTCTCAGGCTTTCAAAGGAGGTGCACACATAGCGTATCCACTTGCGGTATGTACTCGAATATGGCACAGGCTTGTTTCCGTATGAAATAACCGAGTATCCGAAGCATCTGTCGTTGAAGTGCAGCGGACCGAAGAAAAACGCCGTGGGCTCGGGACGCCGTTCATAAAGCGCGGGAAGCATTTCCGACAGATCAAAGGAGCGTTCCAAGTCAATATAGTTTCTGTTGTCGTGCTTGTACAGCGGCAGGAACATTTTTTTAGTGTATCCTTTTTTAAGGTAATTCTTGTTCTGCTCTGTCTCGCCGAGGTTGTCCCAGTTTTCGCATACGCAAAGGTAGAAATAGTCGTACTCGCCGATCTGGTGGGCATACCAGCCCATAGCGCCCAGGTATTTTTCGTAGTCCTTTTCCGAGATGAGAGCCTCCAGCATAAAGTTGTAGGTGGAATCAAAATCGCCGTAAAGGTCGCTGTCTCGCCAACTCTTGTATTTGTTCCGCATTTTTTCCGCAACGTTTACTGTACAGCCGCAGCTTTTTGCAATGCTTATCTCCGCGCCGCGGGGGTCGTCCTTGAATTTGGTATTCGTAATAAGGCTGTGGATAAAGCTTACGGCGCGTCTGCCCGTGTTTTCGGCGGGAATGTCGGAGGAGGTTATGCTGGGGACATAGTTTATACCCGCGTCGATAGAGTCGTAGCCCGTAACGGCAACGTCCTCGGGAACGCGCAGACCGCGGGCTTTCAGAGCCTCGCACACGCTTATAGCCATAGTGTCGCTTGCACAGGCGATCGCCTGAGGCATGGGACGCTCGTCGTCCATAAGGGTCTGAACTACCTTCTCGCCCTCGTTGTACCAGAAATCGCCGTAGAAAACGCGGCTTCTGTCGATAGGCAGATTATGCTCTATCAAGGCTTCGTAGTAGCCCGTAAGACGGTTGGTGGAGTGTGGGTGTCCCTTAATGCCCGTCATAAAGGCGATATCGGTAAGCCTGTGATCCTCGATAAGGTGAGAGATCAGCATTTTGATATTCTGAATATCGTCGGTAAATATATTGTCGAAGCCCTCCGTGGCGATGTCCACAGATACAACGGGCTTGCTGAATTTCTTTTTGATATCAGCCTCGACTCGTTTGGCAATGCCGCCGACCTGAAGAGTGTCGGGCACAAAAATAATGCCGTCGGGAACGGAATAATTTATCATGGAAAAAATATTTTCCTCGCCCTCGTGCCAAAGATCGGACAGCTTATCCTTATTGAAGGTTGAAAAAACGGCAACGTCGTAATTAAGCTTGAACGCCTGTTCAAGGATACCCTCAAGAAGCTTTGACTGATACGGACCGTCGGCTTGAGCGATAATAACGCCAAGAAGCTTTCTGAATTTTCTCAAAGCGGTGCCCTCCGAAAAAGTAATTTTTCCCTGTCAATCACACTTTAATAATAATATTTTAACATATTTTAATTGTTTTGTCACCTAAGATTTTTAAAAATATGCATAAAGTTTTGTCAAAAAGTTTGTTGGTATCTTACAAAAACAGTGTCTTAAAGAAAAATATTTCACATAATAGTAATAAAATATCAATGAATAAGCGGCGTCAAAGGACTACCATATAGGATATGATATTTGCGCAGGAGGAAAACCGCGAAATGAAGCTTAACTATAAACACACGCTTACAGCGTGTTACGTAGGTTACATAACGCAGGCGGAGGTAAACAATCTACCGCCGCTGCTGTTTCTGATATTCTGTAACACTTTCGGCATATCTCTGGGAAAAATAGCCGTTCTCATAGCCGCAAACTTTATTATGCAGACTGTTATTGATATCCTTTCACCGCGTATAGTCGGCGTATTGGGGGTGCGCGGGTCAATGGTCGCCGCACATTTTTGCACGGCGGCTGGCTTCGCGTTTATGGGAGTTTTTCCCTATGTCCTGCCCGACCCATTTGCGGGACTGCTTCTGTCCGCCGCGCTGAACTCCGTGGGCGGGGGAATTACCGAGGTGCTTGTAAGTCCTATCGTGGACTCGCTTCCCGGGGACGCGAAATCCTCCGCAATGAGCCTGCTGCACTCCTTTTACTGCTGGGGACAGGTTCTTGTGGTGCTGCTTACAACGGCTTTCTTTTCCGCTTTCGGCACGGAGTGCTGGCGTTTGGTGACCGCGTTCTGGGCGGTAATTCCTTTTGCCAACGCGTTTCTTTTTCTAAAAGTACCTCTCCGTCCCTTTGTTGAGGAGGGCGGTGAGGAGATACCGTTCAAAAAGCTTTTCGGACACAGACTGTTCATACTTTTCTGCGTGCTTATGCTCTGCGCGGGAGCGTCGGAGCTTGCCGCGTCACAGTGGGCGTCGCTGTTTGCCGAGGCGGGACTTAAAGTCTCCAAGACTGCGGGAGACCTCCTCGGACCCTGTATGTTCGCAGTTCTGATGGGTACGGCAAGGCTTCTCTACGGCATTTTCGGCAAAAAAATAAAGCTTGTTCCGATGATATCGGCAAGCTCTGTGCTGTGCATTGTCAGTTATGCGGTAATGGTGTTCGCTCCCGTGCCGCTGCTTTCTCTGGCAGGGTGCGCGGTGTGCGGTCTGTCTGTGGGGATAATGTGGCCCGGAGTGTTCAGCCTTGCCTCGGAAAAATTCCCGAACGGCGGTACGGCGATGTTCTCGGTGCTTGCGCTGGCGGGAGACCTTGGCTGCACGTCGGGTCCCGCACTTGTGGGAGTTTTCGTAAAGCTTGCGGAAAACGGTTCGCCGCTTCTTTTTGCGGATTCGGGCGCGGCTTCGTCGGGACTGAGAACGGGACTGCTTTTTGCGGTAATATTTCCCGTCCTCATGCTTGTTGGAATGAAGCTTCTTTCGGGAGCGGACAGCGGGAAAGCTAATCCTTGACGGCTATCCGTATCGTCCGCAGCACCGAGCCGCTGTCCTTTCGGGAAATGACGATCTCCGCGTCTCCCACCGCCGCCGAGGACAGCGAAAAGCTTCCGCTGAACGACCCGCTGTTCCGGACGTTCTCGCAGTCGGCGGAGACCTCGTTTCCCGCGCTGTCCCTGAATGTCATCACAAGCGTAACAGGCGGAGAGATAGTGTCCGTTCCCGCAGTACAGGAGACGAGCAGCACGTCATTTTTCGTGAACACGTCGGTATAGTAGCCGTTTGTTGAGGTGTAGCCGTCCGCGTACCAGCTTTCGCCGTCGGCAAGCCTTTCGGAGGCGGCTTTTTTCTTTTTGGAGCTGTCCAGATAGGTACTGAGCAGCGCAAAGACCGAACGTGCCGAAGCGGGGTCGGACTCCGCAAGGGAGTCGCCAAGAGCGTAGCGGGTCTCATAAAGCCGGGACTGAGAGCTTTCGTATGAGCCAGTATTCATAAACATAGCCGCGGCGGTGTAGAAGTTACCGTCGTCAACACATTTCAAGCCGTATTCATAGGCGGTTTTCGTGAACAGTTCACGGGAATCCCGATAATCTTCAAGAAAATAAAATCCGCGGACGGTCTCCTCGGACGTGCCGTTTTTGCCGTATTCCGACATATAATAGCTGTAAGCGCACTTATCCGCAAGCTCGGCGGAATCCCTGTAGCTGCCCAGCAGACGGAAGTTGTCGGCGGCAGTTTTGAGGTCGCCGTTTTTGCGTGCTTCGGACGCGCCCGTGTAGCGGTATTCGCGGGAGGCTTCTGGGTCGCCGTATTTTTCCGAGACTTCCGCCGCGGAGAAATAGTCTCCGCTTTCGGCAAGGGACTTTGCCCTGCGTTTTGCCGCAGACCGTGCCAGCTCGGGCTTTCCCGCGGCTGCGTAGACCGAAGCCGCCGCAGTGAGGTTTCCCTCCTCGGCGTAAGCGTCCGCGATCTTCACCATGCATTCCGCTGCAAGCAGATTTGAGTCGGCATAGCCGTCAAGAGAGGTGAAAGCGTCCGCCGCTTCGGGGTAAAGACCGTCCTCCATAAACCTCAAAGCTATTTCGTACCGACATCTGCGGACGTAATCCGCGCTGCTTTTGTAGCTTCCCAGTTCTGAGAAGATCTTTTCGGCGGCTGCGTGATCTCCCGCCGCGTAAAGCTTTTCGGCGTTTGAGTACCGTATTTCGGGCAGGGCGAACCTTGCGGCAAGATAAATCCCCGCGCAGAGAAGCACCGCCGCCAAGGCAGCGGCAGCCGCGCGGAACTGCATTCCTCCGTTTCCGCGTGATCTTTTCGGTTTCCCGTCGGAAAAAATTTCCTGAGCCTTTACTACGAGCAGACCGTCCTTGCTGTCAAATTTTCCCGCAAATTCCGAGCCGTTCCCGATATTTTTCTTTCCGCAGTAAGGGCAGAATTTGGCTGTATCCCTCATCTTTTTTCCGCAGTATCCGCAGCGCACCGTCTCACCTCCAGACCCGAATTACTTTAAGTTTAACCCAATTTTTACCGAAAGTCAAGACAATTTATTCCCCAATTATCATATTAGTTGTGAAAAAACATTGACAAATTTATTTTTTTGGGGTATAATTGTATATATCGTGTCATACGCGCATTTTGGTTTATAATTATAATAAATAATGTGTCAAACAATATAAAGGTGGAATTTATCAATGGGCATTTTCGACGGGCTTTTCGGCAGCTACAGCAAAAGAGAGCTTGCTAAGATAGAACCTATCAAAAACAGAGTTCTCGAACTCGACGACGAATATTCGGCTATGTCTGAGGACACTCTCAAGTCCCAGACAAAGCTTCTCAGGGAACGCCTTTCAAATGGCGAGACATTGGACGACTTGCTTCCCGAAGCGCTTGCTACCGTAAGGGAGGCGGCTTGGAGAGTACTGGGCAAAAAGCCGTTCCCTGTGCAGATAATAGGCGCGATAGTCCTCCATCAGGGACGTATCGCCGAGATGAAAACAGGTGAAGGTAAAACCCTCGTTGCCTGCTGCGCGTCCTACCTCTGCGCTCTGGAGGGCAAGGGCGTTCACGTGGTTACGGTAAACGACTATCTGGCTAAGTTCCAGTCGGAGGAAATGGGCAAGGTCTATCGCTATCTGGGCATGACTATAGGCTGTATCCTCCACGAGCTGAACAACGATCAGCGGCGGGAAGCGTATAACTGCGACATAACTTACGGTACGAACAATGAGTTCGGCTTTGACTACCTCCGCGACAACATGGTCATCTACAAAAAAGACAAGGTTCAGCGCGAGCACCACTTTGCCATCGTGGACGAGGTGGACTCCATCCTCATAGACGAGGCGAGAACGCCGCTTATCATTTCGGGAAGAGGCGACAAGTCCACCGAGCTGTATACCCTTGCGGATAAGTTCGCCAAGACCTTGAAGCCCTATGTCGTTGTTGAAATGGACAATAAGGTGGATCAGGAGGAAGCCTCCGAGAACTGCGACTATATCATCGACGAAAAGGCAAAGACCGCTACAATCACCCGTCAGGGCGTTAAAAAGGCGGAGAAATACTTCAATGTTGTGAACCTTTTCGACGCGGACAACTCAACGCTGCTCCACCACGTAAATCAGGCTCTTAAAGCAAACGGCGTAATGAAAAACGATATCGACTACGTTGTCAAGGACGGCGAGGTAATAATCGTTGACGAATTTACGGGACGTCTCATGATGGGACGCCGTTTCAACGACGGTCTGCACCAGGCTATCGAAGCCAAGGAGGGCGTAAAGGTCGCTCACGAGTCCAAGACATTGGCAAGCATTACGTTCCAGAACTACTTCCGTCTCTATAAGAGACTGTCGGGTATGACTGGTACCGCCATGACCGAGGAGGAGGAGTTCAAGGAGATATACAAGCTGGACGTTATCGAGATACCGACAAACCGTCCCGTTCAGCGTATAGACAATCCCGACGTTGTGTTCAAGACCGAGCACGGCAAGTTTCTTGCGGCTATACGCCAAATCGAGGAGTGCCACGCAAAGGGTCAGCCTGTGCTTGTGGGTACGGTTTCCATTGAAAAATCGGAAGTCCTTTCCAAAATGCTCTCCAAAAAGGGCATCAAGCACAACGTCCTCAACGCAAAGCAGCACGAAAAGGAAGCCGAGATCGTTGCTCAGGCAGGTAAGTACGGAGCCGTTACCATTGCCACAAACATGGCAGGACGCGGTACCGATATCATTCTCGGCGGTAATGCCGAATTTATGGCGAAAGCAGAAATGAAAAAGCAGGGCATGGAGGACGAACTCATCAACGAAGCGATAAGCTACGCCGAGACCGACGATGAGGAAATCCTTAACGCACGTAAGGTATACCGCGATCTTTACGAAAAATATAACGCCGAGGTCAAGGAAAAGGCTGAAAAGGTAAGAGAAGCGGGCGGTCTGTTCATTCTCGGTACGGAAAGACACGAGTCCCGCCGTATCGACAATCAGCTCCGCGGACGTTCGGGACGTCAGGGAGACGTAGGCGAAAGCCGTTTCTTCCTGTCCCTTGAGGACGACCTTATGAGACTTTTCGGCGGCGACAGGATAACGGGCATGATGGAGGTCCTCAAGGTCGAGGAGGATATGCCCATTGAAGCAAAAATGCTGACAAAGGTTATCGAGTCCTCCCAGAAAAAGGTAGAGGGCAGGAACTTTGCTATACGTAAAAACG
>JAIEDQ010000014.1 GCA_029067895.1 Oscillospiraceae bacterium | reverse complement strand
GGGGTACTCTGCCTGCTGCTTGCGAAAGTCCTGCACCCCGCCGCAGAATATTTTTCTAACAAGGTCAGCGGCAGGGCGATCAAGATAACGGCGGCAATAACTCTTTTGGTAATTCTTGCGGACACGGCGGCTGTCCTTGCGGGTCTGTAAAAATACATAGGAGGCTCTTAATATGAAAGAAATCGTAAAAATGCTGAAGGTACAATATGAGGACGGCTATAAAATGCTGAAAAATGCGGTTGAGATTTGTCCCGACGGACTTTGGAAAGCCGATAACAACGGTCTGCCCATTTGGAATCAAATCGTCCACGCCCTTATAGGAAGCGATTTCTGGCTGAGACTTGACTATACTGCGGATTTTGAATCCAGCTTTAGCTTGCCCGATAACCTCGGTGAAAAGCTGTTCCAAGACGAGTGGTGCAGCGAAAACGACGGTTTTATGACAAAGGAACAGGTCATGGACTGCTTTAAAAAATTTGACGTAAAAAAGGATAAATTCTTCGACTCGCTGAGCGACGAGATGCTTTGCCGACAAATTCTTGACGACATGGACTTTACATATCTCAGCGTGATATGCGCCCAGATACGGCATATCATGTGTCATGTGGGAATGTGCGAGGACGCGATAATCGCTTTCGGCGGCGAGGAGATACCTTGGGTTGCTTTCGGGGAAAACTGAAAAGCTTTTTGTGAAACGGAATGATATTATGAACTGCATTTCAATAGGCGGAGTGACAATAGAAAAAACCGCCGCCCTTGCGCCAATGGCTTCCGTTGCGGACAGAGCCTACCGCGCGCTCTGTAAGGAAAACGGCGCGGCGTACATGGTGTCGGAGATGATATCCGCAAAGGGACTTTGCTATTCCGACCGCAAGACCGAGGAGCTTTGTACAGTCCTTGAAAGCGAGCGTCCCTATGCGCTCCAGCTTTTTGGGGACGACCCCCACTTTATTGCAGAAGCGGCAAAGCGGCTTATGGAGTACCGTCCCGACATTATTGATATAAACATGGGCTGTCCCGTGCCAAAGGTCGCGGGAAACGGCGCAGGCTCCGCGCTTATGAAAAATCCCGACCTTGCGGCGGAAATTGTCAGAGCGGCTGCGGAAGCCGTCCCTGTCCCCATAACCGCAAAAATACGCAAGGGCTGGGACGAAAACCACGTTAACGCCGTGGAGCTTGCAAAGGCTCTGGAGCAGGCGGGAGCGGCGGCAATAGCAGTCCACGGTCGGACGAAAAATCAGATGTACCACGGCAAAGCCGACTGGGCTATAATCCGTCAGGTCAAGGAAGCGGTGCAGATACCCGTTATCGGCAACGGCGACGTGACATCCCCCGAAACGGCGGCGGCTCTATACCGTGAAACAGGCTGCGACCTCGTCATGATAGGCAGGGGAAGCTATGGCAAGCCGTGGATCTTTTCGCAAGTGCGGCACTATCTTGAAACAGGAGAAATTTTGCCAGAACCAACCCTTGAAGCACGTCTGGAAATGATGTGCCGACAGGTAGAACTGGCAGTACAGTATAAGGGCGAACGTATCGGCATGAGCGAAGCAAGGCGGCAGTGCGCGTACTACTTAAAAGGTATGCCCGGAGCGGCAGCATTACGAAATAAATGCGGAAAATTAAACAGCCTGACCGATTTGCGGGAGCTGTGCAGCGAGGTCGTGAAAAACTGCAATGAGTGAAATTATTGTCAAAAAAGCGGAGCAATGCCACGTCCCGCAAATAACCGAAATCGAGAGGAACAGCATACCCCAACCATGGAGCGAGGCGGCTTTTGCAGCGGCTTTGGCGGACGAAAAAGCGGTAACTCTTGCGGCTTTCTGCGGAGACGTTTTGTGCGGCTTCATAACAGGCGTTTATCTCCTTGATACGGCGGATATTTACAGCGTTGCGGTCTCGGAGGAGTACCGAGGAAAAGGCGTGGGAAAACGTCTTTTGGAGGAATTTTTTGCCGCACTTCCCAACGAGGTGCAAGCCGTAAATTTAGAGGTTCGGGAAAGCAATATCCCCGCAATCAAGTTGTACGAAAAAACAGGCTTCGAGCGTGTGGGACTGCGGAAAAATTTCTACCAAGACCCGCGGGAAAACGCCGTATTGATGACGAAAACATTGAGGTAATGCTATGGAAAAAATGGACGAATTTTTCGCTGCCCGTGTTGATGGCTACGACGAGCATATGCTGAACGAGGTTGAGGGCTGCCGTGAAGCTTACGGAAAAATGGCGGAGCTTATTCCCGACAATAGGTCAAATCTCCTTGATTTAGGCTGCGGAACGGGTCTGGAGCTGGAGGGGATTTTCAAGCGTTTCCCCGATATTTCCGTTACGGGTATCGACCTTTCAAAAGCAATGCTTGAAAAACTTTCAGAAAAGTATCCGGATAAAAATATCACCCTGATAAACGGCGATTATTTCAGTACCGACTTAGGTCGGGAACGTTTCGACACGGCGATATCGTTTCAGACCATGCACCATTTCAGCCACGAAATGAAAATCGGTCTGTACAAGAAAATTCTGGATTCCCTGAAAAGCGGCGGCGTGTATATCGAGTGCGACTACATGGTGAAAACGCAGGAGGAAGAGGATCACTGGTATGCCGAAAACGCACGCATACGAAAGGAACTAAGCATTCCCGAAAATGAATTTTATCATTACGACACGCCCTGCACTATCGAAAATCAGATAAAAATGCTTCTGACCGCGGGATTTGCAAGTGCGGAAAAGGTGTACAGAGTTGAAAATACAACGATTATAATTGCAAAAAAGGACTGATAAAAAATGAAAATCTTAGCAATAGAAAGCTCCTGCGACGAGACCGCGGCGGCGGTTGTGGAGGACGGCTTGACTGTCCGTTCGAGCATAATTTCCTCCCAAATCGAAGAGCATAAAAAATTCGGCGGGGTAGTCCCCGAAATAGCTTCACGGCGGCACTGCGAAAATATTCTGGACGTGGTAAAGCGCTCTCTCGACGAAGCGAACTGCACCCTTGCAGACATGGACGCCTTTGCCGTAACATACGCTCCGGGACTTATCGGCGCGCTTCTCGTTGGCACAAATTTCGCCAAGGGACTTGCCATGGCGACAGGAAAGCCGCTTATCCCCGTACACCATATCGCGGGACATATCGCCGCAAACTACCTCACCGACAGCACCTTGAAGCCGCCCTATCTCTGCCTTGTGGCAAGCGGAGGACACTCCCACATTATCGAGGTCTCGGACTACACAAAGTACCATGTTATCGGCAGGACACGCGACGACGCGGCGGGTGAGGCTTTCGACAAAGCCGCCCGTGTGCTTGGCTTTCCGTACCCGGGAGGCGTTCATATCGACAAAGCGGCGCAGCAGGGCAATCCCAAGACCTATCCCCTGCCCCACCCAAAGGTTGCGGGAAATGAGTACGATTTTTCCTTTTCGGGACTGAAAACCGCGGTAATAAATATCGCCCACAACGCTGAGCAAAAGGGCGAGACCGTTAAGAAAAACGACCTTGCGGCATCTTTCCAGCAGACCGTCGCGGAGATACTCACTCAGAAAACCATAGCCGCCGCAAAGGAGTACGGCTACAAGACCGTCGCGCTGGCAGGAGGAGTTTCCGCAAACTCCGCAGTTCGGGGAATGTTAAAAGCCGAGTGCGAAAAAAACGGCTTCAGGCTTTATATGCCGCGGCTTGACCTGTGCGGGGACAACGCGGCAATGATAGGCTGTCAGGCGTACTACGACTACCTTGCGGGCAGACGCGCGGACGAAAGTCTCAACGCCGTTGCAACGCTTTCACTGGACGATATATCCGTGTAAAAAATTTAAATCAAAACCACCCGTAAAACGGGTGGTTTGCGAAAGCCCTAAAAGGGCTTGGTACGACCCTTACCCCTTAAGGG
>JAIEDQ010000139.1 GCA_029067895.1 Oscillospiraceae bacterium | reverse complement strand
GACAAGTATATTTCCTTTACAGATGGCAGAGCCGCCGCCACAGGTCTTGCCTTTACGGGAATGGTCACACGCACCTGCTTCAGTCCGTCCGCCTTAGCCTTTACAAGGACGTTTTCCGCCTGTTCGTCCGCAGAAACTATAGCCATAGCCTTTCCCGCAAAAAGGCTTCTGGTCTTTCCGTCAAAGGCCTCATGGCAATTGGGGTCGCCGTTTCCCGTACCGAGTATCTTTCCGCCGCTTATCGAAAATTTTATTTTATTATTCGCATTTGGAACAATAACACCGTTTTCATCCACAAGATACGCCATAACGGGAATTTCCTCTGTTCTTTCGTCAAACGCCTCAAAACAAGGTGCAAGAACTATTCGGGCGGGTTGTAAAGCTGTTTTCTTTACATAAGAGGCAGCTTCCGTGCCGTCGTTATAGCCTACAAGCTTCAGTTCTCCCGCTTCAAAAGGAACTTCCCAGATATGCTGTTCGTACTTATTAATAGTATGTCTGCCGCAGGACTTTCCGTTAATGAACAGCTCTGCTTCATCACAGTTCGTACAGCTCATCACCTTTACGGTTTCCCCGTCAGAAAAATTCCAATGATCGGGAACTGCCGCCGCATAAGGCTCGGTACTGAAAATAGCCTTTGAAATATAGTACCCACCCTTTTCAAAGCCGCAGGTATCCATAATCCCGAAAAAGCTTGAAACGCTGGGATATACGTGGGGAGACGGCTCTCCCAGATAGTCGAAGCCCGTCCACATGAACGCGCCCATGATAAAGCTGCGGGCATTTACCTCCCGCCATGTTTCGCGGACGGTATTGCCCCAGTCGGCAGCGTCCTCATCGTAGCATGCAAATGTGTGCTTGTCATAATCTGTAACGGTACAGCCTCTTGTCTGAAATGCGGAAGTAGCCTCCGAGCTGACAACAGGCATTGTCGGGTACTTTTTATGGATATCGTCGTAACTGTAGAGCTGATAGTTCACGCCCACAACGTCAAGGGCGTTTCCCGCGCCGCAGTCCTCAAGTATTCCCCCGTTCATCGCGCCTGTGACAAACCGCGACGGGTCAAGCCGCCGTATCTCGTCCAGCAGGTGCAGAGCCATGTTTCTGCCCTGCTCTGTACCCTGAAGCGGTTCTTCATTAAATATGGAATAAAATACCACAGATGGGTGATTTCTGTCCCGCTTGATCATAGTTCTGAGTTGTTCGAGACAGTCCTCGGATGTCTCAAAATTGCGGTTCTCGTCCATAAGAAGCATACCCATTTCGTCGCACGCCATGACCAGTCCGTTTGGAGCCATTCCGTGCGCGCTTCGATAGGCGTTGCAGCCCATTGATTTAAGCCGTGCGATCTTGTACCTCCATATGCTGTCCGAGATCGCCGTACCCACTCCCGCAAAGTCCTGATGATTGCAGGTGCCGTAAAGCTTAACGGCTTTACCGTTGAGGAAAAAGCCTTTCTCTGAATCAACTGCTATGGTTCTGAACCCTATAACAGATGTAAAGCTGTCAGACATTACACCATCAATATACAGTTCTGACGTAAGCGTATAGAGATACGGGTTGTCCAGATCCCACAAAATGGGATTTTCAACAATTGCGGAAGCCTCGTCAAACCCTGCGACAACATTGTTATCCCTGTCTCGAATAATTTTCTTAACGGAAACAGCCTTTCCGCCTGTACCCTTTCCAGTGATCGAACCGCTGACCGTGACACGCCACTTTGAGCTGTCAAGCTTTTCACAGGAAACTAACGGTTCTTCGGCAAAGTGAATTTCGGGAACAATATTCAGCCACACGGGACGGTACAGTCCCGCGCCCTCGTACCACCAGCCCTCAAACTCCGTGCCGTTTATATAGACAGCCAAAACATTGGGTTTCCCGCCGAAAACGACCCTGTCGGTAACGTCAATTGTAAAACCTGTATAGCCGGAAAAATTACGCTTTGCGACCGAGCCGTTAAAGTACACTGTCGCTTCGGTAGCCGCTCCCTCAAACTCGATTATGAAACGTTTTCCGCGGTACTGTTCGTCTATAGCAAAGCATTTTCTGTACCAGGCGTTGGACTTAGGCTTGTAGCCCCAGTCAGCAGCGCCGTCGGGGTCGGTATTCCCCTTTATCATGTAGTCGTGGAGAACGTCCACAAGCTCCCATTCGCGAGCGTCGAACATACTGTTGGGAGGACCCTGCTTCGCTCCCGCTTTTGCGGCATTGTATATGTCCCCGTGAGATATGTATTTTTTAGCAGGCAGATCGCCGCGGTGAAACGACCAGTCCTTATTCAGTGAAAATCTTACTCTTGTTTCCATAATATGTAAATCCTTTCGTAAGCAAAAATAGAAATTTATAATTTGTTATTCAGATTGATTTTCTTCAGGCGGAACAACTAAAATTGCTCCGCAATTTTGACACCTGAATGCAGGAAGAAAATAACCTGCGTCCCAAGGAACGCCTTCAATTACAATATTCGGTCTTATTACAAGAGATTTAATTCCCTTATGTCTTTGCATATTTTCGTTGCTATACCAACCTAAAGTCGGAGTAAAAAGCACAGAGAATCTTCTGGCAGAATATGGTACGCCTATATTTCCTTTTACCATAGGCTCGCCGCATTTCGCACAGTTTACGGTCATTTTATCACACCTCAACTCAATTTGTTCTATTATAGCATTTACTTAACCGCAAGTCAATCCAATTTTAAGGTAGTTATTTTTAGCGAAGAGATACCTTAAATAGCCTTTTTCATAATGATACGCGTAAGCCGTACTATCGCAGATACCGCAAAAACTCCCATAGCTATCGAACCCGCAATGCCAAACGCCGTGGCAAACTGCCGCGTGAACATTTCAACGTCGCCGCCTATAAGAGTTATCATGGTGTTGTAAAAATATCCTCCCGGAACAAGAGGTATAATTCCCACAACCAGATACATATTTACAGGCACATGAAGCCGCCGCGCCATTACCTCGGAGTACGCAGACACCGCCGCCGCCGAGAAAAAATAACACAGCATTTCGCTTGTTCCGCTAAGCTCATAGGCAAGAAAAATAAGCTGCGTGACCGTACCGCCTATTCCCGCCGTTATCATGTGACGAAGCTTTATGTTGAACTGTACGCCGAACGCTATCGAAGCTACAAGACTGTACAGACACGGCAGTACTATCTGTTCAAAAACCGACTGATCCATATGCAGCCCTCCTTAAAGCATTGTAAACAACGCGATCGCCGAAGCCGCGCCCACAGCCATTCCCACGGCGACAAGTATCGCTTCGATAAGCGTGTAGAGTCCCGCAAGAAAGTCCCCCGCGATAAAGTCACGCATACAGTTCGTAAGCGTTATCCCAGGAACAAGATTCATTGACGAACCGATAATCACTTTGTCAAAACCGTCTGTAAGTCCAATTCGTGAAATTATTACCGCAAGTGCGGCTATTACCATAGAGCATATCACGCTCTGAAAGAAAACGCTTGGCTTGACCTTGTTTACAAATTTTGAAACAAAAAATATCAGCACCGAAAGAACTCCCGCAGCTATCGCATCGGGAAAATCCCCTCCGAAAAAAAGCGCGAAAACCGCTCCCACCACTCCGAAGCTTACACACTGAACGGGAATCCCGTAAACTCTCCTCTTGGATATCTCGTCAAGATGACGTTCAATTATATCGGGTTCGGGCTTTTCCGTACAGATGTAACGTGAAAGATTGTTTATCTTGTCCACGCGGTCAAGATTTGTACCTCGGTTCACTATCCTTTTCGTCTGACTGAGAGGAAGTTCATCTCCGTCGTTAAGGGTTATTATCAGCAGAGTAGGAATAGCAAAAATCTCCATATGCTTTTCCCCTGTCCCGAAGCCGTACGCAGCAGCGATACGGTTAAGACTGTCCTCAACCCGAAAGATCTCCGCGCCGTATTCTATAAGCATACAGCCGATACGGGAGGTTATCTTCAAAAGCTCTTTGTTTGTCATATAGAAAAAACCTCCTACAGTATGAAGCCGCCGTCCACGGAAAGGACTTGTCCGGTTATAAAGCTTGCCTTGTCCGAAGATAGGAAAAATATTGCCTCCGCCGCGTCCTTGGGAGTGCCTATACGGTTCAGCGGGGTATCCGCTTTCAAAGTATCCATTATCTCCTTTGGTATCGCCGAGTTCATATCCGTTCCGATAACTCCGGGAGCAATGCAGTTCACCGTTATTCCGGACAGCCCCACTTCCTTTGCCAATGCCTTGGTAAACCCTATCAGCGCAGCTTTCGACGCGGAATAATGCACCTCGCATGACGCCCCCGATATCCCCCACATGGAGGAAACGTTGACTATCCTGCCGTATTTTTCATGTATCATGGACTGCAAAGCCGCCTGCGTGCAGTTATAGGCTCCCTTAACGTTTACATCAAACATTCTGTCCCACATCTCTTCGGAAATATCCGTAAAAAGAGCCTGCTCCGCAATACCCGCGTTGTTGACCAGAACAGTTATTTTTCCCAGCTCGGTTTCGGCTTTACGGAACATTTCCGAAACCGCAGACTTGTCCGCAACGTCCGCACAGTATGCCGCCGCTTTTACACCGTAACCTTTAAGCTCATTGACAAGAGCCTTTGCCATGTCTTCCGACTGACGGTAATTTACAGCAACATTAAAACCGTTTTTTGCAAATGTGACCGCCGCCGCTTTGCCTATTCCTCTTGAAGCTCCAGTTATAAGTACAGTTCTGCCCATTTCCGACTCCCCTATTATTTCAGTACATAAATATTATACCAATATCCTGCCGTAATTTCAATAATTTACATATATTTATTTTTGTGGTATAATTAATTCCAAAGGAAGTGGTTTTATGGATATGCACAACTGCCGCCTCTGTCCGAGAGAATGCGGCGCGGACAGATATACGGGCAAGGGCTTCTGCGGCTGCGGAGCGAGTCTCCGTGCGGCAAAGGCGTATCTTCATATGTGGGAGGAGCCCTGTATATCCGGTACGCGCGGTTCGGGTACGGTTTTCTTTTCGGGCTGCAATCTGAAATGCTGCTTTTGTCAGAATTATAAGATATCTCACGAAAATCATGGCAAGGATATCTCCGTGACCCGCCTTGCTGAAATTTTCCTTGAGCTTCAGCAGCAGGGAGCGCACAATATCAATCTGGTCAGTCCAACACCCTACGTGCCGCAGATAATTTCCGCCATTGACCTATGCCGCGGAAAGCTTGATATCCCCATAGTGTACAACACAGGCGGATACGAAAGCGTCGAAACATTGAAGCTTCTGGAAGGCTATGTGGACGTTTATCTCCCCGACTTCAAGTATTACGACAACGCCCTTGGGAAAAAATATTCGGGAGCGAAAAATTACTTTGAAACTGTCACAGCCGCAATTAAAGAGATGTACAGACAAACAGGTTCATACCGTATTGAGAACGGAATTATCCGCAAAGGAACGATAATACGCCACCTTGCGCTCCCCACACACAGAGACGATTCCGTCAGAGTACTTGAGTGGATAGCAGAAAATCTCCCGCAGGACGGTATTCTTATCAGCCTGATGAGCCAGTACACGCCGTTCTATAAAAGCTCGGAACATAAGGAAATTTTCCGCAGGATATCTACCTTTGAGTATAACTATGTTCTGGACAAAGCAACGGCTCTCGGGCTTAACGGCTTCATGCAGGAAAGATCTTCTGCACGTGAGGAATATACGCCCGATTTTGATTTGAGCGGAATTTAATATGTACGGGTATGACTTAAAGCCATACCCGCAGCTTACGAAAGCCTGATGTTGTCCACTTCTTTTCTGGCAAGCTCGGCGTTGTCCTCCAGAACGTTCACCACGCTGCCGTCGGGAAGAGTTTTGTTGCAGGTTATCACGCTGGTATAGTACTTGCCGTTGATCTGCTGAGGATTTGCGGGGTCTACCCTTGCGTGGTTTCCGTGCTTTATAAGATTTTTCTTCATAGAGATCCCTCCTTTAGAGATATCCTTTAAGATTGTCGATATAAGCCTGTTCCTTGGTAAGCATATCCTTAGCCTCCTGAACAAGCTTGGGACTGGCGGTTACGGTATGATTGAGCGCCTTGTTGATCTTGATTATGCCCATATTTGTTCCCTGAATGAGCATTTCCGCAATATGCTCGGTGGACTTGTCCTTTGCGCAGTTTAAGCATATCCCCATTTTGGACATCAGCTTAGCCGTTTTTGGAAGCGGCTGCGGCTTCATATTATAGGCTCTCATGCTGCCGATGATCATATTTTCCTGTCCCTGATAGTTGGCAAGCTGCTTGCGAAGCTCGTTTTTAAGCTTTGTATCGCTTACCTTGGGAAAAATCTGCTTAATTGAGCTTGTTCCCATTTCGGCATTCTGGTACAAAGCGTCAAAAAGCTTATTTTGATTTGACATAAAGCGTTCTCCTTTCCTATGTCCTACAGTTATTATGCTGTGGGACGCTTTTAAATATTTACGGCATTTGTATTGAAAATCTAAGGAATATGTTGTATAATGTTAAATGTAATTATTATCTGAAAACAGGAGAAAAAAATGGCTGAAAAAATTATTTCAAGAAACAAGGAAAACTTTGTCAAAAGATGCTTCAAGGGTATCGGCTACTGGCTGATCGGAAGCTTTATGTGCTTCTTCATGTGTTCGGCTATGGTGGTGCTTATGAAAAGCATTCTGATGCTTAAAATTTTTGTTGCGCTCTGTACCTCGGCGATAATGCTGGGTCTGTTTTTTAACTGGGCGTACTACTCAGCAAAGCGTGACAGAAACGCAGTAAAATTCCACAATATGGAATACGACAGATTCATGCCGATAAAAATGGCTGTAATCGCTCCGATAGTATCCTACGTTATGCTTGTAATGCTCTATATGTGCAAGCTGGGAGCGATACAGGAATCGTTTTTCAGCATATACCTGATATGCGATATGTGGATACTTCCGTTCGTGACCCTTTTCACGGGAGAACGGGTCATAAGCGCGGTCTCATGGGGAGGAATGCTGGGAATTACCGTCGTGACGCTTTTGCAGCCCGCAACGATATATCTCACCTATGTACTGACCTACAACGACGTGGACGTCGTAAGTCTGGTCTTTTACAAAAATGGAAATAAAAGACAGTAATTCGGAATAAAACTGTCATACAAGCCATCGGTTTTTCATAGGATACAGTAAGTAAACAAGCTATTGGAGGGTATTCTATGAAAAAAATAAGCTGGAATCATGTGTTTGTCGCGCTGACGTTTTTCGTCTGTATAGGTGTGATATGCTGGTCTGCGGTGCGGATAGATACGGCGGTCACGGTCTCAAATCCTGCCCCGGAGAATGACTTTACCATAGTTCTCGACGCGGGACACGGAGGTATTGACGGCGGCTGCTCCACTGCCGACGGAAAGACCGAAAAGGTCATTAACCTTAATATCCTGCTTTCGGTTCGGGACTTGGGAAGATTTTTTGGCTACAACGTGGAGGCAACCCGTGAAAGGGATATGTCAATACACGATAAAGGAGTCACAGGCATACGCAATCAAAAGATCTCCGATATGGAAAACAGGCTTGCTATATTTAACAAGTACGGAAACTCGGTCTGCGTTTCAATTCACCAGAACACATTCGGCGACCCTCAGTACAGCGGCGCTCAAATGTTCTACAGCGACAAAAACCCGTCCAGCGAACTTCTTGCCTCGATAATGAAAGATAAGTTCGTGGAAAATCTCCAGCCCGAAAATCAGCGTGAGACAAAGCTTTGCGGCAGCGAGCTGTACCTCTGCTACTTCTGTGAAAATCCTTCTGTAATGGTGGAATGCGGATTTCTTTCCAATCCCGAAGAGGCGGCTAAGCTTACCGACGAGGGATATCAGCAGCAGGTCGCCTTTACGATTTTTTCCGGCATAAATGAGTTCGTAAGTCAGTCTGCATAATGTTATATGCGTGAATAATTTACTTTTTCATGTTTTCGGCTTGCGTTTTTGTTATATGATTTTGCAAAATTTCGGTTTAATTGTATTTGTTGTTGCGATATAATTATATCAGTTACTGCAAAATAAAAACGGAGGTACAAATATGCGGGAGTTAATTATTGTTGAGGGCTTGCCCTGCTCCGGAAAAAGCTCTGCGGCAAAATATATTGCCGATAAATTTAATATGCGGTATTTTGACGAGGGCAGCGGTATGCACCCTGCCGACTACGAGTTCCATGCGTTCGTTCA
>JAIEDQ010000138.1 GCA_029067895.1 Oscillospiraceae bacterium | reverse complement strand
GGGAACAATAGGGCTCGAACCTATGACCCTCTGCTTGTAAGGCAGATGCTCTCCCAGCTGAGCTATGCTCCCAAATCGCCGCTGAGATTTTCAACGGCGATATTTATTATACATCATAAAAATCTGTTTGTCAAGAGTTTTTTGGAAATTTTTCAGAATATTTTTTCTCAGGACTTCTTTTCCCCGCTTTCGCCCTCGGAAACGTCCTTATTTTCAGTATCGGCAGGCTTTTGTTCCGCGGTGGAAGAATTGTTGTCCGCCGTATCGGAAGCCTTTTCCTCAGTCTTTTCGGCTACTTGTTCTGCCTGCTTTTCAAGAAGCTTTTTCTCACGCTTCTTTGCCCTGCGCTTTTTAACGATCTTGACAATTACAAACACAACGATACCGATAAGAACAAAATACGGAACTGTATAGATCAGGAAGAACAGCAGTCCCTCCAGAAATTCAAGGAAGCCCCTGCCCGCATTGGAAAGAGTGTTGCTCAGACGGTCGAAGAACGTGTCGGTCTTGATCGGCTCGGAGACATACTCCTTCACCTCGTTCAGCGTGAAGTAAACGTATGAGTACGCCACGTCGGTGCTGATACGGTTCATACGGGTCTTTATGTTGGCAATTTGTATCTGGATATTGGTAAGCTCCCGCTCTATCTCAACGGCGTACTCGTCCTCGGTAATATCCGCCAGAAGAGCTATGTATCGCTGTTCCTTTGCCTCGTATATCTCAAGAGAAGTGGAAAGATCGCTGTACTCCTGACTGAGATTTTCCACCGTGGAGGTCTTGCTTCTCAGATCGCCCAGACTGCCTGCGGAATTGCAGAACGCGTCGTAATTACTGCTTGGTATCCTGACGGTCGCGCTGTAGGACTGCCATTTTTCCTCGTTTTCATAGTACCAGCGTCCGCCGCCTCCGCCGTCGCTGAAATTTTCCGTTTCAACAAAGCCGCCGTACATATCCAGCGTGTTTTTGAAGCTGTTCAGGGACGTGTTAAAATCCAGCGTATCCACATCCATATAGCAGGAGTAGACAAGCATTTCCTTTTGTATGCTGTCCGCGGCAAGCGAACCGCTGCTTTCCTCGTCGTTCTTGGCGGCATAGTCACTTGAAGCCGCTTCATCGGCATAATAACCGTCCGAATCATAAGCCGCGGAGCTGCTGTTTGTATAAGACGCGGCATCGGATTTGTAGCCGCTGCTGCCGTTGGTGCTTTCGGAAAAATAAGCAAAGCTGTCTCTGCCGCCGCTGTCCCCGCAGCCTGCCAAAAGAACCGTGGATAAGGCTGCCGCGACCAATAATTTTGCTTTTAATAAATTTTTCATATAAACGTCTCCCCTGCCGATTTTTTTCATTATACCACGTCTGCCCGGAATTTGCAAACGCTTCTTTTATATATACGGTTCGGCACGGGGATTTTTATGGGGATTTTTTGTAAACGTTTTGTGAACAATATCATCTCTGAAGCGCCGCACTATATCTTATGCCGCGGCTTGTGAGTTTATCACCTTTTTTGAGCATTCGTACATGGTATCCGCAAATATCGCGTAGCCCTTGGCGGGATTGTTCACAAAAACGTGAGTGACCGCTCCCACAAGCTTTCCGTTCTGGATAATGGGACTTCCGCTCATTCCCTGAACAATGCCGCCGCTTTTTTCCAGAAGCTCCTTATCCGTAACGCGGATAATCATATTTTTGCTTTCTTTGGTATCGTGCAGGTCTATTTTTTCTATGACAATGCTGTACATTTTTGGCTGATTGCCGTTTACGGTGGTATAGATAAAGGCTTCGCCCGCTTCTATTTCCTGCCGCATACCAAGAGGTACAGCTTCGTTGCAGGAGCTGAACGAGGACATGACCCCGTACAGACCATCGCTGCAATTAAGCTCCAGAGAGCCTATAGCAGAAAGTGTGGAAAAGCTTCCCAGCAGTTCTCCGGGAACTCCCGCCGCGCCTCGCTTAACGCCGTTGACATTTACGTCCACAACCTCTCCGCTGGAAAGGGGGAGGATATTTCCCGTGTCAACGTCGCAGACAGGGTGTCCAAGTCCCGCAAAAACGCCTGTTTCGGGGTCGTAAAAGGTTATTGTGCCTATCCCCGCGGAGCTGTCCCTGACCCACAGACCCGCTCTGTAGGAGCCGTCCGCGGAGCAAAGCTCAGGCTTCACGTTCAGTATCAGATTTTTTTCGTCCCTGACAAGATTAAAAGAAAGCGGCTCTCCGCTGCTTTCGGAAATTATCTTCTCGATATCCTCGTTTGACATTACTTTCCTGCCGTTTACCGTCTTGATAACGTCGCCTGTCTTTATTCCCGCGTCCGCGGCGGGAGACCTGTACCCTGCGTCGGTCTCAAAGCCGCTGACCTCCACGGCTATTACACCGTCTGTCAGAAGCTTTATCCCGAACGGATTTCCGCAGGGTACAAGCAAAGGCTCGTCCACCTCCTGAATGCTGACTATTTTTATGGGGATAATTCCCAGCAGCTTAAGCTCCGCCTTTCGTACACCCGTTTTTTCCGCCTCCACGGCGACCGCATT
Source organism: Oscillospiraceae bacterium (assembly GCA_029067895.1). Classification (GTDB taxonomy): domain Bacteria; phylum Bacillota; class Clostridia; order Oscillospirales; family Ruminococcaceae; genus RGIG8773. The sequence continues at coordinate 9,377 of JAIEDQ010000138.1, read as the reverse complement.
TCTTACGGGAACACCCGTGCAGGGAATTGCTTCAATAATTTCCGAAAGCTTCAATTCGCTTCCGGAGGTAATGTAATAATTATTCGGCAGAACCTTGTTATAATATATTATGACGCCCAGAACAGCCGCAATGGCTATGTTTATCATAGCTACCGCAATTTTGATAATATTTTTCATATTTTATACGCTTCATTTCGCCCTCGGGAAATAAAACTCTCCTTTCCGACAATATGCAGCGCAGCCGTATCACCCGGCGCTGCCTTTATTACTATTCTCATTTTAGTTTCATTTATCAGAGTTTTTTATTTCGTTATTTTACACCCAAAGATTAAAATAACTTGTCGAATATAGAAATTATGATTCCGCTATTGCATTTGTCCCAAAGTTTGTGGTATACTATATATATCTTTCGCGAAAGGAATTTACGTTTATGAAAAAAGCCCGTACAGCTTCTTTGGTTCTGTGTATTATTGCAGCGGCAATTATTTCCTTGTTTATGAATTTGGCGGCAGGCTACGCTTTTGCTTTTTTGGTAGAATCTTCCTCGGATATTTTCCGCAAATGCGGTATCGCTCTTATGATCAGCTCGGCTTTCCTTATTGCGGGTACGGTGGTCGCCTGCTTCAAAAGGGTCTGGGTTCCGCTTGTCTTTAATATTATAGGAACAGCGTGCTACATATATACGGTCTCGGAAATTTATGCCATTCCAAACTCTCTCCGTCCCAAGACCGACACCGAGCCTCTTGCGGAAAGACATCTGCTTACGGTAATTGTTACCGTACTGCTTTTCGCCCTGACCGTCTTTAATTACCTTGACGAAAAGAACGTCTCAAAGAGAAACGAAAAACGCCGTCTCAAAGAGGAAGCTCTTACCAAAAAGCTTTCGGACGACGAAAAACTGCTGTAACAGCCGCATACCGACCGCAGTCAAGGCAATACCGCATAAAGGATAAGTCTCCTTTATGCGGTATTGCCTTAAAACAAATGGCGTTTTTTATATAATCTGTCAATTGAAATCGGTTTCACAATATTGTAAAATTATAGTAGATATATGTGCAGTCCTTATTCCAAAACCGTTTTTCGTCTCGGAAATAAAATAATGCCGCCATTACAATAAACGGCGGCATGGGTAAAGGCTCAGCCTTTTGTCACATTTTTTACAGAAAGGAAACGCGTCTCTATGAACGTTACCATCAAGGACGTCGCCAAAGCGGCGGGAGTCTCGGTCGCTACCGTATCGCGGGTTCTGAACAACAGCGCGGCGGTCTCCGCATCGGCAGCGGAAAACGTCAACAACGCTATCAAAAAGCTTGGCTACAGTCCAAACTTTCTGGGAAGAAATCTCAGAAAATGCGAGACTAACATTATCCTTGCGATAATCCCCTCCACCGAGCAGACGTTCTACAGCGACATTATCAGAGGTATGCAGAACGCCGCCTCCGAGCTTGGCTACGACATTCTTCTCAGCGCGTCGAACAGTTCCCGCGACGTGGAAATGCGCCTGCTAAATATGCTCTTCAACCGTATCGTGGACGCTGCCATACTTCTTGGTACTCAGCTTGACGTTAAGACTCTGGACGATCTTAACAGTCAGCACTATATCGCGCTCTGCTGCGAACGTGTGGAGGGAGCGGAGCTTCTCACCGTTACGGTGGACGACGAGGGCGGTGCCTTTGACGCGGTAAAGCATCTGATAAAAATGGGTCACAGAAAAATAGGAATGGTCTCCACATCGGTAAATTCCATGTCCTCCCACGACCGTGAGCAGGGCTACCGAAAGGCTCTGGAGGAAAACGGTATCCCATTCCGCGAGGAATACATATACCGCGGCACATACGATTTCATTCACGGAGTTAAAGCCTTTGAACACTTTATGGGACTTCCCGAACCGCCCTCCGCAATTTTCTGCATATCCGATATTCTGGCGGCAAGCGTGGTGAAAAAAGCCATTTCCGAGGGGTACTCTGTCGGAAAGGATATTTCCGTATGCGGCTTTGACAATATCCTGCTGAGCCATATGTACACCCCCGGCATAACCACCGTAGAGCAGCCCTGCTACGATATCGGCAGGACTGTCGTCGAAGAACTGATACACAATATAAACCATGGCGAAAGGTCGAACAAAGCGATCAGACTGCCGTACAAAATAATCGAACGTGAGTCCGTGGGACATTACGCAGATACAAATTTTTAACAGGAGGCTGCATATGAAAGTTTTGCTTGTAAACGGAAGCTCCAGAAAAAACGGCTGCACAAACGTAGCTCTGGAGGAAGTCGCCCGCGCGCTTAACGAAGAAGGCGTGGACACGGAAATCTTTTTTATCGAAAACGAACCCCTGCCCGACTGCATAGCCTGCGGAAAATGCCGTGAAACAGGGAAATGCGTTTTCAACGACGTAGCCACCGAGCTTGCCGAAAAAGCCAAGGAATGCGACGGATTTGTATTCGGCTCGCCCGTATACTACGCTCACCCCAGCGCGCGCCTGCTTACCGTCATGGACAGGGCGTTTTATTCGGGAAAGGATAATTTCTTTTTCAAGCCTGCCGCCGCGGTTTTAAGCGCAAGACGCGCAGGCACTACCGCTTCATTCGACGTTATCAACAAATATTTCTCAATATCCTCAATGCCCATAGTTTCCTCCACCTACTGGAACCATGTGTACGGCAACGGCGGCGAACCCGAAGGCGTACAGCAGGACAAAGAGGGTCTGATGACAATGTACAACATCGGCAAAAACATGGCATGGCTGCTGAAATGCATTGAACTGGGAAAGCAGAACGGTATAGCCGCTCCCGAAAACAAAAAGCTTCTGACAAATTTTATAAGATAAAACAAAAACGGACGGCTTTAAACCGTCCGTTTTACTTATTTGGGGAACGTTATTTTCCCGAATTTTTAATATATTCCGTGATCCTGTCAATAATAATATTCATGACCTTTATTCTAGCATAGAGCTTATTGTTGGCTTCAATGATGTTCCACGGAGCGTTTTTGGTGGAGGTCTTTAGAAGCATTTCGTCAATAGCGGTCTCGTATTCGTCCCACTTCTCGCGGTTGCGCCAGTCCTCATCGGTGATCTTCCACTGCTTTTCGGGAGTGTTCTGACGGTCGGTAAAGCGGCGAAGCTGCTCGTCCTTGTCGATCTGCATCCAGAATTTAAGTACTATTATGCCCTCGCGGACAAGCTCCTCCTCGAACTCGTTTATTTCGCGGTACGCCATTGCGCAGCGTTCGGGAGACGTAAAGCCCTCCAGACGCTCCACCATTACCCTGCCGTACCATGAACGGTCAAAAATGGTTATATGTCCGCTTTTGGGGAGGTTGTTCCAGAATCTCCATAAGTAATGATGATTGAGTTCACGCTTATCGGGAGCGGCAATAGGCACAGCCTCGTAGCCACGCGGGTCAAGCGCATAGGAAACACGCTTTATCGCTCCGCCCTTTCCCGCGGCGTCCCAGCCCTCGAAAAGGAGAATAACGGGTATCTTCTTTTTGTATATCTTTCCGTGAAGCCTTGCAAGCTCCTTCTGGTTCTTTTTCAGCTCGTCGTAGTACTTTGACGGCTGCAATACCTTGTTGTCCAGCTTGACGTCCGCAAGCTTGGGACAGGGAGAAAGCTCGAAATGATGTGCAGTCTCCTCAATAACTTTCGGCTCGGAGGTATCCGAGTTCACCGCGTTTGCGATCTGGCTCACCAGAATGTTGAACACCTGAAAGCGGGTAAAGCCGCGGTCGGTGGTATCTATTATCCGCCACGGACAATGGGGTGTGTTGGTCTTTGCAAGCATATCGTCGAACTGACGGTAGTACGCGTCATAATTCTTGTGACGCTTTTTGTCCAGCTCGGTAACGCGCCACTTGGTCGCGCTGTCCTCTTTAAGCTTCAGGAAACGCTTTTTCTGCTCCTTGCGGGAAATGTGCAGGAAAAATTTTATTACAAGGTATCCGTCGTCGGAAAGCTGCCGCTCAAAGGTGTTTACCGAACTTATGCGGCTGGCGTACTCCTCGTCGGTTATGCCCTCCTCCATTTTGGCAATGGCAAGCTCCTGATACCAGCTTCTGTCAAGAACGGATATGGCGCCGTATTCGGGGATATTCTCCCAGTACCGCTTCATCATGGGATAGCGGCGCTCCGACTCGGTGGCGGGCATTGTGGAATGTACTTTAAAAAAGCGCGGGTCAAGCATTTTTATCATGTCGGAAATAAGCGTACCCTTTCCCGACGCTCCCCAGCCCTCCAGCAAAATGATAACGGGAAGCTTCTCAGCGCGTATCTTCTGCTGAAGCGAGGAAAGATTCTTTTCAAGTTCCTTTGTCAAGTCCTTATAGTCAAAGGATTTGTTTTTGTTTGAAAGCGCGTTTTCAAGCATATGGGCGACTTCCTTTCGGTTAAAGTATGCCGCACGGCATCAGATATTGAATTATGTAATAATTGTATCATATTCCGACAATTTCCGCAAGTATTTTTATTCATATTTATAAAAAAAACTCATACAAAATTTTGCAGAATTTGCCGTAATTATGCTAAATCGGAAAAATTCTCTTGCAATCCTATAAAATGTATGGTATAATATTTTGTGATATTTGCTCCCCCGACGCGGCGGCTGCGGGTTTACGGAGCATAAATCTTACCGCCGGGAATGGAGTTTACTATGGGATTTCCTATTATTACACCCTCGTTTCTCAAGGAGCTTGCCGAAAAAATGAAGCCCGTGACCGCGGACGAATTCTGCGACGTCAACGTTACAGCCACAGCGGTCGAATACGTTCCGAGACTTTGCTATGCCGAAACTGTTAAAAAGCTTATGGAGGAAAAGAATATCCTCGAATACAATATGATAAGCCTCCCCGACGAGGAAAGCGAACAGTTCATAAACCAGAGCAGACAGATAATCCGTGCCTATCCTCAGGCGGCCTATTACTGGCAGCTCCGCTCGCTTTTCATGAACGTGCTGCAAAACAGGAATATCAATTTTGAAAAGCGTCTGCTGCTGCTTAACTACGGCATCAAAACGGTTCAGGGTATGCTCGACAACGGCAGGTCGGAGCTTATACCGAAATTTGTGAACGACTATACCTCGGAGGGCATGGACTGCGAAAAAATACTCGAATATTTCAAGGACGTCCGTCCCAATCCCGGATATTCCCTTGCGGACGGCATTTCCCTGCTCAAATCCCTTTCAAAGCCGAATGCCGCTTACAAAGAGGTACTGAATACCATTTATAAAAATCTTGGAGTTTCCGGTCCGGAAACGCTGAAAATGACTGATATGAAAAAATATATCGGAATGAGAAAGACATACTCGGAAGCCGCTTCGGGCGAAAAGGCTCACTATATCGAAAACGTTATGATAAACTATGTATGGTCATATTCCATTCCGTTTTCAAATCCCGACTTCAATTTCTGGGAGCATTTCGTATTCTTCTGCTCGCTTTACAACGCCATTAAGGTAATGCTCGCCTGCTTTGCGCCCGATTTTTCGGACGAGGAATTTGTCAAGGCAATAAGCGCGTTCGATAACGCTTTGAGAGCTTCCGACCCCAACCTTATGACCAAGGTCATTCTTGCTGTTAAAAATGCGGGTCAGAGCAACAACGGCGATCTGGCAATACTGACGTTAAGCTGATTTTTCTGCTGACATTAGCATATCGGAGGAATTTTTATGGATAACAATTCAAGCGGAAAGGACTTCAAAAAGAAGATTTCGCGGGATAACCGTCCCCGCTTTCCCGAAAAGGCGGTAATCACGGGCGGTATGCCCTACGGAAACAAACAGCTCCACTTCGGTCATGTGGGCGGCGTTTTCGTTTTCGCGGACGTTTTCGCACGTTTTCTCAGAGACAGGATAGGCAGCGAAAACGTGATCTTCGTTTCGGGTACGGACTGCTACGGCTCCCCTATCGCGGAAAGCTACCGCAAGCTCAGTGAGGAACAGGGCTATAAGGGTACTATCAAGGACTTTGTAAATGACAACCACGAGTCCCAGAAAAAAACGCTGGAGGACTACGGCATAAGCCTTAACCTTTTCGGAGCGTCGGGTCTGGGCAGAACTGCCGAGATACACAACGAGGTCTCCGATAAATTTATCAGAAAGCTTTACGAGAACGGTCAGCTCCAAAAGATTTCCACCGCGCAGTTCTACGACGAAAAAGTCGGCACATTCCTTAACGGCAGACAGGTGGTGGGAAAATGTCCCGTGCAGGGCTGCCAGTCGGAAAAGGGCTATGCGGACGAATGCGATCTGGGTCACCAGTATATGCCCCAAGACCTTATCGACCCCAAAAGTACGCTCACAGGCGAAAAGCCTGTTATGAAAAATGTTGACAACTGGTACTTCAAGCTTACAGATCATCTTGACATTCTCCGCGAATACGCCGAGGACATCAAAAACCGCGAGGACGTGCGGCAGGTGGTCTGCAAGACCATAGGCGAATTTCTCGAACCTCCCGTTATCTATATTATGAATGATTTCAGGGATAAATACGAGGAACTGAAAGACAGGCTGGAAAATCACGAGCTTATCGAAGAGCCTAAGAAAACTTCGTTCACAATTGCGTTCAAGACGCTTCCCGAACGAGAAAAGTCCTGCGCCGTGCTTTCCGAGGCGGGAATACGCTTCCGCACGGGAAAAACTCTGGTACCGTTCCGTCTTACGGGAAACATTGACTGGGGCGTACCCGCTCCCGTACTGGAGGGCGAGGAACCGCTTACCGTTTGGGTATGGCCCGAATCCCTCTGGGCGCCTATTTCGTTTACGCAGGCGTACCTTGAATCCCAAGGTCACAGCCGCGAGGAATGGCGGGATTACTGGTGCTCCGACAAGTCTCAGGTTTACCAGTTCATAGGTCAGGACAATATTTACTTTTACGGCGTCGCGGAAATGGCTATGTTCATGGCTCTGCAAGGTAAGGACGCTCTTACTGTTCACCCCGAAAACGGAGAATTGCAGCTTCCCGTTCTTGTGGCAAATCACCATATTCTGTTCTTGGACAAAAAGGCTTCAAGCAGCGGTACGGTAAAGCCTCCTATGGCTGCCGATCTTTTGAACTACTACACTCCCGAACAGCTGCGTATGCACTTTTTAAGTCTGGGACTTGGAATGCGCAGCGTAAGCTTCCAGCCGAAGCCTCTTAATCCCACGGCTAAGCCCGACGACAGCGACCCTGTTACAAAGGAAGGTTTCCTGCTTTCCAACGTGTTCAACAGAATTATCCGCACCTGCTTCTACGACGCGCAGAAGTTTCTGGACGGCAAAATGCCTGTGGGCGCTGTTGACGAGGACATTCTTGCGGAGTCGGAAAAGGCTGTTCTGGAATACGAACGCTTTATGTATAAATTTGAGTTCCATCAGGTTACTTACGTTCTGGACTCCTACATCAGAAAGGCAAGCAAGTACATGGCTAAGGCTAAGGCGGAGGCTGACAAGGCTGATGACAACGAACTCCGCAAAAAGTGGCTTGTAAATGTTTTTCATATGATAAAGACCGCTGCGGTACTCCTCCACCCTATCGCTCCGTTCGGCACGGAAATGGTGCGGGAATATCTTAAAGTCGGCGAGAATATATGGAACTGGGACTACATCTTCGACCCGATGTCGGAAAATATCCTTGCGGGTGAAACCGAACACGAGCTGAAATTCCTCGAACCGAGAGTGGATTTCTTCAAGCGGCACGAAAGCCAGTTCGATACAAAATAAAAAATGCGGTACTGTTAAAAAGATAACAGTACCGCTTTTTAGGTATGTAACGATACAGAAGTTCTTTGGTTTCGGAAGTGAAGCTGCCTGTGCTTGCTATAGACGGCGGCATGGGTAAAGGCTCAGTCTTTTATTCATGAAATGTTCATACATTATGGTTAAAAATGTGATATAATGAAGAAAATATTTCGGTCGCCTGAATTTTTTTCGGAGGCAACGCATATGATAAATCCTATTCAAAAGCTGCTTAACACAAAGTTCCGAAACAAGCTTGTTTTCATGTGCATTACGGCGATAGTGCCCGTTACTCTGGCAGGCGTTTTCCTGCTGTATAATCTTGCCGACACGATAAAGGTGAACGCGCTGAACAACTCTATTTCCACCGCCGACAGCCTTAAGGCAAGACTTAACGACGTTATACTCACAGTTTCAAATATAAGCGAACGGGTACAGCAGAGCGATACCGTAAACGAGCTGCTGAACAACAAGTTCGTCAATCAGGACGAATATTTCAACTACTATATGCAGAACGGTACCGTTCAGGAGCTTTCCGACACTTATCCGCAGGTGGAAAGTATTACGCTGTATATAGATATGGAGGGATTTGTTCCGAACTCCAACTTCAAGATCGCCGACGACAGCATATGCAGTTCATATTGGTATAAGGAAGCTATGGAGTCGGATTCAGCAAGATGGCAGGTGATCTACTCCGATGAGGAATACAGGCTGTGCAGAATAAGTCCGCTTAAAGACAACGAGGGAAACTTCCGCGGGACTATGGTCTCTTCGATAGCTCCGAGCGTATATGAGGAGCTTGCGGGGAAAAGCGATTACGGCGTAGTTTTCAGTGCTTCTCAGGGAGTGGTCTTTTACAGCGATATAGCAAGCGTTTCTGCCGGAACAGTCATATCGGGCGAGGAAACTTATATTTCCTACGGTATCAGCTATTCGCAGGTTCTTGACGACGAAACGAACAGACTTGAAAAAATAGGACACACCGTTGTATCATACTTCGATTATGACAATACGGGAAACTTCTTTCAGATATATGTTACTAAGCCCTATTCCCTTTTCAACGACGAGATAAATAACGTTATTCTTATGTATATATGGTACATTTTTCTGTGTATCGTACTTTCAGTCCTGATCACAATACTTTTTTCAAGCGTATTTTCAAGGCGTATACAGTTCCTTAAAAATCAGATGCACAAGGTAACTGAGGGAAACTTCGCGCTTAACGAGAAGATCAACGGCACGGACGAAATATTTGAGCTTTATCAGGATCTGAAAAAAATGGTTGACAGTATGCAGACACTTATCAACGACGCTTATGAGTCCAAGATACAGTCGGAAAGCTTCAAGCTCAATCAGGTAGAGGCGGAATTTAAAGCTCTTGCAAGCCAGATAAATCCGCACTTTCTGTATAACACGCTGGAAACTATCAGAATGAAAGCCTACTGCAACGACGACAAGGAAACTGCCGATCTGGTCAAAAAGCTGGGAAAGTTCATGCGGCGGTGTCTTGAGGTCAAGGACGGTATGGTCACGCTGGAATCCGAGCTGGAATTTACAAAAAGCTATCTTGAGCTTCAGGCGGCACGCTTCGGTGACAGAGCGTCCTATTCGATATACTGCGAGGTGGACAGAAGCTACAAGATACTCCCCCTCATTATCCAGCC
>JAIEDQ010000137.1 GCA_029067895.1 Oscillospiraceae bacterium | reverse complement strand
CAGCAGTATTTTGCCTCAGCTTAGCTCGCTGAAAAGAGATGAGGCTTACAACGGCGCAAGTATTTTTCTTATCTGCGATGCCGAGACCTGCAATCAGCTTGAAAAAAATCCCGTGCTTGCGGAGGACGCAGACTTGATCATACGCCGTCCGATCTCTGTCGATAACCTTATTTTGAGAATAACGCGCTATATGGAAGAACTGAAGGAAGCAAAGGCTAAAGCTGTTGCCGAAGAGGAGGCAAGAAAAGCCGCTATCGAGGCAAAGGCTGCAGCTGCCATTGCAAAGGAAAAGGAAGAGGAGGAAGCCGCGGTTGCTGCCGCTGTCGCCGCGAAAAAGCTGGAAAGTTCGGAAAGAAAGCATATCCTTGTTATTGACGACGACCGCGTAATGCTGAAAATGCTGAAAGCCGCTCTTAGTGAGAATTATGATGTTACAACTATGGTCAACGGTGTGGCGGCTGAAAAATTCCTTGAAGCCAAAAAGGTCGATCTGGTTATTCTGGACTACGAAATGCCCATTGAGACCGGTGCGGATATATTCAGGAGAATAAAAAATAATCCTAAAATATCGCATATTCCCGTGTGCTTTCTGACGGGAATTTCCGAGAGAGAAAAGATCATGGAGGTCATGGCTCTCAAGCCTCACGGATATTTGCTGAAGCCCATTGATATGGATATGCTTTTAGCTACGGTAAGCAATCTGACCAATTAACGGGTCATCGCATGACAGGTTATCGTATAACAGGTTATCGAAAGGTACTGAAAATATTTGCAGTGTTTTTGTCACGGCAAGATATTCAGTTTTGCAATTCTATCTTCTATTCTACGAATTAAATTTATATCGGAAAAATCGACACGTTGTTGTGATACAGCCAATCAAAATAATTCTGAAAGGAGATAAACCCTTTTGCCGCTTGATAAAAATTGGGAACGTACATAGGCTTGGGGGCGCAGCAGGATAATGGAGAACGAAAATTTATATATCACTGATTTAATAGACGCAGACATACTCCAACAGCTTCAAGACGCTTTTTCGGATCTGACGGGCATGGCTGCCCTTACTTCGGACAGCAAGGGCGTTGCGGTTACGGAAGGCTCTAATTTTACAGATTTCTGTTTTAAGTATACACGTCCCACAGAGCTTGGACGGAGAAGATGCGAAAAATGCGATATGCACGGCGCCGAGCTTACTCTTGCAAACGGCAACGCCTGTTCTTATTACTGTCACGCAGGACTGATGGATTTTGCCGCACCGATCATGGCTAACGGAAAAATGGTGGGCAGCTTTATCGGCGGTCAGGTCCTTACCGAACCTCCCGATATTGAAAAAATAAGAAAAACAGCCGCCGAGCTTGGCATTGATCCTGACGAATATGAAGAGGCTGTGAAAAAAGTCCCTATTGTAAGCAGAGCGCAGGTTGAAAAGGCGTCTCACTTCCTTTATGTTTTTGCAACGATACTTTCCAATATTGCCTATAAGGGCTATGCTCTCCACAAAAGCAATCTGGAGATCGAAAAGGCTTCCCATATGAAATCGGATTTTCTTGCCAATATGAGCCATGAGATACGTACTCCCATGAACGCAGTTCTCGGTCTTGCAGATCTTGCTCTGCGTGAGGAGATGTCTGCTTCCGCAAGAGAATACATACATCAGATAAAAGCCTCAAGTAAAAACCTGCTTGTAATTATTAACGATATCCTTGACTTTTCAAAGATAGAATCGGGTAAAATGGATATCAATGAGGTCGAATACGAGCCGCTTTCGCTCATAAACGATCTTACTAGCATTGTAAACAGCCGCATTGGCAGTAAGGAGATCGAATTTACAATGGATGTATCTCCCGATCTGCCGAAAAGTCTGTACGGCGACAGCGTGAGAATACATCAGATCATACTCAATCTGCTTACGAACGCGGTCAAATTTACTCATGACGGCGAAGTTCATTTTAAAATTGATTTTGAACTCAAGGATGAAGACACCGTGGTTATGAAGGCTGAAGTAAGCGACACGGGCATAGGCATTAAAAAAGAAGATATGCAGAAGATTTTCAATTCGTTCCAGCAGGTGGACAGCAAGCGCAACAGAAATATCGAGGGAACAGGTCTGGGACTTGCGATCACGCGTCAGCTTCTTGATCTTATGGGCGGAAAAATTTCTGTTGAAAGCGAATATGAAAAGGGAACAAAATTTTATTTTGAGGTCCCGCAGAAAATTGTTGACGCAACGCCTATTGTTCCAAAGCTTAAAAAATCCTTTAAAACAGCGGTTCTCGTAAGCAACGATTATGTTAAAAGACAGATCATCAGAGATCTGAACTGGATAGGTGCGGAATATACAGACCTTGCGGATAAAAGCTCCTATAAGGATCTGCAGGTCGATTACCTTATCGTTGAAAAGCTGTTTTTTACCAAGACTATAAAGGAAGTTCTGGCTAAATACTCTGATATGCAGTGCCTTGTGCTTGCCGATTACGACAGCCTTGACGCTATAGATATTCCCAATGTGCGGGTCATCAGCAAGCCTGTCTACTCGCTCAGCCTTTACAACGCAATGGGAATACAGGAAATAAGCTTCGAGGGCGGAATTTCCGAAGGCGACAGCTTCACATTTGTTGCTCCCGACGCGCATATTCTTGTTGTTGACGACAATGCCGTAAACCTTACCGTTGCAAAGGGTCTGCTTGAACCGCTGAATATGACTATAGACCTTGCCTCCAGTGCGGCGGAAGCTATCGAAAAAATACACTATACCAAATATGATCTTATTTTTATGGATCATATGATGCCCGAAGTTGACGGCGTTGAAGCTACTCATATTATCAGACGGCTTGTGCCGAGCTATAAAGACGTCCCTATTATAGCGCTGACGGCAAACGCTATAGGCGGCGCAAAGGAAATGTTCTTAAAAGAGGGCATGAACGATTTTATCGCAAAGCCGATAGACGTAAAGGATACGGTCTCAAAGCTGAGAAAATGGCTGCCTAAGGAAAAGATACTTTCTGCAGATAAACCGGATATCAGCGACAGTCCTGAACAGGATATGAACGGTTCGGACAGCGGCTCCGATACGGTAAATATTAAGGAGCTTAACACAAAAGAAGCTGTATCGCGGCTTGGAAGCGAGAAGCTGTTTTGGTCTGTTCTTAAGGAGTATTTTTCTGCGATCGACAAAAAATACAGCGCGATACTTGAACATAAGGAAGCGGAACGCTGGCGGGATTACACCATTGAAGTTCATGCGCTGAAAAGCACCTCGCGGCAGATCGGTGCAGATCATATTTCCGAACTTGCCGCTGAAATGGAAAAGGCAGGCAATGAGGGAAATATTGCGCTTATCAACGAAAAAACAGCGCCGCTGCTTGAGGAATATTTGCAGCTGAAGGAGGCTCTGAAGCCTTATTTTGCCGATGCTTCCGATGGCGAGGAGCGTTTTGCTCAAATCGAAGAAATACTGGCTATGCTCGAAAAAATGCAGACGGCTCTCGACGAATTCGATACGCTTCAGATCGACGAAGTTATAGAGGAAATGTCGAAGTTCAAATATCCCGATGAAAATGCGCTTTTCTTTGAACAGCTTAAAAAAGCGGCGGAGGAAAGCAATATCGACGACTGTCTGAATATCGTCAACCAGTGGGGTACAGTTCTTGTCAAGTCTGTTTCCGACGGCGATAAAGTCATTCATATGCTGGGCGACCTGCAAGACGCTCTGGACAAATTCGACACTCTTGAGGTGGACGCTGTTATAGAAAAAATGGCGAAAAACTCATTCCCATATTCAGGCGTTAGTAAGTCCTATTTTCAACAATTGCAGGAAGCGGCGAAAAACGGCGATTTTGAAATGTGCGCTGAAATTGCCGATCATTGGAGCAGAGCGATAGTTGATATTTACAGCTGATATTTTTTCATAAAACGGACTATCATTTGGTAGTCCGTTTTGTTATATAGCTGTTTGGAGTTCGCAGTTAAAATGAGATAAAAAGAAAAAGGCTGCGTAAGATTTTTACGCAGCCTTTCGGTATTCTTTTACTTTGCTTATTATTCGTGTCCCGCAAGCTCTCTGTAAAGTCCCATATAAAGCTCCGCGGAAACCGCCCAGCTGTAGTCGTTCTTCATTGCGGCTGTAACAAGGTTTTTCCACTCGGGCTTGTTGTAGTAGTAATCCTTTGCGCGGCGTACAGCGTCGAACATATCGTGAGCGTTGTAGGTCTTGAAGGTGAAGCCGTTTCCGTTTTCGCCTCCCGCGTCGCGGATACTGTCGCGCAGACCGCCTGTTTCACGGACGATAGGAATTGTTCCGTAACGGAGCGAGATCATCTGAGCAAGTCCGCAGGGTTCGCTCTGGGACGGCATAAGGAACATATCCGCCGACGAGTAAATTCTTCTTGCCAGATCGGGTATAAAGCCGATGGTCGCGCTTACCTTGTCGGGGTGTCTCCAAGCCATTTCCTTGAAGAAGTCCTCGTAGATCTTTTCGCCCGAACCCAGTATCGCAAACTTGCAGCCCATGTTCACCATGTCCTCAAAGACGTACTTGATAAGGTCGATACCCTTGTGGGAAACAAATCTTGTGATGATACCGATAACAGGCTCGTCGCCCTCCTGGAGGTGCAGCTCGCTCAGCAGAGCCTTTTTGCACTCCGCTTTGCCCTTGAGATTTTTCACGGAGAAATTCTTTGTCAGCAGCGGGTCTTTTTCGGGGTCGAACGTGTCAACGTCGATACCGTTCAGGAAGCCGCAGAGCTTATACTGCTTGTTGACAAGAGCTCTGTCCAGACCGTGGGAGTACCAAGGATCGAGGATTTCCCAAGCGTAGCTGGGGGAAACCGTGGTGATCTTGTCGGAGCACTCGAACGCGCCCTTCATCAGGTTCACGCAGCCGTCGTATTCAAGCAGCTTTGTGTGGTACATGGGAATGCCCAGAACCTCGTTGAGTACCTCCATGCCGTACTTGCCCTGATACTGGATATTGTGGATAGTGAATACGGTCTTGATGTTATCGTAGCCGTACTGATATTTGTAGAATACGTTATAGTAAACGGGAACCAGCGCGGTCTGCCAGTCGTTGCAGTTGATGACCTCGGGCTTCCAGCCGATATGCTTGAGCATTTCCATGATCGCTCTTGACAGGAACACAAAACGCTCGCAGTCGTCGTAAAAGCCGTAGAGACCGTCTCTGCCGAAGTAATATTCGTTGTCCAGCAGATAGTAGGTAACGCCGTTTACCACGCCCTTGAACACGCCGCAGTACTGTCTGCGCCAGCCTACGTCAACGGTGAAGTTTGTGATAAATTCAAGCTCGGAACGAAGCTCGGGCTTGACGTTTTTGTACAGCGGAAGAACCACGCGGCAGTCCTGTCCCGCAGCATTGAGAGCGCGGGGAAGAGAGCCCGCAACGTCAGCAAGTCCGCCCGAAGCGGCATAAGGAACAGCTTCCGACGCCGCATATAAAATGTTTATCATAGCAAACAAGTCCTTTCCTATTAGTTGCAAGAAATTTCAGAGGCAAGAAGCAAGAGCCGCCTTGCCTCCGTTTTCATAAGCAATGTTAAATAACTGCGCCCTTGCCAAGGAACAGCGGGTAATTCTGAGAGCCTGTGAGCATTCTCATATCGCCGATCTTAACGTTCTTGTCGGTGATAACGTTGTTGATATCACACTTCGCGCCAATAACGGTATCCTGCATAAGAATGGAATTCTTAACAACAGCGCCCTTGCCTATCTTTACGCCGCGGAAGATAACGCAGTTTTCAACTGTACCCTCGATGATACAGCCGTCACCGATAAGGGAGTTCTTAACGCTTGCGCCGATTGCAAATTTTGCGGGCGGGTTATCGCGTACCTTTGTGAATACGGGGCTGTTTTCGGGGAACAGCTTGGAGCGGTTGTCGCTGTTGAGCAGGGACATATTCGCCTTATAGAAAGTCTCCATGGAAGTGATCTTGCAGAAGAAGCCGTCGTGACGGTACGCCATGATCTTGTACTCATGAGTTCTGCCCTGGAGAATTGCCTGCTCGAAGCTGTACAGGCTCTTTGAAGCCGCTTCAAGAACGATATTTTTAAGGAATTCCTTTGACAGTACAAACATATTCAGCGAGATGTTGCAAGCTCCGCTGATGTGGGGATTGAGAAGAACGTCCACAACTCTGCCGTCGTCGTTAATGCTGAATACGGTAGCGTTCTGCGCCTGTTCGGAGGTGATAACATCCTTTGCGTAAACGGTGGTGATGTCCGCACCGGTTTCAATGTGGTAATCAACCACCTTTGAGAAGTCGATGCTTGTGATAACGTCGCAGTCGGAAAGCACTACATAGTCGGCATTGGACGTCTTGATGAAGTTCCAAACGCCGTAGAGAGCCTCCAGTCTGCCGCGGTACATACCGCTCTGAACGTGGCTGAAAGGCGGAAGCAGATGGAGACCGCCGATCTTTCTTGCCAGATCCCACTCACTGCCGCTTCCCAGATGGTCAAGCAGGGACTGGTAGTTGGACTTTGTGATAACGCCCACCTCGTCGATACCGCTGTTAACCATATTGGAGAGCGGGAAGTCGATCAGACGGTAGCGTCCGCCGAAAAGCACCGAACCCATAGTTCTTTCCTTAGTCAGATCGGGGATCGTGCTTTCGTGCATATTTGAGAAAATCAAACCTAAAACACTTCTGTTGCTGCTCATAATTATTTTCCATGCTCCCGAAAGAGAGCATAACTCCTTTCACCTATGTTTAAAATGGTTTTGCGAACCATTTGTGATCTTGCTTCGGGAAATTTTCATACAAAAGCCGATCAGATATTTTCCGAAATGATCTGCTTGGGAAGTACCTTTGCGTTTGCGGAAACATTGATGTTGTGTCCTACAACCGCAATGCCCCAGTCGTCGCGGTTCTCGATAGTTTCGGGTCTTGCGCCGATCTGAGCGCCGGACTCAACTACGCAGTTTTCGCCGACGATAGCGTACTCAACGATAGCTCCCGACTTGATAACGGAACCCGGCATGATGATCGAGTCGGTAACGGTAGCTCCCGCCTCAACGGTAACGCCCTCGAACAGAATGGAGAAGTCAACCGTACCGTTAACATTACAGCCGTCCGTAACCATGGAGTTCTCGATAACAGCGTCCGCGCCGATATACTGAGGAGGCATGATAGGATTTCTGGAGTACATCTTCCATTCGGGATCGTACAGGTCGATAGGGATATTGGGATTGAGCAAGTCCATATTTGCTTCCCAGAGGGAATCGAGAGTACCAACGTCTCTCCAGTAGCCCTCGAACGGATAAGCAACCAGTTTTTCTCCCGCGTTAAGCATATTGGGAATGATCGCCTTGCCGAAGTCCTTGTCCTCGTCGGGATTGTTTTCGTTTTCGATAAGGTACTGCTTCAGCTTGCTCCATGTAAAGATGTATATACCCATTGAAGCCAGTGTGGACTTAGGGTGCTTTGGCTTTTCCTCAAACTCGGTAATAACGTCCTCCTCGTTTGCGGTCATGATGCCCAGACGGGTAGCTTCCTCAAGGGTAACGGTCTGAACGGCGATAGTAGCGTCCGCTTCCTTTTTCTTGTGGAATTCCAGCATTTTGTTGTAGTCCATCTTGTAAACGTGGTCGCCCGAAAGGATAACAACATAATCGGGGTCATAGCGGTCAACAAAAGCGATGTTCTGATAGATCGCGTTTGCGGTACCCTTGTACCATTCTGCGCCCAGAGCGGTCTGGTAAGGGGGCAGGCAGTGGGCTCCGCCGTACTGCTTGTCGAGGTCCCAAGGCTGACCGTTGCCGATGTAGTCGTGCAGTACCAGAGGCTGGTACTGGGTAAGTACGCCTACGGTGTCAATACCCGAGTTTACGCAGTTGGAAAGAGGGAAATCGATAATGCGGTATTTTCCGCCGTAGGGAACGGCAGGCTTTGCCATATCGTGGGTGAGAGCGTACAGACGGCTTCCCTGACCGCCCGCAAGCAGCATCGCAACGCATTCTTTCTTAGTTGTATACATTAGTTATATCCTCCTCATTTGGGATTATTTTTTGCTTTTTGAATTTGCTTTTCCTGATTTGCCCGCGGGCTTTTTAGCCGCAGACTTTGAAGCATTGGCTGCTGTTTTGGGTTTCGCCTCCTTTTCAACAGCTTTGGATTTATCAGCGGACGTATTTGCGTCCGGTTTAGCCTTTTCGGTACGCTTTTTCTTGGGCGTTACTGTGAAGAACATCACGCTCATTGCGGGTATATCAAGAGTTATAGACTGATCATAGCCGTGCATGGAGTAGTCCTCGGATTTTACCTTTCCGTTCTGGACAAGACCCGTGCCGCCGTACTTGACGTCGTCGCTGGAAAGCACCTGCTCGTACACGCCCTCGTAGGGTACGCCTATGCGGTAGCCGTCACGCGCAACGGGAACGAAGTTGCACACCGCGATAATTTCCTTGCCGCTTCTGTCTATACGTCTGAACGAGATAACGCTCTGCATATAGTCGTCGTGGCATATCCATGAGAAGCCCTCCCATGACTCGTCGTTTTCCCAGAGGGGAGAGGTCCTCAGATAGAACTTGTTAAGGTCTCTGCTGTAATCCTGTATCTTCCTGTGGTTGTCGTAGTCAAGCAGCAGCCAGTCAAGACCCTGCTTGAAGTTCCACTCGATCACCTGAGCAAACTCGCTGCCCATGAAGTTCAGCTTTTTGCCTGGGTGAGCGAACATATATCCGAGGAAAGCGCGCAGGGACGCGAATTTTTCCTCCATGCTCCTGCCGCTCATCTTGTTGAACAGCGAAGCCTTTCCGTGTACCACCTCGTCGTGGGATATGGGAAGTATATAGTTTTCACTGAAGCTGTAGAAGAACGAGAACGTAAGCTTTCCGTGGTTGTTCGCGCGGAAGATGGGGTCCATTTTCATGTAGTCCATCATATCGTTCATCCAGCCCATGTTCCATTTGAAGTTGAAGCCCAGACCGCCAACGTCGGCAGGCTTTGTTACCAGAGGCCATGCGGTGGATTCCTCGGCGATCATGAGTATGTTTCCGCATCTGCCGAACACCGCGGTGTTGAGCTTTCGGAGGAAATCTATCGCTTCATAGTTTTCGTTGCCGCCGTCCTTGTTGGGACGCCATTCTCTGCGGTCGTAGTCAAGGTACAGCATTGAAGCCACAGCGTCAACACGCAGACCGTCAATGTGGAATTTTTCCAGCCAGTATACGGCGTTGGAAATCAGGAACGACTGCACTTCGGGTCTGCCGAAGTCGAAAACTCTCGTACCCCATGAAGCGTGCTCCTTTTTGAGGGGGTCGGTGTACTCGTAGCAGCAGTCGCCGTCGAACTCGAAAAGTCCCGCCGCGTCCTTGGGGAAGTGGGCAGGTACCCAGTCAAGGATAACTCCTATTCCCGCCTGATGGAACATATCCACCATTTTCATCATGTCCTCGGGAGTTCCGTAACGGGAGGTAGGCGCGTAGTAGCCGATTATCTGATAGCCCCACGAGCCGTCAAAGGGGTACTCCGCCAGAGGCATAAGCTCAAGGTGAGTGTACCCCATATCCTGAAGATATGGAATCATCTCCTCGGCGAACTTGACATAGCTGAAAGGCTTTCCGTTTTCGTAAGTCCTCCACGAACCCAGATGCGCCTCGTAAATATTCATAGGGCTGCGGTAGATGTTCTTGGAATCTCTTTCCTTGAACCACTTTTCGTCTCCCCACTTGTACTCGTTTACATCAAAGTATTTTGTTGCGGTGTTTGGACGGGTCTCCATATGAGTACCGAACGGATCGGCTTTCATAACAATGCTCATATGAGCGGTCTCTATACTATATTTATACGCAAAAAACTTCTCCACGCCGGGAACGAACACTTCCCAGACGGTAGGGTCTGCAAGCTGTTCCATAGGGTTTTGGGTGCGGTCCCATTTGTTGAAATCGCCTACCAGCGAAACGGATTTCGCATGGGGAGCCCATACTCGGAAGAACACGCCGTCCTTTCCGTCCTTCTGACCTTTATGCGCGCCGAAGAACTCAAACGCGGCAAAGTTGGTTCCTTCGTGGAAAACGTGGAGGGGGAACTCATAGCCCTCTGAAAAAGTTTTATCATTTTTCGCCATACTAAAGCTCCTTCAATAGGGGTCATGCCCCGTCATTTAACGCACGGCATGAAGCCGCAGTTATACTTTTCTATGTTTATATTTTAACAGATTATGTATCATATTGCAAGTATTTTAGTGGATTTTTATAACATTGATGTAAAATTTATGCAAAATTTATGCACTTTGCACACAAAATTAGGGAATTTTACTGGAAATAAATTTAAATTATGCAATCATTTTCAATATTTGTAAATTTCTTACATAAAAAATGTATAAAACCAACAACACACTCCTGCTTTACATAGGTTAAATTTTGTGAATTTTAACAACATAAACCGTCTTGTCGTCCTGTCTGGACAAATTTTCCTCTTTATTTTTTTCTGCTTCGGCGACAATTCTTTCGGCGCAGTCCTGAGCGGTAACGCCCATGCTGAGCATAAGCTCACGCACTCTCGGAAAGCACTCCTCGCATATGCCGTCGGTTATCATCACGACCTGGTCTCCGTCGGAAAGCTGAGCAGTCCGCTTGTCTATCTCGCAGCTGCCGACTATCCCCACGGGAGTGGTGCGGCTCTCGACGGTCTTTACCGTGCCGTTGGTTTTCAGAAAGGTCTGCGCCGCGCCAAGCTTGACTATCTCGGTTTTTCCCGTAAAAAGATTTATCTTCAAAAGATCTATCGTGGCGAAAATCTCTTCGGGGGACTTGGTTATCAGCAGACCGTTCAGCATTCTCACGGCGGCTGACGAGCCTATTCCCGCGCGGAGAAGCCTTGTCATGACCGATACCGTCATGCGGCTCTCCACAGCCGCTCTGACGCCGCTTCCCATGCCGTCGGAAAGAAGCACGCACAGGTTTCCCAGACCGTCGCGGAAAACCGCGTCCGAGTCGCCGCTGACCTGTTCCCTGCCGCTAACGCCCGCCCTGCCTATCTCCGCCTCGTAGACAGGTATTTCATGAAAGCGCAGATGGGTAACTCCGTCCAGCGTTAATGAGGAGGGCTTGTCAAGCTCTCGATCGGTGATCTCGCAGAGCCTTTCGGCAAGGGTATCCGTCCGTTCCGAAAGAACGCCGCGGTAAAAGCACTCTATATAGAGCCTGCCCTCCTTGTCGAAAAGAGCCGCCGCAGAGGGCTTTTTCGCGCCGCACCGCTTCAGTACCGACAGAATATGCTCCGAAAGATTTTCGTCGCAGGACAAAAACGTCTCCGTGCCGCCGCCAAGATAATTGAGCATATCCTCCGTTTCCGTCAGATGTTCGAGAGCAAGCTCCCTCATGCTGCCGTTTTCACTGCCGCTGCGCTTTTCCATCTGAGAAAGCCTGTACATCTCGTTGAACGTCACGGCAAGAGCTTCCTTTTTTGGACAGTGGTCAAGCGCGTCGGAAAAATCTTTCCCGCCGATAAAGCCTTTCCTTTTAAGTATGCCCTCCGCAGGGCGGAAAAATGCCTCTCGGCGGTGTTCGGGACTGTCGCCGCAGAATGCGCCGTTCCTGCACGAAACGCAGACCTTTTCGCAGACCGTCGCTGAAATATCGTTTTCGGTATCGCCCTTTTCCAGCACCTCCGCAGCTTTGGCAAAACTTTCGCGCACGTCCGCAACGGCGGAGGCAATGAATTTAAGGCTGTCCGAGGAATTTACAGCCGCCGCCGAGACCGGAGCTGCTATCCTGCCGAAAGGTCGGCTGTACAGCTTTTCGGGGATAATATAAAATGCCGCCGCGGCAGCGGTTATATCTGCGATAAGCTTAGCCGCATCGGAGGGCATACCGTAAATAAGCGCCCCCGCAAACGCCGCGCCGATAAAAGCCGCCGCTGCGGAAAGCTTGTTTTTCTTTGAAAAAAAGCCCGAGACCGCTCCCGAACAGACTGCTATCACCGCTGTGTAAGCCATTGACGGCGACGCCATGCCGAATGCAAACGCCGACAGCGCTCCCACGGCGGCTCCTCCCGTGCTGCCGTACCGAAACGCCGCCGCGACAATGACAAACGCTCCCACCGCTCTGCCCGCGTTGAACGCTCCCAAGCTTATGCCGCAGAGCATACACAGCGCAAGCGCGTACACCACCGCAAGAGAAAGCCTCGACTTTTCCGAGGCGACAGAGCCGTCCGCAGCCGCCGCAAAAAGCTTTGCCGAAAAGTACGCCGCCGTACCGCAGATAAGTCCGCGGAAAATTATCGCCAGTATCAGAGCCGCCGTGATCTTATACGACATAGCCGCGATAAGACCGCATATTATGTATCCCGCCCCCGCAAGTCCGCAGGCAGCCTTTGGAGTGAGCTTCCTGCCGAAAACCGAGGTCAGCATCGCTCTTGCGAAAATTATCGCGGGCATTGCGATCAGCTCGGTCACTCTCGAAGACAAAGAGCCGTCCAGAAAAAACGAGGCAAGCGAGCCCGCAAAAGCTGCAAGTCCGCTGAATGCCGGCAGCGCCGCGGACATAGCCGCGCACAGGGGAGCGCCGTTCCCGCCAAGCCTTGCCCCCGCCGCAAGAAAGCCGAAAAACGCCGATAAAAACAGCGCGGAAGCGGGACCTATAGTCATTCCCGCGCCGCGCCCGCTTTCCGTCGCGCGTCCCGTTTCCGCAGAGGACTTTTTTTCCTTTAACTTCATTTGCCGTCACATTCCTTCCGATTTTTATGGAAATAATTGTAGCACGTCCGCATAAATATATTTGTCGTATTTAGGGATAAAGATAGTGTTGAATACGAAAGGGAAATGTGGTATAATATAGCCGGCGGGAGGGATAGCTTTGGAGCTTGACTATTTGAAAATAAAAACAAAGGGCGGCTTTATGTACGGGGGAGACCAGAAAAATTTCGGCAAAGCCGCGTCAAAAAGCGGCTGTGGAATGATTGCCGCCTGCGATACGCTGCTTTATCTTTCGGGAAAGGGCGGCGCGGAAATTACCTTTTCCGAGTACGCTTCCTATGTTGAAAAGCTTCGGGACGGCGTGTTTTATAATGGTACCCAAAATCTGATGGGAATATTCCCGCGGAGGCTTGCGAATATCCTTACCGAAAAAAGCGGACGGAAATTCGCGTATTATCCCGCTGTAAAATTTCTGAGCGCAAACGGCAAAAAGCTTGCGGACTATATTTCAGCGTCAATAAAAAGCGGCGTTCCCGTGATAGTCCGCGTGGGTGCGGATATGACCGGACTTCCCTACAAAATAAAATACCCCGCTTCGGGAAGAACCTGCGAGGGTAAAATGAGCTGGCACTACATTACCGTGACGGGTATCTCCGAAAGCGGGATATTGACTTTTTCATCATGGGGAGGAAAGGGGACAGCCTCCTGCGCCGAGCTTTACAAGCACTTCGGCTTTACGGGCGGGATCGTAGGCATCTCCGAGGACGTTTACCATTCCTGAAAAACGTTGGTGTAAATAGAATTTTTTCTCGGTACTATATTTTTCCGCGAGAAAAGCTCCGATACTGTTACGAATTCGTAGCCATCGGATTTCATTGCGGGGATTATCCTGCCGATCGCTTCGACCGTGCGGAAGTTTCCGGTCATGTCGTGGAGGAGAATTACCGTTCCGTCGCTTACCTGTTCCATGATCTTATTGAAGCGTTCATCGGCGGACACCTCATCGTTCCAGTCGTCCGCGCCTACGCCGCAGATAAAGGTTGGGTCGATAGTGTCGAACATAAGCTGATTATAGGATATGTACGGCGGACGGAAAAACTTCGGACGTCTGCCAACGGCGGATTCCACAGCGTCGGAGGTGAAGTTTATCTCCGCCAGCATTTCCTCCGCGGACATTTTGCTCATGTCCGAGTGGGTGCGGGAATGGTTCTCGATCTCGCAGCCGAGCTTTACCGCGCGGCGCATTACCTCCGAGCTTTCGGGGGTAATATTGTTTCCGATCACGAAAAAGCTTGCGGGTATACCGTGCTGTTCAAGCACGTCAAGAACCTGCGGGGTAGTGACCGTGTTGGGACCGTCGTCAAATGTGAGTGCGGCAAGTTTATTATTGCTCATAAAAAGCTTCTCCTTTCGGAAATAAAAATTTAAGGTGCAGAATAAAAACGCGGGATACGGAAAGATATGCAATATCCTGCAATGATAGATTTTAATAATTATACCATATTTTTTTCGTCTTGTCAGCAATTTTGAAAATATTTCAAAACAGATATTCTGCAATTACAATGCCGCGGCAGTACGGAAACGTACCGCATAAGGTCTGAGATTTGCCAATAATTAAAGCGACCAAGAATTTATCTCAGCCGCTTTGCATAATTTTGGTCTGACTTGTGAGCGGGTCAGACAGGAACAGCTTGCCTGACCTTACTCCTCTATCTGCTTGCCCAGGAACTGAGCCGCAGCCTGAATAAGGTTCTGCTGTACCTCGCTTGCCACAGCGTCGTTGTTGGGGGCAAGAAAAGCGACAGCTCCCGTAACATCGCCCGAAGCCATGATAGGCGAGCAGGCTATAGCGGGACGGTCGATGCCCTCAACGGGAAAGACCTTTGCGTCGTTATGAGATGTGTAAAGATAGTTCTTGCGGCTTTCGAGGTACTCCTCCAGCGCCTGCGAGACGCGTCTTTCACTGAACTCTTTTTTCTGTACGCCCGCGACTGCAACAACATGGTCGCGGTCAAAGACTACTGTGGGACAGTTGGCAAGCTTTGTCATGACTTCAGCGACCTGAGCCGCAGAGCCTGCCATTTCGTTTATCGCGCTGTATTTCTTAAAGATGACTTCTCCGTCGTTGCTTGTGTAAATTTCAAGTGGGTCGCCCTCGCGAATACGCATGGTACGCCTTATTTCCTTTGGTATTACCACTCGTCCGAGGTCGTCAATTCTTCTGACAATACCCGTTGCTTTCATTTTATATTCCTCCGTTTTATTAACTTTAATTTTGCTGCTTTAATAGTTTTTCACGAAGATTTTGGATTTATACATTATTTTTGTACTGCATATTATCGCCATTTTTTTCCGACTATGCTTCAATACTCCATGATAACG
>JAIEDQ010000136.1:1431-6814 GCA_029067895.1 Oscillospiraceae bacterium | reverse complement strand
ATATAAAAAGAACCCAGACGGCACAAGGAAAAAGCTCAGTACATGGCAAGTAAATTTTTACTACGTCGATATGGTTGACGGAAAGAAAAAGAAAAAGCACAAACGAAACTTCCGCACTAAAAAAGAAGGGGAAAAGTTTGAAAAAGAATTCAGGGAGCAGCACGAGCTTAAAGAGGGCGAGACTCCTAAAGCAGACAAAGCGAAACCTTTCACCTTTGAAGAACTCGTTAAAAAATATCGCGCTGCGAAATCACACACTATAAGGAAACACACATGGAAAACAAAGAATGACATTATAAACTCCAAAATATTGCCATATTTCAAGAAAATGAATCTTAAGTATATAAATAGTGAGGATATTGATCTTTGGGTCAATCAATTGATGAAGGGACCAGGCGATGGAACAAAATATGCCGATACCTACATGAGAACCATTTTTAACCAGCTATCATCGCTTTTCAACTATGCTGTAGATTGCGGTTATATAGATAAAAACCCTGCAAGGGGACGAGCCCATTTCAGCAAAAAGAGCAGAAAGGGAATTAATTTTTGGACGCTTGATGAATACAAAAAATTCAGAGAGGCGATATCGGAAAACAAAAAATCATACATAGCTTTTGAAATTCTCTATTGGTGCGGAATCCGTGTCGGCGAGCTTTTGGCTCTCACTCCGTCCGACTTTGACTTTAAGTCCCCCTCAGATGACGAAGCAAGCAAATTGAGGATAGATGAGTCTTACCAGCGGTTGAACGGAGAAGATGTAATAACAGCTCCCAAAACCGAAAAAAGTAACCGTACTATAACAATACCTCCCGCTGTGGCAGAGAAAATAGAAAATTACATCAAAAAGCTTTATGGAATAAAACCTAAAGAGAGAATATTCAAGTTTACAAAATGCAAATTAGGTCATGACATCAAAAAATATAGCGAAATCGCAGGCGTAAAGAAAATAAGAGTTCACGATTTGCGACATTCACACGTTTCCTATCTCATCAATGTTAAGCACATGGATGCTCTTGCTATTGCTGACAGAATGGGTCACGAAGCAATCGACATAACCTATATGTATGCGCATCTGTTTCCGAACGTACAGAATAAGCTTGCTAAGGAAATGGATGAGGACGTTTAAAACAAAACTCACCGCTAATTTCAAATTCCCGCCCGTAAATGAAAACGGGCGGGAATTTTTTACTTCCGAACACAAAACTCCCGCAGATGTACTCAGACACCCGCGGGAGAAATTAAAAATCTCATAGAACCAAAATAGAACCACAGAGTGAAAATATAGCCGTTAAATGGCTTAAAATAGTCATTCTCAAAAATTTAGTTATCATTCCCACTCAATAGTAGCCGGAGGTTTTGTAGTAACATCATAAACAATTCGGTTGATTGACTTCGCCTCATTAACGATTCTGCTCGCACAGCGTTCAAGCACCTCGTAAGGTATCTTTGCAAAGTCCGCAGTCATAAAGTCTGTCGTCGTAACCCCGCGCAGAGCAAGCGTGTAATCGTAAGTCCTGCCGTCGCCCATTACGCCCACGGAGCGCATATTTGTCAGCACCGCAAAGTACTGGTGTATCTCCTTGTCAAGTCCCGCCTTTGCAATTTCTTCGCGGAAGATATAATCCGCGTCCTGCAAAATTTCCAGCTTTTCATCGGTAATCTCGCCGATAATTCTTATAGCAAGTCCGGGACCGGGAAAAGGCTGCCTGTCAACAAGCACATCGGAAAGTCCCAGCTCACGCCCCAGAGCGCGGACTTCGTCCTTGAAAAGCAGACGGAGCGGCTCTATTATTTCCTTGAAATCAACATAGTCGGGAAGTCCCCCAACATTGTGGTGGGACTTTATCACAGCAGCATCCCCCGTACCGCTTTCAATTATGTCGGGGTAAATAGTACCCTGCACAAGAAAATCCACCTTGCCGATCTTTTTCGCTTCCTGTTCAAAGACGCGGATAAATTCCTCGCCGATAATTTTCCTCTTTGTTTCGGGGTCGGACACGCCGCGCATTTTGGACATAAACTGCTCCTTTGCGTTCACGCGGACAAAATTCAGTCCCCAGCCCTTGAATGCGTTTTCGACCTCGTCGCCCTCATTTTTACGCATGAAGCCGTGGTCAACAAAAATACAGGTAAGCTTGTCTCCCACAGCCTTTGCAAGGAGAGCCGCCGCAACGGAGCTGTCCACGCCGCCGGAAAGTGCAAGCAGGACTTTTCCGTCCCCAACCTTTTGGCGGATATCCTCAATCGCAGTTTTGGCGTAATTGCTCATAGTCCAGTCGCCGACACAGCCGCAGACGTTTCTCAAAAAGCTGTCGATAAAGCCCAAGCCGTACTCGGTGTGATTTACCTCGGGGTGGAACTGCACCGCATAAAGCTTCTTTTCGGAACACTCCATAGCCGCCGTGGGGCAATTGTCCGTGTGTGCGACAACTTTGAAGCCATCGGGAATTTTCTCGATATAATCCGTGTGGCTCATCCATGAAACAGCCTTTTCGGGAAGATTATTCACCGTACCGAAAAGCACGCATGATTTATCATAATATGTCTCGGTCTTGCCGTACTCGGAAGTAACGCAGGTGGTAACCTTTCCGCCCAGCAGATGCGCCATAAGCTGACAGCCGTAGCAAATGCCCAGAATCGGTATGCCAAGCTCAAAAATATCCTTTGAGCAGACGGGGGATTCGGGCGCATAAACGCTGTTGGGACCTCCCGTAAAGATAATTCCCGCAGGGGCTAAAGCCTTGATCTCGTCAAGAGAAGTTTTGTAGGACTTTACCTCGCAGTAGACCCCGCATTCTCTGACGCGGCGCGCGATAAGCTGATTGTACTGACCGCCGAAGTCGAGAACGATAACAAGCTGGTGTGCGGATTGTGACATTTTAAAAACCTCCTGTTAGAGAATAATGGGTAGACAGTAGAAAACAGAAACAAAAACCGTAACCTAATTATATATCCTATCCTCAGATTTCTAATTTCTATCTTCTAATTATGCCATAAATCGCCGAAAACTGCAATACCCATTTCGTAAAAAATATTCCGAAAAAACTTGAAAAAAATATGCAAACATGATATAATAAATAAATTAACCAATTTCAGGCACACTTTTGAAAGGACTTTTTTAATGCATATTTTTCTATATAGACTTTCCGCGCTTGCACAGCTTGCCCATAGTCACGAGGGCTTTGACATTTGGGATGTCCTGCTTGACGCTGTTATCGACACGGCGAAAATGCTGCCGTTCCTGTTTCTGGCGTTCCTGCTTATGGAGTTTATCGAACACCGCGCGGGGGACAAGCTTGCTGACTTCCTCGGAAAAGCGGGAGGGAAAACTGCCGCCGGTCCTGCCGCGGGAGCTGTCCTGGGCTGTATCCCTCAGTGCGGATTTTCCGTGGCGGCTTCAAATCTTTACGCGGGACGGATAATCACCGTAGGAACGCTTATCGCCGTTTTCGTTTCCACCTCGGACGAAGCTATACCCGTACTGCTCGCTCACCCCGAAATGCTTGGCTCGGTGTGGAAGCTTATCGCGGTAAAAATAATTGCCGCCGCCGCTGCGGGAATTGCCGCCGACCTTATCGTCAGGGCTCTGAAAATAGACCTTAGCGGCGACAGCATTGAAGATATCTGCTCCGAAAGCGGCTGCGGCTGCGGAAGCCATGGGATATGGTACTCCGCATTGAAGCACGCCGCAGGGGTTGCCCTGTTTATTCTTATCGTGAACCTTGTTATCGGCGCGGTAATGGCTCTTGCGGGAAGCGCGGCGGTGGAACATTTTATTGAAAGCATGGGCTTTTTCCAGCCCTTTGCGGCGGGACTTGTGGGTATGATACCAAACTGCGCCGCCTCGGTGCTGCTTACCGAGCTTTACGCCGAGGGAGCGATAAGCTTCGGAACTGCCGCGGCGGGACTTTGCACAGGCGCGGGAATAGGTCTTGCGGTGCTTTTCCGCGCAAACAAAAATGTTAAAGAAAATCTTGTCATTACGGGAACAGTTTATGCCGTGGGAGTAATCTGCGGTATTATTCTGAATTTGTTTTAACCGAGGGGGTGTTGAGGTGAAAGATTTTATCGGCTTCTGCAAAAGGGAATTTTCGGTGGTCATCTCTTTTCTGGCGGCTCTGATATCCTGCCTGTTCGTACCCGTTACGAACTATGTTGACTATATCGACACGGACACGATAGGGCTTCTGTTTTGTCTGATGATAGCGGTGGCGGGCTTTCGGGACTGCGGTCTGCTGTCCTTTATGTCGGGAAAGCTTCTGGGCGGAGACAATCCCAAGTCCCGCAGGACGGGTACGCTTCTGGTGTTTATCACCTTTTTCTCCTCAATGCTTTTTACCAACGACGTGGCTCTTATCGCGTTCGTACCACTTACAGCCGCGCTGTTTGAGAACCGTCCCAAAACCATGATATACGTCATAGCGGTACAGACGGCGGCGGCAAATCTGGGAAGTATGCTCACGCCCTTCGGCAATCCGCAGAATCTGTATCTTTACGACAGATACGATATGACCGCGGAGGATTTTTTCACGGCAACTCTTCCCGTAGGGGCATTGAGCGCGGCGCTTATTTTTGTGCTGTGCATGTTTATAAAAAACGAGCCGCTGAACACTCACAGCCGCAAAGGCGCGGTCATACGCAACAAGCGGTTTCTGGCTCTTTACGCGGCGCTGTTCCTGCTCTGCCTGCTGGCGGTTTTCGGAAAGGTTGGCGTGATAACAACGTTCGCTTCGGTGTGCATTGTCGCAGCTATAATTGATATGCGCATTTTCGCGGCGGTGGACTACGGTCTGCTTGCAACGTTCGCTTTCTTTTTCATTTTTGTGGGAAATGTCCGCAATATAGGCGCTGTCAATGATTTCATAACAAGGCTCATGGACGGCAGGGAAATGCTTGCTTCCGCGGCGGTAAGTCAGGTCATAAGCAACGTCCCCGCGGCGGTAATGCTTTCGGGCTTTACCGAGAATGCCCGCGCACTTGTCCTGGGAACGAATATCGGAGGTCTGGGCACTGTGGTGGCAAGCCTTGCGAGCCTTATCTCGTTCCGCATTTATCTTGAAACGGACGAAGCAAAGCCCCTCCGCTATCTGGCTGTCTTTACGCTGGTAAACGTTCTGCTGCTGGCGGTGAATATTCCCTTTGCGTACTATTTTGTGCTGTAGGACGGCGCGCTTCATATACACACAGTAGATTTATGCCAATAATATACATTAAGGAGTGTTACTATGTCCGATCGTTCTTTCCGCGACAGCTCTCTCCCTATGAAAGAGCGGGTCTCCGACCTGCTCGGCAAGCTTACCTCCGAAGAAAAAATGAGTATGCTTTCCTGCCATATGCCCGCCGTACCCCGTCTCGGTATCGGCGAATGGTATGTGGGAAC
>JAIEDQ010000136.1:0-1331 GCA_029067895.1 Oscillospiraceae bacterium | reverse complement strand
ATAACCGAAGGCGGAGCGCGTTCCGTAATGGCTGCCTATAACGAGCTTTCGGGAGTTCCCGCGGTGATGAATCCCGATCTGCAAAACCTGCTCAAGGACAAGTGGGGACTGGATTTTGTTGTTACCGACGGCGGGGATTTCTCCCAGAACGTGCTTGCGCACAAGTGCGTAAAGACCCATGCGGAGGCTCTTGCGCTGTGTCTGAAAAACGGTTCGGACAGCATGAACGACCCTGCCGATATGGTCGCCGCAGCCGCTGCGGACGCTCTCGAAAAGGGTCTTATAACTATGGAGGATATCGACAGAGCGGTTGGAAATGTTCTGTACGGCAGATTCCGTCTGGGCGAGTTTGACGAAAACCACCCTTACAAGGACATGAACGTTGTCCCCGAAAGCGAGGAAAGCCGCGCAGTAAACCGCCGCGCCGCCATGGAGCAGGTGTGTCTGCTGAAAAACGACGGCATACTGCCTTTGAAAAAGAATACTAAAATTGCCTTGACAGGTCCGATAGCGGACGAGAATTACGCCGACTGGTACACCGGAAGATCAAGCTATGCGGTAAGCATTAAGCAGGGTCTGGAAAAGGAATTCGGCGCGGAAAACGTGCTGTTCGACAACGGTTACGATATCGTAGCGATAAAGTCCTGCGGGAACGGCAAATACCTTACCGTTGACGAGGACGGCTCGCTAACAGCCTCCGCGGAGGAGATTTCCGAAAGCTGTCTTTTCGAGCTTCACGACTGGGATTTCGGGTCGATGAACTTCAAGTCCAAGCTGAACGGAAAATACCTCACCGAGAGCGGCGGGGTATACAAGGCGGTAAGCGATACGCCCTACGCATGGTTTATCCGCGAGTGGTTCAAGCCCACGCTTTACGACGGCAAGTACTGCTTCAAAAACTGGCAGGGCAAGGCTATGGATATCTTCGTAAACGACAAGGGAGAGCTTACTACGCGAACCGCTTCGGGCATAACTCCCGACAAGCAGTTCGAGATAGTTGTCGTTTCAAGCGGCGCAAAAAGGGCGTCGGAACTTGCCGCAAAAGCCGACATTGCAATCGTCTGCGCGGGAAATCACCCCATGCAGGTTGCGCGCGAATGCTACGACAGACCCGACATTGTTCTGCCCAAGCACCAGAGCGGACTGGTCAAAGCGGCGTTTGAAGCAAATCCCAAAACTATACTTATAATAACTGCGGGATACCCCTACGCGGTCAAGTGGGAAAAGGAAAATCTTCCCGCGATAGTGTACACCTCTCACGCGGGTCCCGAACTGGGAACTGCCGCGTCGGCTGTACTGAGCGGAAGCTTCAACCCTGCGGCGCGATGCCC
>JAIEDQ010000135.1 GCA_029067895.1 Oscillospiraceae bacterium | reverse complement strand
GATATTGATAGCCTTGATTTTATTTTGGATATGCCCAAATTAAGAGAAATATCTTTTGTTAATTCTAATATAATTGACGGTGATATGACACCGTTACTCAAACATTCGCCTAAGCTGGAATTTGTCGGATTTAATAATAAACGTCATTATTCACATTTATGGGAAGATGTTTGCAGACAATTAAATTTAAATGATTGGCTTAAATATAGCATTCATTAAAAATGAAAGAGCATTGCACCAAGCTGTTTCCAACTCTGAAAAGGTGGAAGAAAGCGTAAAATTCGGATTTATTGAAATCTTATAATTTAAAATAAAAAGGAGAAATGATTATGGAAAACAAAGTATGTCAAAGCTGTGGTATGCCTATTACATCAGACGAGGAATTAGGCACAAATAATGACGGCAGCACCAGTTTGGATTACTGTAAATATTGTTTTACAAACGGTGAGTTTATTGATAAAGTCAGCATGGAAGAATATATCGAAATGTGCTCGCAATTCGGAGAGCAGGCAGGAATGACTAACGAAGAAATGAAAGAGCATTGCACCAAGCTGTTTCCAACTCTGAAAAGGTGGAAGAAAGCGTAAAATTCGGATTTATTGAAATCTTATAATTTAAAATAAAAAGGAGAAGTGAGTATGAACTACAGCATTAAAGAAGTTGCGGAAAGACTTAAAGGTCTCCGCGAGATTCTGGGCATTTCCGCAGAGGAAATGGCAAAGAAAACCGACTGCACACCCGAGGAATACGCTCTTATCGAAAAAGGCGAGAGAGATTTTTCTGTGACCTTTGTCTATAAGTGCGCGGAAATTCTGGGCGTGGACATAGTTGAGCTGCTGACGGGCGATACCCCCAAGCTGAAACGCTACTGCGTTGTGAGAAAGGGTACGGGACTTCCCGTTAAGCGCCGCGAGGGCTTCGAGTATCAGCACCTTGCTTATCTGTTCAAGGACAAGAAGATCGAGCCGTTCCTTGTTATCGCCCCCTACAGCGAGGAGGAGCAGGACAAGCCTATTTCCCTGTCCGTACATGAGGGTCAGGAGTACGACTATATTCTGTCGGGTTCTCTCAAAGTAGTTATTGACGGCAAAATAAAGGTGTTTACCGCAGGCGACTGCATAATCTACGACTCGGGCGCGCCTCACGGAATGATAGCCACAGGCGGAGAAAAATGCGAATTTTTGGCAATACTTATCAAGTAAGCGGGGCGGGGAAGCCCCAGCGGGCAGAGTCCCCCCAACTTTAAGTACGGCAAGCATTTACTTTATTGAAGCCCCCAAGGGGGCGGGTGAGAATATTCTATTTTCTATTCTCTAAAACGGAAAGGACTGTTCAAAAATGGATATGAATGATTTTTACAAAAGATTTATTTCGGATACCTATGATGAAAAGGGTATGCTGACGGCAATCGACGTGCATGTTCCCGACAACTACAACTTCGGCTACGACGTTATTGACGAGATCGCAAGGCTCGACCCCGACCGCCGTGCTATGGTGTGGGTACACGAGGACGGTGAGGAGCATACATTTACCTATTCGGAGCTGTCGAAAAAATCCAATCAGACTGCTAATATGCTTCTTGCTCACGGCGTTAAAAAGGGCGACAAGGTGCTTTCGGTACTGAAAAGACACTACCAGTTCTGGTTCCTGACCATTGCATTGTGCAAAATAGGTGCGGTGCTTATCCCTGCCACAAACCAGCTTATGAAAAAGGACTATACCTACCGTTTCAACGCTGCGGACGTTAAATATGTTGTTGCGACTGCTGACGGCGAGGTTGCGGATCATATCGAGGAAGCGGTGGCGGAGTACGGCGGAATAAAGGAAAAATACATTGCAAGGGGAGACAGAGAGGGCTGGATATCTTTCGACAAGGAAATTGAAAAGTATCCCGACACAATGGAGAGGATCGAAAACAAGGCTACCGACGATATGCTGCTGTACTTCACAAGTGGCACGACAGGCTACCCGAAAATGGTTCTCCACAGCCATTACTACGCTATTGCACATATCCACACCGCAAAGCACTGGCATAATCTTACCGCGGACACGCTTCACTTTACCATTTCCGAATCTGGCTGGGGCAAGTGTATGTGGGGCAAGATGTACGGTCAGTTCACCTGCGCAGCTTCAATTTTTGTGTACGATTTCACACGCTTTCATTCTGCGGATATACTTCAGAAAATTCAGGACTACAAGGTAACTTCCCTGTGCGCGCCTCCCACAATGTTCCGTATGTTCATCAAGGAGGGCATAGAGGGCTACGACCTGTCGGGACTGAAATATTCCACAATTGCGGGAGAAGCTCTTAACCCCGAAGTATACAACAGGTGGCTTGAATACACGGGTCTGAAGCTTATGGAGGGCTTCGGTCAGACGGAGACAGTGCTTGTTGTGGGAAACCTTCCAGGAATGGAGCCTAAGCCCGGTTCAATGGGCAAGCCGTCGTTCCTGTATAACGTTGATATCGTTGACGAGGACGGCAACTCACTTCCCGCAGGCGAAACAGGCGAGATCGTTATCCGCACAAACGGCAGAGGCGACCAAGTGGGTATGTTTAAGGAATACTACAAAAATCCCGAGGAAACGGACAATTCGTGGAATAATAATATGTACCACACGGGCGATACCGCATGGCGGGACGAGGACGGCTACTACTGGTATGTGGGACGTACCGACGACGTTATCAAGGCTTCGGGCTATCGTATCGGACCCTTTGAGATCGAAAGCGTTCTTATGGAACACCCCGCTGTTCTTGAAGTTGCGGTAACAGGCGCAAAAGACCCTATCAGAGGTCAGGTGGTAAAGGCTACTATAGTTCTTACAAAGGACTATAAGGACAAGGGAGACGACGCTCTCGTCAAGGAGCTTCAGGATCACGTTAAGAAAAACACCGCTCCCTATAAATATCCCAGAATCGTGGAATTTGTGGACGAGCTGCCCAAAACTATCAGCGGCAAGATCAGGCGTGTTGCTATCCGTGACAATGACAATAAGTAAATTTACAAGAAGGGCTGAACCTTAGACAGAACGGTACAGAAGCTTGTATAAGTTTAATAAGTGTAAAGGCTCAGCTTTTAGGTCAGTATCTATATAGAAGTTTTCATAAAATATTGTTAAACAGAAAAACACAGCGGATTGTGCTAAACGGCTATGGATTCAGTTCCATAGCCGTTTTATTTTTTCATTTTGTCAATAAGTTTGATAAACAACGCCTATTACACCTTAAAACCTGTTTCTTCAAAGCTGAAAATATTTTTTGCATATATTGTGTTAAAATTAAAAGAAAAGCCTCCTCACAAATAAGAGAAAGCAAGATAAATCATATTATATGTTAAGAAAAACATATTTTTTAATATTGTATAATTTTCATAATAATGATAAAATAATATTAACCCAAAAGTGATAAAAAGTCTTTATGGTCAGATAAAAATAAACAATTTTAATTTGCCGTTTAATACGGTTACAATGCAGGAGGCGATGATATGGATAGTTTAATGTCAAGCAAAATTGATGCAGCTTCACAAAACATTTTAGGAAGAACAACTGTAAATTTCAACTCAAACTGGCGGTTTATAAAGCTTACTCAAAAGGACGGTCTTTCCGAACTTTCTTTTGAATCGGCGGATTTTGACGATAGTCATTGGGAGGAAATTTCCCTGCCGCACACATGGAACAGCATTGACGGTGCTGACGGAAAGTCCGGCGGCGGTGAAGAAAAAGAGGGATATTACCGAGGTCTTGGCGGGTACAGAAAAACGTTTTATTTTTCCGAAAGCAAGTACGGAGGAAAATCTGTTTTTATTGAGTTTGAGGGTTCTAATACCGTTACCGAGCTTTGTGTAAACGGCAGCTTTGCCGGCAGGCACGAGGGCGGTTACTCGGCTTTCAGATTTGATATTACAAGCCTTATTAAGCTTGATTCGGAAAATATTTTCGCCGTTAAGGTGAACAATGCTCCCACGGACTATATTGCACCGATTACGGAGCAGGGCGATTTTACAAAAATGGGCGGCATTTACCGTGATGTTACAATCATTGCGGCAGAGCCTGTACATATCGACCTTATGGATTTCGGCTCGTCGGGAATTTATGTTACTCCGAAAAATATTTCGGAAAAGCACGCCGATACCGACTTCCTTATAAAGCTGTCAAATGACAGTGCGGAAAACAAATCGGTAAGCGCTGCCGTAAATATTTTTGATATGGACGGCTGCATTGTCGTTTCGGAAAAACAGGAGATAATCCTGTCTGCAAACGAGAAATCTCAAGCTGAATTTATCTTGCAAATCGATGACCCGATTTTATGGAACGGTACCGAAAATCCCTATCTTTATACCGCCGAAATTACTGTTGTGGCTGACAAAAAAATTCTTGACGGATACAGACAAAAATTCGGCATACGGACGTATCATATTGACCCGGAAAATGGTTTTTCCCTCAACGGAAAATATCTCGATTTACATGGCGTGAACTATCATCAGGACAGCTTTGAAAACGGCTGGGCAATGACCAACGAGCAGCGGGAACGGGACTACGGCATGATGATAGAAATGGGCTGCAATTCTGTCAGAATGGCGCATTATCAGCACGACCAATACGAATATGAGCTTTGTGACAGGCTTGGGCTTACGGTATGGACAGAGGTCGGGATAGTAAACAAAATGTCCGCAGGCGAAAACGATAATCTTGCCGTTTCGGATAAATTTGCGGACAATGCAAAGCAGCAGCTTACCGAGCTTATCCGCCAAAATTACAATCACCCGTCCGTAATAGTTTGGGGAATTTCAAACGAACTTCATCAGATGACGGCGGAAATTTTCGGCATATATACGGAGCTTTGCCGTCTTGCAAAAGCAGAGGACAAAAACCGTCTTACCATATTTGCCGACAACCAGTTCTGGGGAAAATTTTTGGAGCTCCCCACAGACGTTGTGGGATACAACAGATATTTCGGCTGGTACAAGGACGCAGGTCCTGCCGAAAAATTCGGCGAATGGCTTGATTCATGCCACGGCGCAAGGTTGAACCGTCCCATATGCGTTTCGGAATACGGGGGCGGGGGAGCAGTCTCTCAATTCAAGGATAACATTGACTGGCAGTCGGACATTGACCCATGGGGCAAACGTCACTATCAGAATTACCAGTCTGCAATGCACGAAAAAATCTGGGCGCAGTTTGCGGAAAGAAAATACCTTTGGGGCAAATATATCTGGTGTATGTTTGACTTTGCTTCCGACGGACGAAATGAGGGCGACACAAACGGTCAGAACGACAAGGGACTTGTTACCCGTAATCGTATACCGAAAGATTCATTTTATTTCTATAAATCCGTGTGGAACGGCGAACCCATGCTTCATCTGACTGAAAAAGGATTCAGCCGCCGAGGAAGCGTTATTCCGCAAATAAAGGCATACTCAAATGCGGACAGCGCGGAATTATTCATAGACGGCGTTTCACAGGGGACAATAAAGCGCACTGATCTTGACAGCGCTTTTTCAACGGTATTTATCTGGGAAAATGTTAAAATTGCAGAGGGAAGAGAAAGCGAAATACTTGTAAAAGGGTTTTTTGAGGACGGAACAGTTTTGGAGGATAAGGCGATGTGGACAGGAATATATGTTGGATCTTGAAGCATACGGAGAAATTAATCAAATAAAAAATAACCGCTCAAAGGCAATTGCTCCTGAGCGGTTATTCTGTATATTTACGGCAGTCCGACTGTCTGAAAACCAAGTATTCCAAGCGCGCAAAGAATACTGCCTATCAGATTTATTCCCGTAGGTCTTGTACTTTTTTTGAACAGATCGAGAATGAAAATTACAATAAGTATCATGGGCTGGATAAACGAATAATTTGTAAGACTTTGCGCTGCAACAGCATTTTCACCGAGAAGTCCGAGAGCGTTGGGAAGCTTGCATAAAATCACTATCAGCACACCCTTTCGTCCCTCTGGACTGTCCGCGGCAATTGACAAAGGCTTTGCGGACGGAATAAGAACGACCGCAAGAACTATAAGAGCAAAAAGCAGCGTAAGAGTTGAGGATATGTAATTTTCCGCTGCTTTCATAATAAACCCGTAACCGAATTTTACAGAAATATAAACTATCAGAGGAATAATTATTTTTGAATAATTGACCTTTTTTCTGCCCGATCTTGCGATCATTATAAGTCCGGCGGCGGTGATGATTATGCACAGTATTTTTAATACGCTGATACTTTGACTGTACATGATCATATCGGTAAAATACGACATAAAAAGCGTTATTCCAAGCCATGCCTTTAACTCAAAAACTGACATTTCGCTTAAAATTTTTGCGCTCATGGAAAATTCAAAATATTTGCACGCAGCTATCAGCAATATAAAAATAAATGTCAATGGCGAAAATGTAAATGTTCTGTCAAAAAACGGCAGCAGCAAAGCAAGAAACGGAACAGTTCCCGCAGCCATTAAAAATGCAAGCTGCGAGCCGTTGAATTTTGCTTTGCTGACTGCATATTTATCGTTAAGTGAACAAATCGTATATAACGCCACAACCGACAGCATTATAAGCATTCGTAAACCTCCGATAATTATTCCGCAAGTATCTTTTCGATTTCCGCAATTTCTTCTACGGAAAAATCAAGCTTTTCAATGCAGGCGGCGTTTTCAATTATCTGTTCGGGGCGGCTTGCTCCGATAAGAACAGTTGCTACAGCTTCGTTGTGCAGAACCCATGACAGAGCCATCTGCGAAAGCTTTTGTCCGCGCTTTTCGGCAATTGCGTTAAGTTTTTTCAAGCGTGAGACCATTTCATCATTAAGCTCGTTGCCCAGCCATGTCGCTCCCTTGCCGACCCTTGAATCCTGCGGTACACCGTTAAGATATTTGTTTGTCAGCAATCCCTGATAAAGAGGCGAAAATACCGCAAGTCCTATTCCATTTTTCTGAACACATTTATCAAGTCCGTCTCTTTCGATCCAGCGGTTAAGCATGGAATAGGACGGCTGATTTACAATAAACGGCGTGCGCAGCTTACGGAATATTTCTGTGATCTCCTCCGTCTGCTGTCTGCCGTAATTGGATATACCAACGTACAAAGCTTTGCCCTGACGTACAGCATTATCAAGCGCAAGAGCGGTTTCCTCCAGCGGTGTATTCGGGTCAAAAATGTGATGATAATAAATATCAACATAATCAAGTCCCATACGCTTTAAGCTTTGGTCGAGAGAAGCTGTAAGGTATTTCCTTGAACCGTTTCTGTCGCCGTAGGGTCCTGCCCACATCTCATAGCCCGCTTTTGTGGAAATACACATTTCGTCGCGGTAATTTTTCATACCGTCAAGAATTTTTCCGAAGTTTTCTTCTGCGCTGCCGTTGTAGGGATTGCCGTAATTGTTTGCAAGATCAAAATGAGTTATACCGAGGTCAAAGGCTGTATGAACCATATTTTCCATATTTGCAAAGCAGCCCTTATGTCCGAAATTCTGCCACAGTCCGAGAGAAACGGCGGGCAGCTTCAGTCCGCTTTTTCCGCACCGTCTGTAAATCATTTTATCATACCTTTTTTCATTTGCAATAAACATATTCTATTTTCCTCCTTTAAATTCGGGCAGTTCGTCAAGATCAGTAACATATTTATCGTTACAAATTGCTTTCAGATTGTCAGCATTAACGTCTTTAAGCTGCTGCACAGTTTTGTTCGCAGCCGTGCCTCCCGAACAGTCGGACGCTGAAAATGCTAATACGATCGCAGACTTAGCTGCCGTAACTTTTTTCTTAATAATATTATTTGATTATACGCCATTGACTTGTAAAAATCAATAGTATATAATATGATTATATTAACATATCATAGGAAGTAAAAAAGTGATTTATATAAGAAGAATGGGCTGTGATGCCGAACATGACGAAAACTTTAAAGTAAACAGACCTGACGGATACGACTGCTGTCTGCTGCTTTTCTTAAAAACAAAGGCAAAATTTATTCTTGACGGTCGGGAGGTTATTACAGAGCCAGATACATTTATTGCTTTTAACAAATATTCTCCGCATAAATACGGCGCATACGGAGGAAAATATATTAACCATTGGCTGCATATTGAATTTCCCGATGAAATTTATTCAAGTATGAGCGCCTTGTTTGACCGCCCTGTTCACATTGGCTCGGCAGTAAAAATTGACGAATATATGCACCTTATAAGCGACGCATTTTGCCGTGCAGGAACCGAGAAAATATGCGCCTGTCTAATTACTGCAATGCTTGAAGAGATCATGGACGTTTTAAATCAGCCGCATATGCAGAGTACCCATTTTTCAAGTCTTGTCACCCTGCGAAAGGATATATACGCTCACCCTGAGCATGATTGGTCGATCAGGAAAATGGCAGAAATAATCCACGTCAGCGAGCCGTATTTACAGGAGCTTTACAAAAAAGCCTTTGAAATTTCCTGCGGAACGGATATTATTTACAGCAGGATAGAGTCTGCAAAAATGCTGCTGACAGGCACATTGCTGACGGCTTCCGAAATTGCATTCAAATGCGGATATAACAGTTCTGTTCATTTTTCAAGGCAATTTAAACAAATCACCGGATATTCGCCTATTGAATACAGGAAAGCGCAGCTGCAAAAGGCATATACCGATTGATAATAATTTTTCTGTCCGCTCTTTAAGCGCATCTTTCTTGACCCTAAAATTTCGGAATATTTATAAATACTCGGATTCGGACTATTCTCGGATAGTCCGTTTTTCATTGCCAAGACTTTAGTGCGGATTTTCTTAAACTTGGTATCATATTTTTTCTGAATTTATATTTAACTTGAAAGCCCTCGTCTCCGCTTACCATTTCCAATCGGACATAAACCGCGTCAGCTTGGTGTCGTCACCGCTTTTTTTCTGCTGCTTTTTAAGTTCGTTCAGAACACCCAAAGCGATAAGAGCAGCTCCCGCTATCAAAAGGTATACAAGCCATGCTATGCTGTCAAGACGGCTTATGCTGAGCAGGACCGCCGATACCACCATTGAGGCGACCGCAAGTACAAACCAACGCTTTTTCTTGATAATAAACGATACCGCAAGCATGATAAACAATACCACGCCGATGAAGATAGAATCGAAATTGTTTCCCGAAGCCATAGCGTCAATGAACAGCACGATAAGCGAAACTATTGCCGATATGAAGGCAAAGTTGTAGACCGCGGGCAAAGCGTCATGCCAGATAAAGCGTAAAATTACGCAGAAGATAATCACGGGCAGCAGGTTGAACTGTACCGCTATCAGGTCCGGTACGGTGAAAAACGGCACAGTCCACCACAGCGGGAACAGGAAAGCCGCAGCAGCCGTCAGAATTGTCCTGTTGGTTTTTGAGGACTGTCCGCCGCGCATTAAATTCACAGTAAGCAGGGCGAACATCAGTAGGCTTACCCATTTCCAATTGTCGCTGAACGATTGGCTGAAAGCTATGGCTGCTGATAAAAATGCGGCTATGCTGAAAATGTCAAAATAGTATTTTTCCCAAAGCTTTTTGCGGAACAGGACGTGTCCAAAAGCTGCAAAAATTACCGCAAAAATCAATGAGGGAACAGGGTCAGCAGCGTCGGAAATTATCATCAGTCCTGCTAAAACAGGGAAGATAAGAGGCAGGGTGTTTCTGCGGAAAATCGACAAAAGCAGGGCGCACACCGCCAAAACAATGCCGAAAATCATCATTGGGACAAGTCCCTCTTCACGGGATGTCCACAGCAGGATCCCCGACAGGGCTGGCATTGCGTACCACAGAAAATGCTCGGTGTGCTTTGAGGTCTTTTCAAAGCAGCCGAAAGCTGTTCCGGCAATATTTACCGCAAACATCATAAGGGCTGCGACTGACGGGAAGCACATCACAATTTCGGGGTCTGCATAACGTACTCCGACAAAAATCATGGTCAGCAGGATCATAACGTGTAGTAGGTGTATCTGCACGTATTTTTCTTTCGGGAATGCAATTTTGAAAAGGTACACGGCGGTGTATACCGTTATCGCTGCAATGGGTATAAAGTCCGAATTGCTTTCGGCAAGACAGGCAATCGTAAATATCGGCAGGGAAGCGGCTATGGTAATTCCGTAAGCTTTTGCGTATTTTTCCGCCCTTTTTATAAACAGAAGCAAAGTACCTATCACGCATATCAGAATTATAATTACCGCAAGCGCGCTGACGGCTGTCTCATCGGCAAATGGGTAGAAATTGTACCTGTCAAATATGTCCGAAATGGGGAAAACTGCCGTAAACGTTAGTATGGGACATATAACGGGTGAGAATTTTTTGTGGTTTGAAACAGCTGCGCAAGCCGCTCCCAAAGCGAGAATTACAAGGCTTAACACGTAATTTTGAATTGTGTACATATTATTAAGCGTTAATATCATTGCGCACCAAAGCGCATATGCCGCCGAAATAATGTCGTTTGCGGAGGTATAAAGCTTGTCTTTCAGTCTTGTAAATCTTGTAACGCAGAAGTACGCCAAAACAATTTCGTATGAGAAAAACGGAGTGTAATTGCCAAAATAAGCGTCTCCGAAAATAAGCTGCAAGGCAGTTGACGATAGGAGCAGCATTGCCCCGAAGGACATGGCTTTATAGTACGCTGTTTTGTACCGAAGGGCGAAGATAAGCAGCTCCGCAAAAACTGCGGCAAGGGCGATAACAAGAGCAGGGGAGGGCGCTTCAAGGCTGCTGAACAGTATAGTGTTTTCCAAAAATGCGCAGAAGCCCGTTATGCCCGCGGAAGCTATTCCAAGTATGTTCAAGGCTTTTTTTAACGCTTCGGGGAATATGCCCATAACCGACAGAACGCCGCATATCAGTGCGGTTGCGGCAATTATACAGATCATCTCCGAAAAATCGCCCGGCTCGAAACCTATGAACATTGACGTTGTAATAAAAAATGCAAAGGCTATAGCTCCCGCCGTGCTTCCCTTGTCGGTAACGGTCTTTGTGAGGAAGCATACCGAGAATATCGCAAATGCCGCCAGAGAAACAAATCCGCTTTCGGCAGCGAACAGCGAGACAATACTCAAAGCCCATGCGTTTACTGCAGAAAATCGGCTGAATTCTGCTGAAAAAACGTTATCCTCTCCGAAAAGCCGTCCAAACAGCTTCTGCGCCGTCGGCTCCAATATTGCTATTGCAAGGGCAAATACCGACGCTGCAAGGGCGACAATGCTTCCGTTTGGTGAGACCTGCCATATCAGCGACACCGCCGCTGCGGAAAATGTGTAGAAAGATACTGCCGCAAAAAAGCGGTTTTTGTAATCCTGCGCGCCCTTGAAAAACGGTATGCAGACCGTCAGGAATATCACGGCAAGGACAGCCGCTCTGCCGTCCCCTGTAAAGGAGAAGTACTCTCCGAATACCTTTAATATTCCTGCGGCAACTACGGCGGAGGGTAGGAAAATACTTCCCAGAATATAGAAAACTCTTCCTGTTTGGGGCAGCTTGAGCTTTCGTTCGGAGACGGAATGGATTGCAAAAAATATTGCCGAAAAAGAAATAAGTACTACGGATTTGAAAAATGTGTTAAGTACGCCCCATGTTGCTACCGCAAAAATAAAGCCCGAGAGTGATATGAGCAATGCGCCTAAAATCAGGATTATATTGATCGTGCTGACGCTTTTTTTAGGAGTTTCCCCGACAGCTGCAGGAGGTGGAGCGTATGCCGTTTCGGCTTTGCCGTTGAAAATCGGTTTCGGCTTTTCAGGCGCTGGCGACAGGTTTCTTATGGGAGCGTTTGGTATGTTATACTGCGGCAAATTGTAAGGCTGTGACTCCAAATAAGGGTTGGGGTCATAAGCTTGATTTTCAGGCGTTTGTGGAGGCTGCTCCGAGGCTTGGGCAGGATCGGTTTCCGAGCTCTCCCTTTGAAGCTTGTTAAGCTGTTCAATCAGCTCTCGATTCTGCTTTGCAAGGCGGTTACACTCGCTGCGCTTTGAAAAATAGAGCGGCAGCAAAACTAACGGCGAAATAAGCCATGCCAAGATAAAAAATACCCAAATCATAAGTCAGCCCCCATTTTAGGTTATTGTAGTAATTATACTTGAAAATTTTTCAAAAGTCAAGTGAGGGAACACTTTGCTGTGCAGTAATTATTTCAGGGTTATTAGCCGTTATTAAGCTTAAGGAGCGGAAATCATTGGTCGCAGCGAGTATGACAAAAAAGTAAAGGCTGCTTGATTGCAGCCTTTTCAAATACTTTTTTATCGTGTTCAGACTTTTCTCCGAGCTTTTTATTTTTCGTAGCTCTGTCAGATCGTTCCGGTTACGGTGATCACGGCAGTTCCGGGAGTTACAGTCCATACGCCCGTGGTGGGGTTCTGGGTGTAAGTTGCGGCAGGAATGCTTATAACATTTGGTGCAGTCGTAAACACGCCTGTAGCTTCGTTATAAGTGTAGCTTGGAACAGAAAGCGGTGCGCCGTTAAGAGTTACGCTGATGTTAGAAAGCGCGGGATTAAAGGTATCTGTGATATACAGGGTACTGGACGCAGCCGCGGCAGTGTTGCCTGTATTCTGAATGGTAATGGTGTAGGTTACTGTG
This sequence comes from Oscillospiraceae bacterium, assembly GCA_029067895.1. Taxonomy (GTDB): domain Bacteria; phylum Bacillota; class Clostridia; order Oscillospirales; family Ruminococcaceae; genus RGIG8773. The sequence continues at coordinate 11,301 of JAIEDQ010000135.1, read as the reverse complement.
CCGTTTTCTGTTACAGATGTTGGCGTAAGCGTCTTGAATACGGAAAGGTTGGGGGTTTCCTCAACGCTTATGGTCTCTTCTGCCGTAATGGGAGTCGTTAAAGAATTGCCATTGATCGTGACTGTGTTTGTGATCTCCGAATCTGCCGCAAGAGGAGCAAAGTTATTTACGGTCGTTTCGTAAATGAGAGATGCATTGCTGTCCGCAGGAACGTTAATACCTGTGATAGTAAGAGGGCTTTCATCGGTTACTGTGGGAGCCGCCTGAAGCGCTCCGTTGACAAAATAACGAATGGAATCGGCTCTGTAGGTGAGAGGCGTTACTGTGCCTGCTCCGAGGGGATATGCGCCTAAATCGTCAGTCACCGTAAGTCCCGTAAAAGGAATTGCGCCCGAGTTTACTATGTTGACAACATAGGTCACTGTGTCTCCTGCACCGTAGGTGGAAGTAACAGCAGTCTTTGTGGCAGAAAGAGTTTCAACGATCTCTCCCGTAGTTACGTTGGAATTTATAAGATTTCCGTTATATGAAAGTGTTGCTTGGTTGAAAAAAGATGCCATATATTTTCCTCCATGTCATTATTTAAGGATTCTGATCCTCTCTTTAATTATATGACATTCGGAGTAATATTGACACTATTCCATATCTTCGCTCAAAGCAGACCATGCTAACCATGAGCTGTTTCCGCTGTGCTTTGTTTCCTTTTTTATATCTTTTACGGGAAATTCTATATCTTTGCCGTCTGTGCCGCATGTAATTTCCGCATTCAGAAATGTAGGTATACCCGCTTCAAAAAGCTGTTGTTTCATTTCCGAATAGCTTACATTTTCCGCATGAGCGCCTACCGAGCATTTGAAACGCAGTCTGCCGTCCTTTATCTCACGGAATTGGTCTCTGAAATCTTCCGCAAAATATTCTTCGGGTACATCAAAAAATCTGCAAAATTCCAGCCTTATTTTTTCAAGCTGTTTGGAGGTGAAAAAACGCTTCTTTTTCACAGTGTTCAAGTCCAGCCTCCACGCGTGATACAAACCGTGAAAAACAATATTATCCTCGTCAAGAAATCCATAAAAAACCGAATCAATGTGAGGATTTATTACCTCGCCTGTCGTTCTGTCGTACCACATAAGGTAATTATTATTGTGAGTCCAGTGGTTGAAAAAGATACGCTTTGGAGTAATATTAAGGTCTATGCGGTTTTTCTTGATGCCCGAGTGCTTGAACAGAACCGTCGTTTCGCCGCTGTCAAGAGCAATGACCGCCACCTTGTTTCCCATGTTAAAAATTAAATTATCACCGTCAAAAATCAAATCGCCGTAACATTCGCCCTTGTAAATTTCCTTAGTCTCGCCGCTTTGCAGTACGCCGAGATAAATTTTGGCTTTTTTGGTAAGCTTGTAATCCACCCCGTCCTCGTCGGGAACAAATTCCTGTATGTACCAAGCCGCATATTTATCACTTAAAGCAATATCCTGAATACTTGTGTGCTTTTCAAGCTTTATATTTTCGTCCCTGTTAGACCAATGTCTGCCGCCCGCGCTCAATCCCGCGCCAAGCAGAGAGGGACGCGGCGCTTCGGCGTGAGCTTCAAAAGAGTAAACGTTGTTATCCGTTTCAATAATAAGCATACCGTTTTCGACTTTGCATTTCATAGCGCTTCTCCTTAAAATTTTTATTAAGATATGCCCCGCTCATTAATTTGCATGAGCGGGGCATAATGCTTTACAGATTGATAATAACCTTTCCGTCGCAGGAAGGATTTACAGTAATGGGTTCTTTGCCGAATACCTTAACGGTGAACGAAGCGGGAGTATTTGTATAGGAAACCTCGACTTTATCGCCGTTTCTGAGTGCTGTAAGGGTGAATACCTTTTCAGCTTCGGTATTGTAGATATTGCACTCGATCGCTTTTCCGTCCTCGGGTTCATAGATAACAAACTCGGTTCCGTTCAGGTAATCGTACTCGAAATTCTTTTCAAAGTTACCGTAAGCAATAATGCTGTTAGGTTTAGCAAGGCAGGGGAGAGAGAAGTAGTCGAATTTCTCGTTGTAGTACTTGCCGCCCTCGTACTGCTTGCCCGAAATGATATCCGTCCATGTTCCCGCAGGTACGTAGAATTCAGCAGTACCCTCATCATTGAAGATAGGTGCAACCAGAATATTGTCGCCGAACATATACTGACGGTCAAGGCTGAGACATGCAGGGTCGTCCGCAAAGTCGATAACCATTGCTCTCATCATAGGTACGCCCACTGTGGAGGTCTTGATAGCCTGAGACCAGATGTAAGGCATAAGCTTACCTTTAAGCTTTGTGAAGAAGCGGAGTACATCTACCGATTCTTCGTCAAAGAGCCAAGGCACTCTGTAGGAGTTGTTTCCGTGGAGACGCGAGTGTGTAGAGAACAGTCCGAACGCCGCCCACCTCTTGTAGATGTCGGGAGTTGCAGTTGCCTCAAAGCCGCTCATGTCATGGCTGAAATAGCCGAAGCCCGAAGCGCAGAGGGACAAACCGCCGCGGAGTGTTTCCGCCATAGAGGTGTACTCTGCCGAGCAGTCGCCGCCCCAGTGTACGGGGAACTGCTGTCCGCCGGCTGTTGCGGAACGTGCAAACAGGCAAGCCTTGTTCTCGCCGTAGTATTCTTTCAGTACGTTGAATACCGTCTTGTTGTAGAGGTATGTGTAGTAGTTGTGCATTGCGATAGGGTTAGAGCCGTCGAAATATTTTACCTTTGTGGGAATTCTCTCGCCGAAGTCTGTCTTGAAGCAGTCAACGCCCATTTCGCAGAGCTTTTTCAGCTTGGAAGCATACCACTCGCAGGCTGCGGGATTTGTGAAGTCCACAAGAGCCATGCCGGGCTGCCACATATCGCACTGGAAAACGCTTCCGTCGGGATTTTTAATAAAGTAACCGTTCTGTACGCCCTCGTCGAAAAGCTTTGAACGCTGTGCAATGTAGGGGTTTATCCAAACGCAAATTTCAAGACCTCTGTCCTTGAGACGCTTCAGCATTGCGGGAGGGTCGGGGAACTGACGTGTATCCCACTCAAAGTTGCACCACTCGTATTCTTTCATCCAGAAGCAGTCGAAGTGGAATACCTGTAAAGGTATATCCCTTTCGGCCATGCCGTCGATAAAGGAGGTAACAGTCTCCTCGTCGTACTTTGTGGTAAAGGAGGTTGTGAGCCAGAGTCCGAATGTGTAGGCAGGGGGAAGTGCGGGCTTACCTGTAAGGGTTGTGTAGTTTGCAAGCACCTCGTGAAGGTTCTCACCGCCGATAACGAAGTATTCAAGGCTTTCACCGGGAACGGTAAAGGAAACCTTGGAAACCGTGTCCGAAGCAACCTCGTAGGAAACCTTGTCCGAGCTGTTTACAAAAATACCGTAGCCGCGGGAGGAAATATAGAAAGGTATACATTTGTAAGACTGCTCCGAGCAAGTGCCGCCGTCGGAGTTCCATGTCTCAACGGTCTGACCGTTCTTAACAAACGTGGTAAACTTCTCTCCGAAGCCGTAGATGTTCTCACCGACGGAAAGTGTAAGCTGCTCTCTTATATATGTATTTCTTGCGTCCTGGGGGTAATCCCAGAAAGTGTCGTCCTGTGTATAGGCAAGACGTGAGGAAAGTCTGAACTGATTTTCGTTGATGACGGTAGTAGCTCTCCAGGAGCCGCCTGTCAGCTTCTTGTCCTTATAGAAGTACTGAATGTTCCAGTTCCACTTGCCAATGCGTACCTTTGTGTCGCCGCTTACAAGTTCCCAGTATTCGTCGTGTTCCTTGACTTCGGGTGTGTAGCCCTGATCCTCGTAAAGCTCAAACTTGGGCATATTGTCAAGACCGCCCTTGAAGTGGTCGATCGAGACCTTGATAACGTCCTTCTGAGTGGAGGAAAAAGTTACGTCCAGCACGGGACCGCCGAGAGTCATGCCTCTGTTCTGAATGTAGCTGGAGGGAGCAAGAACGTTGATAAAGTTTTTGCCCGTCTTGATCTCATAAGCCTGCGAAGCGTAGCTTACCTCATAGCCTCTTTTGTTGAGCCAGAAACCGTCTGAAAACTTCATATATACCGAACTCCTTTACATAAAAATTATACTTTTTTAAGAGCAACCGCCGCATATCTGTAAACGATTACAGTCACATTGTACAATATAATAATTGGAAAGTCAAGTGGTTTGTAAAATTTAACTTTTTATTCATAAAATTCAGTTCTATAACTCTGATTTGATTTTTATATTATTATACCTGTTTTTTCCTGCGTTGTCAATAACTGCATAGACGGTCGTGAAAAATATTTGGAACGTTATGTCAGAAAGTCTATTTACAAAAATGCATAATGTGTGTACAGCATCAGCAGTCCAAAGTCTTGTTTCCAATTGAGTGCAGGCTTGACACTTCATAACAAAAGCGACCGAGATCGCTCTCAGCCGCTTTGTATAGTTTATTTTTTGTCCGACCTTTGAATGCTTATTCTCCGATAAGAAGCTCACGCGGAGCAATTTTTTTCACCCGCAGCGACATGAGGCAAGCCGCTCCGAACGCAAATATTACAAGTACGATACCCGAAATTATGCATAATTCCACAGGAATGATAAACGTACCCTTGACTACTCCGATACCGCTCAGAAATACCGCCATAAGCGGATTTATCAGCCGCATACTTACAGCGATACCAACAGCCGAGGAAATTATTACGGAGGGCATAAAGCTCATTGCAGTCTGCACCACAAGCTGGGTTGTTGTATAGCCGAGAGCCTTTAAAATACCGTAATCGCGCTTCTTGTTGTTCAGCATTGTACGCACAAGCAGGTACATTACAAAAATAATTACAATGCAGCTTATTATCACAATGGCTATTACAAGGAACGTCATCAGCATAACATACACGCCGCCTGTGCTTTCCAATATCGACTGAATATTCTGTATGGCATTTACGTCGCTGCCGAAGCGGTCGGACAGTTCGCTGTTAAAATCGTCAATATCTATGTCCTCCGCAAAGTCGATATAGTATGTGACGTTGGGCAGGGAGCTTATTTTTTCATAGCCCTCACGTGTTATAACGCAGTCCTTGCCGAGATTGTTGGAGCATTGGGTAAATCCCGAAACAATATATTTTTCCTCTGAATTTCCCACCTTAAGGGCAATTTCGTCACCGATTTTTATATCGTTGTCCTTTGCGTATTTTGCGGCAATTGAAAACTCATTGCCGTATTTTGGGTAACGCCCCTCTATAAACATACTCTGATTATTCATCTTGGAGCAGTCGCCCACTACAGATACGAACAAGGAAAGACCGTCCACGTGCTGAACCTCCATATTATTGTTGGTGAACATATAGAATTTTTCCACGCGGCTGTCGTTTTCAAGTACGGAAACAAGCTCGTCTTCCCTGTTAGGGTTGACGTTTATCGCCGAGTCCGCAAACTCTCCCGCTATCATTTCTACCATTGGCTGAAAATCAACTATCGTATTCCTGAACGATGTTGCGGAAAACACCAAAACCAGCGAAAGAACAAGCATTGTAACGCATACCGTGATATTCTGTTTAAGTCCGCTGAGGGTGGTTTTCATTGCAAGGGCAGCGTTTATCGGCAGAGAAGTTTTTTCAAGGGGCAGATGATTTTTCTTGAAATTATGGGTGGAAATTCCCTGCCGCATTGCAGTTATAGGTTCAATTTTTTTGATCTTCTTTGCTGAAAAATACACCGCCGCCGAGACAATTCCCGTAATAAAAATTATAGTAAACAATACGGGAAGCGGCTGGAAACGCACCGAATACGGTATACCCGTCTGGGCTATCATCATTTCATTTACCGCAGGAAAAACACAGTAGGAAAGTACCGTACCGATAACCGCGGCAATTGCGGAAACTCCCGCAAACTGGGCAAGCAATGCCGAAACCAGTTGTCCGCTTGTGTAGCCCACGGCTTTCAGCGCGCCTAAATTCTGCATATTTTCCTGAATATAATTTGCAATATTAGAAGCAATTACAACAACCCCGATAAGCAGAACCAGAAACGCCATTGCGCTTAAAATTCCCGCGCATATCATCTGTGAAATGTACCTTGATGTCGAGACTAATTTGTAGTCGTTTGACGTTACAACAACGTCGGGAAATTCCTTTGCTGTTTCATCTTTAAGCTCTGTAGCAATTTCCTCGCATTTTGATATGTCGTTTACTCTTGCGGAAACATACACGGATTTCAGCGCGGCGGCTTCTTCGGAAAATTCATTGAATTTATCCTCCGTCAGCAGTAACGCCATCATTCCGCAGTTGTGAGAACCGTTCATTGCGCTGTTGAAAAATCCGCATACTGTGTACTCGAAATCTTCACCCAAAAGGGTTATTTTAACCGTGTCGCCGACGGAATAATTATTTCCCGTACCGTAAAGCATGGGGAGATAAATTCCGCTTTTATAAGTGCTGTCCTCGGTAATTTCAAATCTTCCCACATTTCTGGAAAGAGCGTCCTCCTTTTCAAGCAGAACTCCAAGCTGGGATATTTCGCCGCCGTTGTATTCAAAAGACATAGGTTCGCAAAACGCGTCGCTTACGGTATAGTCCGTAATGTCGGTACGTTCTTCAAGAGTGTCCGAAATAAAATTTTTGAATTCGTCGTCCGTAACATATGCGGCAATATTTACGTGACCGTCGTTGAGCCTGTCGTGACAGCGTTCAAAATTTTTTCTGTAGTCCATTGAAAGCATAAGCCACAAATTCATCATCAGCGAGGACAGCAGAACGAGGACAATAATCGCGGCGGTCTGCCCCTTTGCCTTGCGGATATTTGAGCGGGCAAGCAGTATATTTCTGTACATATTACCACCCCATTCTTGTCAGGAATTCAGATAGCTTTTTGTGTCTTTCCTCGTTATTTGGAGTGTATTTTCCGAGGTCGCATTCGCCCATGACAATGCCGTCCTTTAAGTACAGAATACGGTTTCCGCGGCGTGCGGAGCGCATATCGTGAGTTACCATTACAACGCTCTGACCCTGCTCGTTAAAGCTTGTGAGGGTGTCCAGAACGTCAAGTCCCGACTTGGAATTAAGCGCACCCGTGGGTTCGTCTGCGAAAAGAATTTCGGGGGAATTTATCAATGCGCGGACAATACCTGCTCTCTGCGCCTGACCGCCCGATATCTGGGTGGGAAATTTATTGATAGTTTCCTCCGGAATATCCACCGCTTTGAAAAGCTCTCTCGCCCGTGTGGCAAGAGCCTTTTTGTCCTTGCTCACAAGCAGACCCGCCGCAAGGACGTTGTCCAGAACGCTCATTGTGTCGATAAGATAAATTTGCTGGAACACAAACCCGCAATGCTCCTTGCGGAACAATGCAAGACCGTCGGAACTCAAATCCGTGATTACCTTATCGCCGAATGTAATCTTGCCGAGAGTGGGAGTATCCATTCCCGAAAGAGCGTACAGAAGCGTGGATTTTCCCGCACCCGACGCGCCCATTATTACCGTGAAGTCGCCCTTGTAAAGTTCCAAGTCAATGTTTTTCAGAACGTGCTGCATAGCCCCTCCGCTGGAGAAGCTTTTGCTTAAACGTTCGGTTTTAATTAAAGTATTTTTCATAACAAAACCGTCCTTTCACGTTCCATTATAAGCTTTCAAACCTTAAGTGTCTTTAAGCAATCCTTAAATATTCCTTAAATCGTTCCGCTAAGTGAAATTAAAATTGTTGCGGCAAGACCGTGCTGTCCGTTTTCAATAACAAGCTCTCCGCCCATTTCTTTCATAAAGCAGTCGGAAATATAAAGTCCCAGACCTGCTCCCTCAATATTTTCAGAGTTTTTGCCCCGCTTAAATTTTTCCTTTAAAAACGGTATTTCCTCATTTGGTACACCACCGCCGAAGTCCTCAATTTTTACCGAAAGATGATTGTTTTTCAGCAAAATTTCCACATCTATTTTAGTGTTTGCATACTTGTAGGAATTTGCAAAAATATTGTCGAAAACCTGCTGCAAACGAAGCTTGTCCGCATATATAAGGCAATCGGGAACAGTGGGTATCTCGGCGTAATGAAAATAATCCGCGCTTTCCAGCATTTCGGAAATTCCGCCGCTTTCCATATCAATCGGTTCAACGGTAAGCTGCTGCAATTCCTCCAAGGTCGCAGAAAAAAGGTTTGTAACAAGGGTGTTTATCTGATCTGCCTTATGAATAATGTGGGTGAAATTCTGCCGATTTTTTTCGCTTTCGGAAATAGCCGCTCCCACCTCCGAAGCCGCCTTTATGCTTGCAACGGGAGTTCTTATGTCGTGAGAAAGCTTTGCTACAAGCTCTTTTTTCTCGGCGTTTGCCCGCGCTTCGGCAAGGCGGGCTTTTTTCAGCTCCGAGCGCATTATGTCGAAGCTTTCGGTAAATGCGCCGAAAATATTTCCTCTGTCCATTGTCAGTGGAATATCAAGATTTCCGCCCGCAATGCTTTCGGCGAAGCCCTCTAATTTTTTGAAAGGCTTTATCACCGTGCGGTAAATGTACACCGAATATGCCGCGCACAGCGCAAACTGAACAGCCGCCGCAAACACAATTACTGCGGCGGTTTTCTTTCTGCTTTCGGCAAGACCTTGACGGCTGTTGTTGTGTATAATTATTTTTCCGACAGATCCGCTGTCCGCTTCGATATCAAGTATCGTGTCGCGGTTTATCACCGCCTCATTTATGCTTTCACTAAGTTCCGCTCTTGTTTTGAACAGGACATTTCCGTCTCCGTCAAGGACGGTATAGTCAAGGCTTGTGGAATTTTTGTGAGTACTGATACTGTCCCAGTCCGACTGCACAGACTGCACCGCCGCGTTTATCTCAACGGAGTTCTGCAAGTCGTTGTCGGCGGTATTCATAAACCATGCAAAAGCGGAAATTTCCGCTAAAAAAATTATTGTCAGTAAAAGCAGAAAAGCTTTATATTTCATTGTTTGCCTCCGATAAATTTGTAGCCGTCTCCCCAAACGGTGAGTATGTATTTCGGGTCGCTCGGTTCACGCTCAATGGCTTCACGTATCTTTCTTATGTGTACGTTAAGCGTTCCGTCGCCCGTGAATTTGTCCTCCCAGACGTTATCGAAAATTTCCTGTTTGGAAACCACTCTGTTTTCGTTTTTCATAAGATAGGTCAGCAGACGAAATTCCAAAGCCGTAAGCTTTGCGGGAACACCGTCCGCAATCACTTGCTTTGCGTTAAAATCCACCGTAAGCCAGCCGTCTGAGTACGCTGTATCTGCACTTTGTCCGTAACGCTTTAAAACCGCCTTTACCTTTGCAAGCAATACGCCGAGGGAATAGGGCTTTTGAATATAATCGTCTCCGCCGATGTTCAGGGCGATAATCTTATCGTCGTCGCTTGAACGTGCGGAAATAAACAAAATCGGTATCTGCGTTTTTTGGCGAAGCTCTTTGCACAGGTCAAATCCGCTGTCATTGCCGAGATTTATGTCAAGGAGCAGCAGGCTCGCCGAATTATTTTCAAAAAAGCTGCGGCATTCAGCCGCGTCGTACACAACAGCAGCGGTTACGCCGAACAGATTGAAATATTCGGCGGTACTGTCCGCAAGCATTTTTTCGTCGTCTATTATCAGGCAATCGTATTTCATTCATAACCTCCGTAAATGCGGAATAAATTTATTATATACTATATATTAACATATTAAGCAAACAACGTCAATCCCCGTGTTTTAATACAGGTTTTGGCAAAAACAGAGGACAGAAATAAAATCTGTCCTCTGTTTTCGATTTTCTGTCATACAAGCCTATTATCGAGAATATAAATATTTTAGCAGTTGAAGCTTGGCAGGGTCATAAGCGGTCTCCTGCCTGCTGCTTCTTAATTCTGATTATCTACAGTAGGAGGAATACGCATGGACTTTAAAGTAAACAGGGAAGAAATCACATCGGCTGAGGTAATATTTGACGATACACAGGAGCAGTCGGTGGAGCTTGACTATGTGCTGCCGGACTATTATCCCGAAATATTCCGCATTCTCAAATGTGTGACAACGCCGGGGATAATGTCCTACAGCGTCAACGGAGACAGGCTGACCTATGAAATGTACGTATGCGTTCGGGTACTTTATTGCAGCGAAAACAGCAACGCCGTTCAGTCTGTCACCCAGAAGCTTACCTACACCAAAAGCGTTGATCTGGGAAGAACCTGTACCAATCCCAGAGTGTGCATAATGCCAAGGACAGACTATATGAACTGCCGCGCGGTAAATCAGCGCAGACTTGATATCCGCGGGGCGGTGTCGATCAGGATCAAGGTTTCCGACCTTGACAAAAAGGAGATCATCTGCGACGCTTTCGGCGGAAACATTCAGCTCAAAAAGCTACCAGTTACCTATCCCGCAAACAAGCTTTACACCACAAAGCGGGTGACTGTTTCCGAAGAATTCGATCTGGGACTTTCCAAGCCGCCCATTGTGAACGTACTGAGAAGCGACGCCGCCGTTACGTCGGGTGATAAAAAGGTCATCGCAAACAAGCTTATCGCAAAAGGCGAGGTCTGCATAAATATGCTATATAGCTGCGTAAAGGACGGCGAGGACAGCGTTGAAGCCATGCAGTTCACACTGCCGTTCTCTCAGATAGTTGATCTTGACGGTATCGACGAACGCTATAACTGCACGGTTCAGGCAGAGGTCATTTCCTGCGAAATAGAGCCGCGCTCAGATGGGGACGGCAATTCCAAAATTGCCGAGTGTACGCTTGGAATACTGATAACCTGTTCGGCGTACCGTACCGCAAACGTTGATCTTGCTGTTGACGAATATTCCACCGCCTACAAGACCGAAAGCGAAAAAGCCGACGTGAGGATAGAACTGCCGTCCCAGCCCGTGAATACGTCCATAGTCGTAAAGGGCGCGCTTGATTACGGCGACGGCGGTATCGACTGTATTTACGACGTATGGTGTTCGGTAAGCGGGGTGACCGCACGTCCCGACGCGGAAAACGGTCAGATCGTCATAAACGGAAACGCGTCTTATACGGTAATGGCAAAAAACAGCGACGGAATACCCATTGTGCTTGAAAAGGAAGAACCCTTTACAGCCAACATACCCGCAGAGGGTATTACCGAGATGTCCGTTGCCGACGTTAAGCTTTCGCCGGTTTCATGCTCCTATAACCTTGCCTCCGACAGCAGTGTTGAAGCAAAGGTCGAGATAAGGATCGTCGGAGAGATCGAAAACAGCATGAACATAAAGGGCATTACGGAAATTTCGGTGGACGAAAACGAACCCGTAAACCGCAACTGCAATTATGCTCTGAAGCTTTACTTCACCGACGAAAACGAGGACCTCTGGGAG
>JAIEDQ010000134.1 GCA_029067895.1 Oscillospiraceae bacterium | reverse complement strand
CCGCCGCATAGAGCGTTTTCAGAGCGAGCTTATCGAAAAGCAGGTGCGGGAAATTCAGAATATGTACCGTCAGGTACGCGGCTGGCGGCACGACTACCGCAACCACATTTCCAATATGAAAATATGGCTTTCAAAAGGCAACTATCAAAAGCTTGCTTCTTATCTGGACGAGCTTGCCGACGATCTCGACACGGTGGATACCGTCATAAAAACGGGAAACATTATGGCGGACGCGATACTGAACAGCAAGCTGGGTACTGCGGAAAAGCTGGGCATTAAGCTGAACGTCAAGGCGAACGTTCCCGAGGGACTTGCCATGAGCGACGTGGAGCTTTGCTCGGTTCTGGGAAATATGCTTGACAACGCCGTTGAAGCCTGTGCTTCTCTGCCCGAGGAAGAGCGTTTCATGCGCATTTATATAGGCAGGCTGAAAGGAAATCTTTACCTTTCGGTGCAAAATTCTGCGGGAAAAGTCCGCAAGGAAAACGGCACTTATCTTACCACCAAGGAAAATCCCTCCGAAAATATGCACGGATACGGTCTTTTCCGAATTGACCGCGTTGCTAAAAAGTACGGCGGATACGTAAACCGTCAGAACGAGGAGGGCATTTTTGCGACGGAGTTTATGGTACCGCTGACTATCGCAAAAGCCGCGCAGTAGTAATCCTGATCACCAATTAAAAGTGTAAATAAAAAATCTGCACAAAAATCATATATGCAAATTTTTGTTTGATTTTTTATACACTTTTTAATTGTTGATCAGTATAAGCAATATTACAAAAATGTAAGATTACGGAGGGAAAATGTAAGCCGAAGCTATGGCGGACATTTTCCCTTTCGGTTATACTATAGGTACAGAAACAAAAACGGAAGGAGAACTTTTATGCCTGTGCTTGAAGTAAAAAACGTCAAAAAAGTATACACCCAGCGCCTTGGCTCAAACAAGGTGGAGGCTCTGAAAAACGTCACGTTCACCGCCGAGCGGGGGGAGTACATCGCCATCATGGGAGAGAGCGGGTCGGGCAAGACCACGCTGCTGAACATTTTGGCGGCTCTCGACAAGCCTACGGGGGGCAACGTTGTTCTGGACGGAACGGATTTTTCCAAAATAAAGGAAAAGGACGCCGCCGCGTTCAGACGGAACAACTTAGGCTTTGTCTTTCAGGACTTCAATCTGCTGGACACCTTTACCGTCCGCGACAATATCCTGCTTCCGCTTGTTCTTGCGGGGACTGGCTATAAGGAAATGTCCCGAAAGCTTGAAGCCGCCACGGAAAAGCTTGGGATTACAATGCTGCTTGACAAGTACCCCTACGAAATTTCGGGAGGTCAGAAGCAGCGCACCGCCGCCGCAAGAGCCATGATAACCGACCCGAAAATGCTCCTTGCGGACGAGCCTACGGGCGCGCTTGATTCCAAAGCCGCCGACGAGCTTCTGTCGCTGTTCTCAAAGCTTAACGCCGAGGGACAGACTATACTTATGGTTACTCACTCAGTAAAAGCCGCAAGCCGCGCAAACCGCGTCCTGTTCATCAAGGACGGCGAGGTTTTCCACCAGCTTTACCGCGGGGACTGCGGGAACGACGAGTTCTACAAGAGAATTTCCGATACCCTTACACTGATAGCTTCGGGAGGGAATGCGCAATGAATACCTCATTTCTCTACCCCAAGCTTGCCGCGGGGGGAATAAAGAAAAACTACCGCATATATCTCCCCTATCTTTTTGCCTGCGCGGGAATGATAATGATGTACTACATTACCTCGTTCCTGTCGGTAAGCCGCTTTGTTGCTGAAATGCGGGGCGGCGAAATAATGCAGACTCTGCTTATGCTTGGCTGCTGGGTACTGGCTGTATTTTCGGCGATATTCCTGTTCTACACAAATTCGTTTCTGATAAGGCGAAGGAAAACCGAGTTCGGTCTCTACAACGTCCTCGGCATGGGAAAACGCAACATAGCACGTATCTTATTCTGGGAGACCCTTATCGTCTACGTTTTAGCGGAAGCGATAGGTCTGGGCTGCGGGATATTGTTCTCAAAGTTTGCGGAGCTTCTGCTGACGAAAATGCTTGGAAACGAAGCCTCCTACATCTTCGCCGTCGAGCTGAAAGCGGTAACCGATTCGCTTATTTTCTACGCGGTGATATTTCTGCTGATACTGATAAGCGCTTTGCGGCAGATACATCTGTCCAATCCTGTGGAGCTTCTCCACAGTGAAAATGCGGGAGAAAAGCCTCCGAAAGCAAACCGGTTTCTTGCGGTCATCGGAGCGGTACTGCTTGGTATCGCATACTACATGGCGGTAACGATAGAAAACCCGCTTGCGGCTATTTTCGCGTTCTTTTTTGCGGTGCTTATGGTCATAATCGCCACATATCTGCTGTTTATAGCAGGCTCTGTGGTAATGTGCAAAATGCTCCAGCGGAACAAAAAATACTACTACAAAACCAACCATTTTGTTTCGGTATCTCAGATGACCTACCGCATGAAGCGCAACGGCGCTGGACTTGCCTCCATATGCATTCTTGCAACAATGCTGCTGGTAACGCTTTCCTCCACCACCTGCCTTTTTGTGGGAATGAACGATATGCTCCGTCAGCGTTATCCCCGCAACATCATTATCGACAACTACACGATCGACGGGGAGTTTACCTCCGCTGCTCACGGAGCGGCGGAAAAGGCTCTTGAAAAATTCGGGGAGACACCCGAAAACGTTCTGCACTACAGCTATCTCGACATCAGCGGCGGCACGGTCGGCAATACGATATATCTTTCTCCCGAAAAGCGGGATATGTTTGAAAATTCTTTTGACCCCGATATAAGACAGCTTTACATCGTCACAGTGGACGACTATAACCGTCTTATGGGCAAAAACGAGACCCTTTCCGACGGGGAGATAGTTTTGTACGTAAACGGCGGCAGCTTTGACTATGACACGCTTATTATTGACGAGTACGGTACTTTTACCGTAAAGTCAAAGGCAGAGGATTTTGAGACAACAGGTTCCGACGCCATGATGAGCGCGATAACATCAATGTACATTTTCGTAAAGGACGAAGCTGTTGTCAAGGAGCTGTACGACCTCCAGTTAGGCATATACGGCAACGCGTCCTCCTATATGCACGATTACTACGCCTTCGACCTTAGCTGCAATGACGAAAAGCAGATTGAAATTTACGAGGATATATATTTTTCTGTCGCCCAGTTTCAGAAAGACCTTGCCGACGCGGGCAGAGAGGGCGAATGGCGCGGCGTAAGGATCGAAAGCGCCGCAAACGACAGAGCGGACTTCTTTGCCCTGTACGGAGGACTGTTTTTTCTCGGCGTTGTTTTCGGCATGGTATTTATATGCGCGGCGGCTCTTATAATGTACTACAAGCAGATATCCGAGGGCTTCGAGGACAAGTCAAAATTCGGCATACTGCAAAAGGTGGGAATGACCAAGGCAGAGATACGCAAAAGCATAAACTCGCAGGTGCTGACGGTGTTTTTCATGCCCCTCGGCGCGGCGGGACTGCACATGGTGTTTGCGTTCCCCATAGTGTCGCGGCTCCTGCTTCTTTTCGGACTGAGCAATACCGCTCTTTTCGCAGTGGTAACGCTGTGCTGCTTCGGAGCGTTTTCTCTCGTCTACACCGCCGTATACCTTATTACGTCAAGAAGCTACTACAAGATAGTAAGTACTGACAGGGACTGATTTTATGAAGAAAGCGGCAAAAATTATGTTTAAGATACTGAGACTTATTTTCGCGGTGCTTGTGCCTATCGCCGCCGCGGTGATTATCGTGTCCGCGGTTCGGGGGTACAATATGCACAGGAACGCCGTGGAGAAATGTCCTCCCGCGCAGATGGCGCAGCTTCTTCGGGGAGAGGATTTCGTCCGAATGGAGGAGCTTCCCGAATTTTACATAAAGGCGGTCATATGCGCCGAGGACAAACGGTTCTATACGCATCGCGGCGTTGACCCAAGGGCTGTAGCGAGAGCGGTCGCCCACGACCTGAAAACCCTGTCCCCCGAACAGGGCGGCAGCACCATTACTCAGCAGCTTGCAAAAAATTTCTACTACACGCAGGAAAAGCGTCTGGAGCGGAAGTTCGCGGAGGTTTTCACCGCTTTTGATATTGAGGAGGAATTCTCCAAGGACGACATTTTCGAGCTGTACGTGAACAGCATTTACTTCGGCGATGGCTATTACGGGATTTCAGCGGCGGCGGAGGGATACTACGGGAAAACTCCCGACCAGCTTACCGATTACGAATGTGCAATGCTGGCGGGGATACCAAACGCGCCAAGCGCCTACTCTCCCGACAAAAACCCCGACCTTGCAGAACAGCGGCTGAAGCAGGTCCTTGACCGCATGGTCGAATGCGGCGAGATGACCGAGGAGCGGGCTGCGGAAATTGTCCGAAAAAACTAAAAAACGCTTTGGGAAGCTTCACCGCTCCCAAAGCGTTTTTGGTGTCAGTATCAGTAAACGAATACCATATCGTCAAGCCGTCTCCTGCGGACAATGCGGTATCTGCGCTTTTTGCCCGAACGCTTGAGTACAGCGGGCGGGTACGCCTGAGGAAGTCCCGGAACGTTTGCATCGGGCATTCCCGCGTCGAACGGAGCGGAGAAGTCCGCCGCTCCCGCACTTGAGGAAACATCATCCACAACAGGCTCGCGTGTGAATATCACCGCATACTCCGTGGTCTTGTCAATTCCAGTAAATTCAAGGGATACCTTTTTGTTTTCCGCGATATTGCTTGCGCAGTACTCGGCATCTCCGGTTTTTCTGTCCCTGCTGTAGAGGGAGGAGTAATAGCCGTTATAGCGGTCGTTGAGATCTATCGTAAGCGAAGCGGTAAAACCGAACTCTCCGTCGCTTGAAAGCTTTATAGGAATAGCTTTCTTTTCGCTGCCAAGACTGTCAGTCATGTCTGCGATAGTCTTTCTCGGAGAGGTGGATACTTCCATGTTAACCGTTTTGGGAGCGGTCACATCATTTCCGTTTATCGTCCATGTCAAGCCGTTTTCCATTTTCAGGACGAGGTCAACGTTCCTGTTTTGGATACACTCCGTCACCTCTTTGGGCAGCTCGGTGGTATCGTTCATTTTTACAGTAACGGTTTTTCCGTCCGCGGAAGCCGCTATCTCGCTGCAAACCGCATTCCAGCCCGACTTTTCTGGATCTCCCGCAACGTATGGTTCTATAGTGCCGTTTGAAGCTATGACAGGCATTTCGGAAAGAGAGACCTGCACAGCTTCTTCTGTATCTGCGGGCGAGGTTTCGGTGGTTTCCGCAGCAGACGTATCCGCAGCGGAAGTATCAATCTCCTCCTGACGTACAAATGTAACGGAGTAAAGCTTTGTGTCAACGTCGTTTTCCGCCGTGACCTTAATGACCGCGGTGTTTTTGCCGTCTGCAAAGCCTTTTGCCTGCTCAACGTCTGCGGAGGAACGACCCGAAGCCGTTACCGTTCTTATTCTCGGAATGCTTCTGCCGTAAGGAACGTATACCGTATAGTCGGTTATTTCGGGGCTGAATTCGGGCGTAAGCTTTCCGCTTGAAACGGTCAGCCTTGTAAGCGAAGCGTCATTTCCGGGTATCTTCACGCTGACGGGACTTGACGGCTCGGAAGCGTTTACAGACGCCGTTTCCGCAGCTCTTGCAAACACGTAGTAGGTTTTTCCCGCAGCTTTTTCCGTGACCGCCGCACCGCCGTCAAGGCTTGTCCATACCGCATTTTCGGGTATAGTTCCGTCCTCGGAAACAGTATATTCATAGCCTGCTTCTGCGGAAAGAATGAATCCGTCCGCAGTTATCTGCGATACCGAGGGAGACCTTACCTCTCCAGAATGATCGGATCTGCCAGCTTTCAGCGTATTGGACTTCACAAGTCCCTTGCAGTTGATCGCGGCAACGGTGACCTGCATTTCGCGTCCGAGAGCGATATCCTCCGCTGTGATCGTGTAGCTTTCAGCCAGTGCCACCGAAGGCTCAGCCCAGTCCTTTGCGCTCCAGCAGTATGTAAATTCTCCCGCGGTCTTCGCGTCGAAGCCCTCTCTGTAGGTTATAACGGGAGACAGCACAGCGCCCTCCCCGCCGCTCGTTCCGATCGAAACGCTTTCGATAACGTCTGAAATATCGTACTTTGAGGTGATTATCTCCGCAGGCGCAGAGACATCTTTATCTCCCGATTTTCTCTGGTACACATAATATGTCGTGTTTGGTTTCAAGTCCTTTACGCTTTTGCTTTTATACCATTTAAAGCCCTTGAAATTATCTGTTTGAGTTTCGGAGTAAGTGTACTCGTATCCCGCGGGAAGCTTGATCCTGAATCCCGAAACGGACACGTCCGTGATATTGGGAGCTGGAGCCTTATCGGCATAAGCGGAGGTATCCGTCAAAGCTTCGGTATCTCCCGCAACGGTTATTTTTCCGCTGTCAAAAGCAAGCTCCACATCGGTGAACGGGTTATCGGAGGCAAAGTCGGCGATAAAATTCTCGCCCTCCCTTGTGTAGACCTCCACGTCATACTCACCGGCGGCGGCGGTATCCTTTATCCTGAACCTGATAACGGCGACAGTTCCATCGCTTGTGTTGGCTTTTTGGCTGTTTGTCCAACCCAGTCTTAAGGGACTTTTTGCCAATTCCTTGGGAGCGTCGAAAGCGTCCGTGCCGAATTTGCCCTTGTCGGAAATATCCACGGGTTCAAGGACGTCGGGGTCGTATTTCAGCCACACCGCCATTGCGTTAAGACCGCGGTTTCCTTTCAGCGACAGGTTTACCGACACGGTTTCGCCGGGCTTTCCCGCGGCGTTCCCCACCGAGACTATCGTTTCCGCGGACTGCTCCGCGCTTGCGATCACCGCAGCTGCTGGAGCCGCCTGCATAACGCTCATCGAAGCCGCAAGAAGCCACGCTATCGGTTGTTTGTTCATGATACAAAACTCCAATTCATAAAAATTTTATCCATTTGATTTAATCTGCGGAAAGACGGTTTTTCAGCAGGATAAGATCCTTGTTGTCGATCTTTCCGTCGCCGTTCATATCCGCCAGACCCGCCTGCTTGTCCGCATTGTCCTCTGAAAGAGCGTCACGCAGGATAATGAGGTCGTTCTCGGTGAATACGGGTTCGTTGTCGTTTTTGCTGTCCGTATTTTTATTCGGCTTATCTCCGACCGCGATAAGGTACGTACCCGAAACGCTTGCCGTAAAGCTCAGCGTGCCGTCCTCGGAGCTGTACTCGGCGTTCATGTCCCGAAGCGTTCCGTCGGATTTTACCCGCAGGACGTGTGCCGACTCTCCGTCAGCGCCCTTGGGCAGGGGTATGGACGTTTTGAAATTGCAGCCCGCTTTAAGCTTTGCCGAGCCGTCGGTAAAATAAATCTCATAGGCTCTCAGAGCGGTAAGACCGTTCCCCGCCTTTATTCCCGAAATATCCGCGGGAGCGGCTGCAAGCCTCAGCGCAGGGGCGAGAGTTCCGTCAAGCGTAGCAATGGTTATGCCCGTCGACGCGTGCTTCAGAACTGTGCTTTCGCAGATTCTGTCCGCATATCTGCACACCTTGCAGGCTCGGTAGTTGTACAGCTTTCCGCTGCGGTCGTTTATCTGGTAAATTTTGCTGCCGTAGGAATGAGCTTCCGTTTTGGTCTTTTCGCCGCAGAAGCATTGCCTGTAGTGTCCGTTATTTGTTTCGCGGTCGCATTTCCACTCAAATTCATGCGAGGTGTGGTCTTTAATGTCCACCGCGGAGACGGTGAATTTCTTGACAAAGTCCGTACCGTCGGCATTTCCCTTTTTCAAAGTAAGGGTAAATTCATAATCGCCGGTCTTATTCGCGGTAAGAAAGCCGCTGCCGTCAACGGTCAGCGCAGGACTTCCGCTTACCGAGAAATCATAGTCGGCATGGCTTGCAACAAATTCAATGCCGCCCGCCTTGCTTACCGCCTCGCCCGACGGAGTACCCGCGATACCCGTGGAGATATTGAAAATATCGGTGGGACGGTTTGTTATAAGCTTTGAGTACTGCATATTAACGTCGGTGACGTAAGCCTTGTAGCCGCTGTAGTACTGCACGCTGTAGTCACAGGTGGTCATTGCGGATTTATCGTAAAGCTTCAGCTTGCTTTCGCGCGTTATGTAATTGTATCGGCAGAAAAGAGTTTTCAGCTCGCGGTTGCTTCTCAGGTCGAGGGAGGTCAGCCTGTTGTCGGAGCAGTACAGTCCCGTCAAAGCGGGATTGCCGCTGAGATCGAGCTTTTTCAGTCTGTTGCTGAAGCATTCCAGCTGCCTGAGATTTCCGCAGCCCACAACGTTCAGCTCGGTAAGCATATTGCCGCTGCACTTGACTATCTCCAGCTTGGGACAGCCGCTCAAGTCAAGCTTTTTCAGCTTATTGTACGCGCAGCTGAGGTTTATCAGCTTCTTGTTTTTGCTCAGGTCAAGCTCCGTAATGCTGTTTCCGTAGACGGTGCCGTCCTTTGCTGTCATGCCCAGATCGAGGTTTTCCAGCTTTGTATTGCGGCTCAGGTCGATCTCCGACAGCTTATTTCCGCTTACCGAAAGGTAGACAAGCGACCTGTTCGCGGAAAGATCCAGCTCGGTAAGCTTGTTGTCGGAGCAGAGCAGCGATTTAAGCTCGGTAAAATATTCGATACCATCAAGGCTTGATATGCCCATGCCGCTGACCGAAACAGACTTCACCGCGGCAAGCTCGGCGGAGGACAAAACAGAGTTGCCGTCCGCGTCAAGGCTTTCGGAAACATATCTGCGGAAAGCGGGGTCGGGAAAATTTACATCGCTGACCGCAACGCCGTTTCTTTCGGCGGAATAAACCGTTTGAGCGCAGCACGTGAAAAGGGCGAACGCAGCGGCAGCCGCACCGAGCAGAATTTTTCCCGATCTCATCTGAATACCTCCGTTAAATATGTTATAATAATTATATATATTTTATCACTTTTTAAGATATTTGTCAACATTTTTTGCAGTATGACCCATGGCAGCGGCATTTATTTTCTGCAAACAAAATAGGTCTGAAATGTGAACAAAATATCCCGCCGACAAAAACTGCCGTCATGCAAAATATGACTTCTCTCCTTGACATAAGGAATTTCTTGCAGTATAATATTACTGAATTGTTTATTGTATTGGAAAATTATTCTGTATCGGCTGAAGCGGACTTTTCCGCAGATCTCGGCTTTTGTGGAGGAAATGATTATGTATCGCTGCTGTATTCATTTTTGTCTGATAGGCGTTGAAAACCGTCTTTTGGAACTGATGACGGAAATGCCGCCGCTTGAAAATTTCACTCATAAATTCTGCGAGGCGTCCGCCGCGGACAAGTCTCTGATTTCGGAGGCGGACGTTGTTTTTGCCGATTCCCGAAGCGTGACCTCCGAGGAAACCTCCCTGCTTGCTTCCGAAATGAAAAGCGGCTCGGAGCTTATCCTCCTTGCCGAAAAGGACGGACTTGCAGCTTTTTACGGCATCATGGAAAGCGTTAAGGATATCTGGTTCCTGCCGATGTCGGACGAGGAGCTTAAATTCAGATTTTTAAGGTGGCAGCAGAGCTGTAAGGCGGACAGGGACGCGGGAGAGATATCCCGCTTTTTTGAGACTACCATCAACAGCGTCCCGAACCTTATATGGTATAAGGACAAAAACGGCATACACGAAAAGGTCAACGACAGCTTTTGCAGTACGGTAAACAAAACAAAAGCTCAGGTCGAGGGCAGAGGACACGCCTACATATGGGACGTTGAACAGGACGACCCCGCCTGTATCGAATCCGAGCATGAGGTCATGAGTACGGGCAAGACCTGCGTGTCAGAGGAAACGATAAGGACAGGCGACGGAACAAGACTGCTCACTACCTATAAGTCGCCGCTTTATGATTTTGACGGAAGCGTAATGGGTACGGTGGGCGTCGCCATAGATATCACAAGAGAACGCGCTTTCGAGCAGGAGATTATCCGCAAGAACCGTTCGCTGGAAAAAATTCTCACTTCTATCGACTGCGGCGTGCTGTGCTATTCTCCTGACAGAACGCGGCTTATCAGCGTCAACGCCGCCGCCCTGAAGATACTCGGCTGCGACTCTGCCGAGGAGCTTGAGATGGCGGGCTTTGACATAGTTGCTCTCTCGACGGTAGACGAGGACAGAGATATGCTTATCGAGCGCGTCAAGGCTCTGAAAGACCCCGGCGACATTACAGGCATGGAATTCCGCGTAAAGCACAAGGACGGGAAGATACTGCACGTAATGGGCAGCATAAAGCTTCTGGAGGAAAACGGCGAGATGTTCTACCAGTGCTTTCTGCTGGACTGCACCGCCCGCAAGATACAGGAAATAGAAAACGAAAGACGTCAGACAGAGCTTATTCAGGCTCTCGGCATAGACTATAACCTTATATGCGTTTACGATCTCGATACGGGAGAGGGAGACGTTCTCCGCTCCACAAACTGCAAGAGACAGGTCATAAGCAGCGTTTTCGACAGCAAGGACAAGCTTCTGCTTGAACGGGACATGGAGGAATACATAGGCTACTGCGTGTATGAGGAGGACAGAGAAATGCTGCGGGAGGCCTGCTCATGCAGGCGGCTCCTGGACGAGCTGGGCGAGAACAAGCTGTTCATTGTCAACTACAGGACAATGTGCGGGGATACGATGAAGTATTTCCAGATGAAGGCTGTGCGCACGGGCAGGTGGACGGAAAAGCATATGGCTGTTCTCGGCTTCCGAAGCGTGGACGCGGAGATGCGCAGCGAGATGGAAAAGAAAAGTCTGCTTGAAGAGGCTCTTATGCAGGCGAACAAAGCAAGCAGGGCAAAGAGCGTGTTCCTTTCAAATATGTCCCACGATATACGCACTCCGATGAACGCTATCGTCGGCTTTACAACGCTGGCGATAAGTCATCTGGACAACACAGAGCAGGTGGAGGAGTACCTGAAAAAGATAAAGGCGTCGGGAAATCATCTTCTCGGACTGATAAACGACGTTCTGGACATGAGCCGTATCGAAAGCGGAAAAATGCATATAGATGAAAAGGAGTGCAGCCTGCCCGAAATAATCCACGGTCTGTACAGCATAATACAGGGCGACGTTCACACAAAGCAGCTTGAGCTTCATATAGACGCCGCCGACGTTTCAAACGAGAACGTACTCTGTGATAAGCTGCGGCTCAATCAGGTGCTGCTGAATCTTCTCAGCAACGCGGTGAAGTATACGGATCCGGGCGGAACGGTCACAATGAGGATAACCGAAAAGCCCGGCGCGCCGAAAGGCTCCGCATATTACGAGTTCCTGATAAAGGATACCGGAATCGGCATGAGCGAGGAATTCGTTTCGCGCATTTTCGAGCCTTTTGAAAGAGAGAGGAACTCCACTATAAGCGGCATTCAGGGAACGGGTCTTGGAATGGCGATAACGAAAAATATCGTGGATATGATGAACGGAAGCATCGAGGTCAGAAGCGAGCGGAATGTGGGTACGGAATGCACGGTATCGTTTATGTTCAAGCTTGCTTCGGAAGCGGAGAAGTCCGAGCCGCTCCACGAATTTAAGGACTGCCGCGCTCTTGTTGCGGACGGAGACTTGAAAACCTGCGACAGTGTTTGCAATATGCTTCGTCAGCTGGGAATGAGAGCGGAACAGACAACGTCGGG
This sequence comes from Oscillospiraceae bacterium, assembly GCA_029067895.1. Classification (GTDB taxonomy): domain Bacteria; phylum Bacillota; class Clostridia; order Oscillospirales; family Ruminococcaceae; genus RGIG8773. The sequence goes on along the minus strand of JAIEDQ010000134.1, from coordinate 12,254 downwards.
AAAAGAAGCCGTTCTCCGCGCACGTCAGGCTCTTGAACAGGGCGACGGCTACAGCGTTTATATCGTGGACAGACAGCTTCCCGATATCGACGGTGCAGAAGCGGTCGGAATGATACGCAGTGAAGCGGGCGGCTCTCCTGTGATAGTGCTGACAGACTACGACCTGTCGGATATTGAGGAGGAGGCTAAGGCTGCGGGAGTTACCGCGGTTTGCGAAAAGCCGCTGTTTATGTCTGAGCTGATAAGCTGTCTCGGCTCGGCGGCGGATAAAAACGGCAAGGCGGAAGAACACGCCGAAGCGAAAGCCGCACATCATACGGAACGTATCCTGCTTGCGGAGGACAACGAGCTGAATCAGGAGATTGCCGTCGCTATTCTCAGCGAAGAGGGCTTTACCGTGGACGTTGCAAACAACGGTCAGGAAGCTGTGGATATGCTGAAAAATTCCGAGCCGGGATATTATCGGGTAGTGCTTATGGACGTGCAGATGCCAGTCATGGGCGGCTATGAGGCGACAAGGCTTATAAGGAGTCTTGAAAACAAAGAACTGGCTTCCGTACCGATTCTTGCCATGACGGCAAACGCCTTTGACGAGGACAAGCAGGAGGCTCTGAAAAGCGGCATGAACGCTCACATTGCAAAGCCTGTGGACGTTAATACTCTTTTAAAGGTTCTCGAAGAAGTACTTGTGTAAAATTTGGCAGCGGACGGGGTATTTTAGTATCCCGTCCGCTGTTTAGGTTAATAGCGGTGCAGAAATATCTTTCGTCTCGGAAACATAATTTGCTGTCATTGCTATAGACGGCGGCATGGGTAAGGGCTCAGCCTTTCGTGCAATGTCAATACAGAAGCTTTTCCCCCGTCTCGGAAACATAATTTGCTGCCATTGCTATAGACGGCGGCATGGGTAAAGGCTCAGCCTTTTTACAAAAAAATGTTGCAGCCGCGGTGAAAGTATGCTATAATGTAAGCTGTATAAGTTTTGCTCCGTGAGCCGCGCGGATATCTATGACTGCTTGAAAGGTGATGCTCTTGAATTACTGCGACGCAATGAAGTATATAGACGGCTTTTCAAAGACGGGAAAGCCTGTCATAAGCCTTTCCAGATTTGAAAGGATCATGGATGCACTGGGAAACCCGCAGAAGGGAATGAGCTTCGTCCATGTTGCGGGTACAAACGGAAAAGGCTCGACCGTGCGCATGATAGCGGAAACTCTTACAAAAGCGGGTTATCGGACGGGAGAGTTCACCTCTCCGTATATCAGGGTCTACAACGACAGGATACGCATTGACGGAGTAAATATCGCGGACGAGGAGCTTGCGGAGATAGTTACGCAGATCAAGCCGATAATAGAGGATTTGAGCACAGACTGCTCTCAGTTTGAGATAACGACGGCAATCGCTTTTATTTACTTCAGGGCGAAAAAGTGCGGCGTTATTGTGCTTGAGACGGGTCTGGGCGGTCTGCTCGACTGCACGAACATTATTGAAAGTCCACGTGTTTCGGTGATAACCTCCATATCCCTCGACCACACCGCCATACTGGGCGACACTGCGGAAAAGATCGCAAGGCACAAGGCGGGTATAATCAAGCAGGGCTGTCCGGTGGTGATATCACCGTCCCAAAGCCGAGAGGCTTATGCAGTGGTGTACAGAACAGCGGCGCAGTTTGAATCAAAGCTCGTTACTCCCGATATGAACAGGCTGAGGATAAAAAAGTGCGATCATACGGGCAACAGCTTTGTCTACAGGGGACTGCCCTATAAAACCTCTATGGTGGGCAGACATCAGATCGACAACGCCCTCACAGCCGTGGAAACGCTGCGGATACTGAGAAAACGCGGCTTCGGAAGAGTTTTTTATCCCCATGTCTATATGGGCATCAGAGACGCGAAAGTACCCAGCAGATGTCAGATAATCCGCGGGAACAAGCCCTTCGTCATGATAGACGGAGCGCATAATCCCGACGGAATGAAGGCTCTGGCTGACTTTATCAGAACTGTGCCGAAAGCCCCGAAAATAATGGTGTGCGGCATGATGGCGGACAAGGACTGGCGTACGTCGGTGGGGTATATAAGCCGCTATATAGACAGGGCGGTGTGCCTTGACGGCTTTGCGCGGAATACGGTCTCCGCACGGGAGCTGGCGGATATGTTCACAGAGGGCGAGATATCAAATTTCCGTGACGCGCTGTCCAGAGCGGTAACGCTTGCGGGAACGGACGGAATGGTCGTGATAGCGGGGTCGCTTTATCTTGCGGCGGCTCTCCAGACACACGGCGGACTTGACAGCTTCAGCGATGACGATAATAACAGGAAAGGATAGATAAAATGGCAGTTTATCTGGTTGATTTTGAAAATGTTTCTTCTGCGGGAATTTCGGGTATACAAAAGCTTACAAAGGAGGACAAGGTGTATATTTTCTACACTGTGAACGCGTCGAATATGTCCTTTGCGGCGCACCTTAACCTGCTGTCCAGCCCCGCCGAGGTGGTGTACTACAACGTTGCAAGCGGCGGCAAAAACGCGCTGGACTTTCAGCTTGCAAGCTTTTTGGGATATCTTATATGTCAGGGCAAGGAGAAAAAATTCTGCATTATAAGCAACGACCGCGGCTTTGAGTATGTCAAAGCATTCTGGGAGAGAAACGGCGCTGCGGCGGATATCTCCATATTCGGCGCGCCGTCCATAAACCGTTCGCTGCTTGCCGCGGAGAAGCCTTTTGCCGCCCGCATACAGCAGAACGTGACAGCTCCGATGGTACAAGCGGCTGTTGAAGCTTCCGCAGCTGCCGAGGACAAGACGGCTCCAGCCGAAAATACCGAAGCGGCAAAAATTGCGGAGGCGGTCTCCGAGTCTGACGAAGCGGAGCAGTCCGCGGAAAAAACCGCTCCCAAAAAGCGCGGCAGACCCAGAGGCGCGGCAAAGAAGTCCGCGGAGAGTGCGGAGAAAGAGAAAAAGTCCGCCGAAAAGGCTGAGACCGTTAAAAAAGAGCCTAAAAAGCAAGCGGATAAGCAGGCAAAGCAGTCCCCCAAAAGCACGGCAAAGCCGCAGTCCGAAAAACAGCCTGCAAAGAAGCAGCAGGGAAACGCTAAGCCTGCCGCCGGCGGAGAGATACCCGCAAACCTGAAAACCGCTCTGTCAAAAGCGGGTGTTATCGACGACGCGGAGATCAGAAACGTTCTCGGACTGCTGAAAAGCTCCGAGGGAAAGCAGCAGTTCTACCGCGGGATACTGAAATTTTTCGGCATGGAGCGGGGCGTTGAAATATACAAAGCGGTGCGTCCCGAGTATACTAATCTGACAAAGCTTATCAAACAGTAAAGGGATATTTTGGTTAATATGTACAGAATTTTCGGGAAATTTTCGTCACGGATATTTCCCGAAAATTTATTTGCGCCCTTGCTAATAAATGCTTGACGTGGTATAATTGTTTTATATAGTTAGGTTTGCGGCAGGACTTTTCCCGCCGTCAATACCGTCAAGCAGAAAGGATGGTCTTTTCAGATGAAATTCGGTTTCTATGACGACGCTAACAAGGAGTATGTCATCACTTCCCCGAAAACCCCTTACCCTTGGATCAACTACCTCGGCACACAGGACTTCTTCGGTCTTATCTCCAACACCGCAGGCGGCTACAATTTCTATAAGGACGCCCGTCTTGCACGTATCACCCGTTACCGCTACAACAACGTTCCCGCTGACGCAGGCGGACGCTACTTCTACATAAACGACGGCGGCACGGTCTGGAATCCCGGCTGGTCCCCCGTCAAGACCGACCTTGACGACTACAAGTGCCGTCACGGTATGGGCTATACCGTTATCAGCGGCAAAAAGAACGGTCTTGCCGCAGAGGTGACTTTCTTTGTTCCTCAGAACTTTACGGGCGAGGTTCAGAAGCTTACCCTTAAAAACGAAAGCGGCGCATCCAAGAGCTTCAAGCTGTTCTCCTTTATCGAATGGTGTCTCTGGGACGCTCAGGACGACTCCGCAAACTTCCAGAGAAACTTTAACACAGGCGAGGTTGAGCTGGAGCGCGACGGTGCGGTTATCTACCACAAGACCGAATATAAGGAAAGAAGAAACCATTTTGCTTTCTACGCGGTAAACGACACTGTTGACGGCTACGACACCGACCGCGAGACCTTTATGGGCGATATTTACCACGACTTCCACAACCCTCAGACTGTAATGGACGGCAAGCCCGCAAATTCCGTTGCGGACGGCTGGTCTCCCGTTGCTTCCCACTACAAGGAGATCACCCTTGCGGCGGGCGAGGAAAAAACTCTCGTGTTCATTCTGGGCTACGTTGAGAACCCCTACCCCGAAAAGTTCAACGCAGACGGCACAATGAACAAATCCAAGGCTTACGAGATGATGAAGCAGTTCGACACCACCGAAAAAGCCGACGCTGCTCTTGCGGCTCTTAAAAAAGACTGGGACGAGCTTCTTGCAAAGTACACCCTTACTTCTCCCGACGAAAAGCTCAACAGACAGGTCAACATCTGGAACCAGTACCAGTGTATGGTTACGTTCAATATGTCCCGTTCCGCTTCGTACTTTGAGAGCGGTATCGGCAGAGGCATGGGCTTCCGTGACTCCAATCAGGACTTGCTGGGCTTTGTACACCAGATTCCAGAAAGAGCAAGAGAGAGAATACTCGATATTGCCGCAACTCAGCTGGAGGACGGCGGAAACTACCACCAGTATCAGCCTCTTACCAAAAAGGGCAACGACGCTGCTGGTACAAACTTCAACGACGATCCGCTGTGGATGATCCTGTCCACCGCTGCCTATATCAAGGAAACAGGCGATTACGACATTCTCAAGGAGCAGGTTGACTACAAGAACGATCCTAAGCTTGCTCAGCCCCTGCTCGACCACCTGAAGAGAAGCTTCTACCATGTTGTAAACAACAAGGGTCCTCACGGTCTGCCTCTTATCGGACGTGCCGACTGGAACGACTGTCTGAACCTTAACTGCTTCTCACGTGTTCCCGGCGAGAGCTTCCAGAACACCGCAAGCAACATTGCCAAGGAAGTTAATCCCGAAACGGGCGCACCCCTTAACGAGGAGACAGCGGAGTCCGTAATGATCGCAGGTATGTTCACCTATATCGGACCCGAGTACGTTGAGCTTTGCCGCAGAATGGGCGACACTGCCGAGGCGGACAAGGCTCAGGCTGAGATCGACAAGATGAAGGACGCTATCGTTAAGTACGGCTGGGACGGCGAATGGTTCCTCCGCGCATACGACGCATACGGCAAGAAGGTCGGCTCCAACGAGAACAAGGAGGGCAAGATCTTCATTGAGCCTCAGGGCTTCTGCGTAATGTCCGACGTGGGCGGAAAAGAGTTTACCGAAAAGACCATGGCGAGCATTGACAAGTACCTCGGCACAAAGCACGGTCTTGTGCTGAACAATCCCGCATTTACAAGCTATATCGTTGAGTACGGTGAAATTTCCACATATCCCGGCGGCTATAAGGAGAACGCAGGTATCTTCTGCCACAACAATGCATGGATCATGTGTGCAGCCGCTCACGCAGGAATGGGCGACACAGCGTTCGATTACTACACAAGAATCGCTCCCGCTTATCAGGAGGACGAAAAGCTCCACCGCACAGAGCCGTATGTATACGCTCAGATGATCGCGGGCAAGGACGCTAAGCGCTTCGGCGAGGCTAAGAACAGCTGGCTGACAGGTACTGCCGCATGGAACTTTGTGGCTATCTCCCAGTACATTCTTGGTATCATTCCCGACTACGACGGACTGAAGATAGACCCCTCTATTCCTAAGGCTTGGGACGGATATTCGGTATCCCGCTACTTCCGCGGAGCTACCTATAACATCAAAATTGAGAACCCGAACCACGTTTCAAAGGGTATCAAGTCTGTTACCGTTGACGGCAAGGCTATCGACGGAAACGTTATCAAGGACATTACAAGCGGTACTCACGAAGTAGTTGCAGTAATGGGCTAAGCAGGGAGTTTCCACGAAATTAAAATCAAAATGCGCACTCAGCTTTAGAGTGCGCATTTTAAAAAGAGGGTGAATTTATGTACGGACCGAACCCCAACGCCGTCCACCCGAACGAGGCCGTACCGAGTATATGCTACATCAAAAACGTGATAAAAAATCCTAACATAATCGTTGGTGACTATACTTATTACGACGACAGCGAAACGGGCGGCGAGGATTTTGAAAGCCATGTTACCCATCACTACGACTTTGTCGGCGACAAGCTGATAATCGGAAAATTCTGCGCCATCGCAAAGGGCGTTGAGTTTATCATGAACGGCGCGAACCACAGAATGTGTTCGGTCACTACCTATCCGTTCAACATTTTCGGCGGCGGCTGGGAGAAGTGTATGCCGTCCATGGACGAGCTTCCGCTCAAAGGCGATACCGTTGTTGGAAACGATGTGTGGATAGGTCAGAACGTTACGGTCATGCCGGGCGTTCATATCGGCGACGGCGCGATAATCGGAGCAAATTCCGTGGTCGCGCGGGATATCCCGCCCTATAGTGTCGCTGCGGGAAATCCGTGCAGAGTGGTGCGGAAAAGATTTGACGAAAAGCAGATCGAGCGTCTCTTAGAGTTGCAATGGTGGAACTGGGACGCGGAGAAGATTTTCCGCAATCTTGAAGCTTTGTGTTGTCCGTGCGGAGAATTTCCCGAGGAAATATTAAAAAATATCGTTTAAAAAAGGAGACTGTTTTATGAAAATTAAATATTTAAGGAAGCAAATAGCAGGCTGACCGGGAGGTTAGTCTTGCTGCCTCCCGAAAGGTATTTACTTTTTAGGAGGAATATTCTTGAACAGAGAAAACAAAAGAAAAGCTTACGAAAAGGGTTACTATAAAAATCACCCGTGCAGTGACGTTTTTAACTGCAAGGTCTGCGGACGGCAGATAGTCCCGGAGGGGGCGGGAAGCGATCACAGAAATCACTGTCCCAACTGCCTGTCCAGCCTGCACATTGACAACGAGCCTGGAGACCGTGAGTCCGACTGCGGCGGTATCATGGAGCCTGTGGCGGTCTGGATAAAGAAAAACGGCGAGTGGGCGGTGATACACCGATGCAAGCGCTGCGGGAAATTTTCCGCAAACCGCACTGCCGCCGACGATAACCCCATGAAGCTTATGTCCATTGCAATGAAGCCGCTTGCTAACCCGCCGTTCCCCGTTGAGTTCATTGAGGAGCTTACGGAGCAGATGGGCGGCGACGGCAATCAGGCACATCAAAAAAAATAGGACACGATAAAAAATAAAGGCTGAGCAGACGTTCTGTTCAGCCTTTTATTTTTTGAAGTATTTACGGCGTCGGCGGCATCAGTCCGGCTGTTTGCCGACGCTTTTGCATATCGCTCCGCCGAATATCCGAAACGGATTTTCAGACATTTTTTTCACCTATAAAAAATTTTTTCCAAAAACTATTGACTTTTAAACAGTAGTATGCTATTATACTTTCAGAGGACTACTGTTCAATAAACAATAGAAAGGAAATGATGTTATGACCAAAAAGCAATATCTTGCAAGCCTTCGGAAATATCTGCGGTTCAGGCTGTCCAACAGCGAGATCGACGATATTTTGGCGGATATGGAGGAATGCTTCGAGGCGGGAGCAGCCGAGGGAAAGTCCGAGGAGGAGATATGCCTCAGTCTCGGCGAGCCCAGATCCGCCGCCGCTTCTCTTTTAAGCGAGCAGACAGGCAGCGAGCGCATTACAAGCCTTGCGGAGGTTTGGCTGCCGCTCTTGCTTTCCGTCGCGCTGTTTGCAGTGTATACATACTGCGGCTTTACAGCGGAAATTGAAAAGCATGACCTCATCCTGCCCATAGTGTGTATCCTGCCTCTTTTTATATGGATACTTTTTGAGCGCAAGGACTTTTTCACCGCTCTGGCAGAATATAAGTGCGACTTTTTTACTTTTCTCGGAAGCGTGTCTATGCTTGCTGCGGGCGCAATGTTAAACGAAATACCCAAAAGGACTTTTATCAATCGTTACTCCGATGTGCAGAACTACGCCGCGTTAATGGCGGTATTCGTTTCGGCGGCAATGCTGATGCTTGCAGTATCCCTTTGGAAAAACGCTCCTAAGCCGTTTTCGGCAGCGCCGCTTGCGGGAATATTCTTTATCGTATACGAAAGCGTGCGGTTTTGCCGTGCATACGACTACTGGAATATTGAAACGGACGATGCCTACTCCAGATCAAATCAAGCTGCTGAGATAGGCACAAGCTTTCATAATATTCTGATAACCATTTTCGTTTGCGCGTCCGCGTTTCTGATATGGTCGTTTATACGTCGGAACGCTCTTACCCTTGCTTCGGCGTACAGTGCAATGACCGTTACGGGCTTTATGTTTTTCTGGTACTACACGCTTTCGGCATTAGACCCGACCGCAGGTGATCTGCTGTACTATCTGGAGTTTGTAATAACCGGAAGAAATTACCTCATATGGGGAGGAGTAGCCGCCGCGGCAGTTCTTGTCCTTACAATTATTGTAAAGCTTACCAAGCTGAAAAGCAGAAAGAAGGTCGGCTGATATGGATAAAGGACAGATGAAAAAAGGCGTGCTGGAGCTTTGTATCCTCCACGTAACAGCCTCGGAGGAACTTTACGGCTACGAGATAATGAAAAGGATAACGGGCGCGTTCCCCGAAATAAACGAAAGCACGGTTTACGCCGTACTCAGGCGGCTTCACGGCGACGGCTGCACCGAAAGCTATACGGGTGAGACCTCGGGAGGTCCCACAAGAAAATACTACCGCATAACCCCTGTCGGCAAAGAACGTCTGGAGAAAATGCGCTCCGAGTGGCAGGAAATGCTGGAGGCGCTTAAATCTCTGGGGATATAGTCATACTATTTCACGACCTAAATGTGTACAAAAAATTCTGCACAAAAACTTGCGTATACGGTTTTTGTGCAGAATTTTTTGTCAGCACAAGGTGCACACACATATGGAAGTGAAATAGGATTAGCGTGCTGCCTTTGTAACGGCTTCGTGCTCCTTGGCAAGTTCTTTGAGAAGCCACTCCACGCTTTGGCTCTGGTTGTGAGCGGTGACAACAGCTTTCAGCGGGATATCAAGTCCCGCGCGGCGCATTTCCTTTAACAGCAGGTCGAGCCGCTTGCTGCTTATTCCCGAAAATATCACACATTCGCCCTCGGCTGAGATTTCCGTGCCGTTGGAGGAAAAACCTCCGTAGCCCGCAAGAAAGCCGAGGGTTTCCCCTGCCTTGTCTGCAGGAATAATGACGTGCTTCATTCCCAGCGCGGACGCCGCAGCTTCGAGGGCAGCGGATTTGCCGCCTATATTATAGGACAGAACGGTTTCGGGTATTGTGGGGATAATTCTTGATTTCATATAGTTCACTCCTGTTGACTTATTACTTATTACAGTATAACCTAAAAAAACGCCCATGTACAGTCTTTTGATAAAAGTAGTAAATAATTTGAGAGATAAATTTTGAGCGGGGAGCCCCCGCGGGCTGGTCACCCCCCTGCGTAGAATGTTCAGACTATTAATTATGTTTTGCCCCCCTCAAGGGGCGGGTAGATTTGTCGGTTACCTGATTTATTAGATTTTTGTGGAACGGAGACTTATTCCCCATACAGAACCGTACCCCGCTAAATCAAAATTTATCCGCTGAATTGAAAATTAACCCCCATGTTCATTTTAAAGAAAACAGCTTGACAACACGCACGAAAACTGCTAAAATTATTTCGGAGGATACACCGTATGAACAAAACACTTTATATTTCCGATCTTGACGGAACGCTGCTGACAAGCGATCAGTTTGTTTCCCGCAAAAGCTTTGAGACACTGAACGATCTCTCCGAGCGTGGGCTGCTGTTTACATATGCGACGGCACGGTCGCTGATAACTGCTTCAAAGGTTACAGCCGGTCTTGATGTGAAAATTCCCGTTATCGTTTATAACGGCGCTTTTATCATAGGCGACGGGGAACGGCTTATAAAAAATGTTTTCTCTCCCGATGAGGCAGAGAACATTTTTCGCGCGCTAGCAGGATATGGTATAGAGCCTTTGGTGTACTCGGTAATAGACGGTGAGGAAAAATTTTCCTACAGACCCGAAAGACTGACCCGCGGCATAAAGGATTTTCTCGGCACAAGAGTTGGCGATCCGCGTCACAGACCTGTTTCACGGGAAAGCGATATGCTTCACGGAGACGTGTTTTACTTTACCTGCATTGATAACGCGGCAGCAATGTCGAAGGCATACGAGAAACTGAAAAATCGGTACTACTGTGTTTACAGCAATGATATATACAGCGGCGATCAATGGCTGGAGATAATGCCTAAAGCGGCAACTAAAGCCAATGCGGCAGTTCAGCTGAAAAAACTGCTGGGGTGTGACAAGCTTGTTGTATTCGGTGACGGCATAAACGATATTCCCCTTTTTGAAGCTTCGGACAAGTGCTGTGCCGTCTCAAATGCCGCTCCCGAGCTGAAAGAGATCGCTGACACAATAATCGGCAGCAACAATGAGGACAGCGTTGCAGAATACATATTACGGCATTTCGGAACGGAAATTTAAAGCACAAGTAAAGATTAATAAAAAGTTCACAAAAAAGTTTTAAAAAAGCTTGACAGCGCTAAAATAATGTGATATAATAATTAAGTCGTTAAGATTTATAAAATATGCGAGTGTGCTGGAATAGGCAGACAGGCACGTTTGAGGGGCGTGTGTCTTTGACGTATGGGTTCAAGTCCCATTACTCGCACCAGTTTTAATGTCCGCAAACTACGTAAATACGTGGTTTGCGGACTTTCTGTTTTTGTGATTTGTCCGTTATTTGTCCGTTGTTTTAAATTATTGCTTAAAATTCAAGGCGTCCGTTATAGCATTGCAGGATTTAACCCTTGCTTCCTCAAACATATGGCTGTTCAAAAAATACGAGCAGTTTTAAAAGCTAAAGGTATGTCGTGCAAACTGATTGCCCATGTAGGTCAATTCCCCGTTGGGATATAGGGACGAACCGCTCCTGCCAAAGAAGCCACAGGCATGGTCTGGAGCCAGATGTGTCCCGGACCCTTGACGCGGGTGTTGAAAAATCCCTCGCCGCCGAACAAAGCGTTTCCCACGCCCTTTACGGTCTCGACCTCGATAGAGCAGGTATCGTCCATTGCGGCAAGATATCCTGTATCCACAAGGATAGATTCGTTCGCCCTCAGATCGTACTCAATAACGCTTCCGTCAATTTCAAGAAAAGCAATGCCCTGACCGCCGAGCTTCTGCATGATAAAGCCTTCGCCTCCAAAAAATCCCGCACTGAGTTTTTTCTGGAAGAAAATGCTCAGGTCAACGGAGGAGCTTGAAGCAAGATAGGCGGATTTCTGAGCTACGATCGTCCGATCGGGGGATATCTCCATGGGAATGATATTGCCCGGAACTGAAGAAGCAAACGCTATTTCGCCTACACCGCCGATCGCCGTGTATTTGTTCTGGAAGATGGATTCGCCCGAAAGCGCTCTTGAAAACACCTTGCTGATGCCTCCGCCTGCATTTGTGGACATCTGCATATTGGGCGACATCCACGACATTCCGCCGCGCTGACAGCACACCGTCTCGTTCGCTTCAAGTCTGCATATCACAACGGGAAACGGCGTACCTTTAATTTCGTACTGCATAAAAAGCTGCCCCTTTACAAAAAATTACAATAACATTATACTGCACTGCGTCTGCAAAGTCAATATTTTTTGGTCGTATCGGCATTCGGTTTCGGCGTCCGCAAAATCTTGACGGAGTGCGTAAACTACTGCAATTCTACAAAATAATACAAGTATGACACATATGCGGGGAATTGAAAATTTCATTTGACAAATCCATAAAAATAATGTATAATAATCGTAATGCGGGTGTGGCGGAATTGGCAGACGCGCCAGACTTAGGATCTGGTGTCCCCGACGTGCAGGTTCAAGTCCTGTCACCCGCACCAGCGGGGAGCCCCCGCGGGCAGAAAAGTCTCCGTAAATATTGCGGAGACTTTTTATTTTGTTATTTCTCATTAAAAATTTATTTTTCTATATAAACACAGCGGAGAAGTCCGCGCAGGCAGAAATGTTTCTGTAGAAATACGGAAACTTTTTTCTTTATCATTTTTCGCAAGGCAGGAAATGTTTTTCCGATAATATGTGATATAATGAAGCTATCCCGGGAAGGAGGACTTTCATGCAAAACGCAGATATAATTAAATCCGGCATTGATTACATTGAGCAAAATC
>JAIEDQ010000133.1 GCA_029067895.1 Oscillospiraceae bacterium | reverse complement strand
GCCAAAGCAGTACACAACACTGCCAAAATCAGCGCGGAAAGCTTTTTTACTTTCATTTCGGTATCTCCTAAATCTCGTTTCGGTTTTCCAGAGCCTTAAAGAGCGTCACTTCATCGGCATATTCCAGAGTGCCGCCGATAGGAAGTCCGAACGCAAGCCGTGTGACCTTTACCCCCAGCGGCTTTAGAAGCTTAGAGATATACATAGCCGTAGCCTCGCCCTCAACGGTGGGATTGGTCGCCATTATGACCTCCTCTACCCCGCCCTTGTTAATGCGTGCAAGAAGCTCCTTTAAGCGTATCTTGTCGGGCGTAATACCATCCAGAGGAGAAATAAGCCCGTGCAGAACGTGATATACGCCCTTGTATTCGTTGGTACGCTCAAAGGCGGAGATATCCTTGGGAGTCTCCACAACGCAGATAACGCTCCTGTCCCGCATATCGTCGGAGCATATGGGACAAAGCTCGTCCTCGGTCAGATTCTGACATTCGGCGCAGCACTTCACCGTGCTGTGAGCACGAATAAGCGCGTCCGCAAATTCCTTAACGTCCTCCTCCGTCATGCTCATGACGTGATAAGCAAGCCGCTGTGCGCTTTTCATGCCTATTCCGGGCAGCTTGGCAAACTGCTCCGCAAGAAGCACAAGAGGAAGCGCGGTATTGTTAGCCATAGAACACCTCCGCCGCGGGAAATCAGAACAAGCCGGGGAAAGATACTCCGCCCGTGATCGCGCCCATTTCGGTCTCGGTGGTTTCCTCTATCTGCTTAACGGTATCGTTGAACGCGCTGATTATCAGATCCTGAAGCATCTCCACGTCCTCGGGATCAACGACTTCGGGCTTGATAACAAGCTTCTTAATTTCTTTTCTGCCAGACATTGTGACCTCAACAGCTCCGCCGCCTACGGTCGTGGAAAACTCTCTGTTCTCGATGTCCTCCTGAAGATCGGTGATCTTAGCCTGCATTTTCTGAGCCTGCTTGATCATGCTGTTCATATTCTGGGCTCCTCCGCCCATTCCCTGAGGTAATCTTGCTTTCATTTTTTTTACCTTTCTCCGCCGCTGTAAATTTTGCTTCGCAGCCCCGACGGTGAGCATTTTTTACTGTATCAAACCCTTTCGGGTGATTCGCGTTATAGTATTTGTTATTGACCGCCTTCGCTGTCAACGGGAATATTGTTGTCCCGCGCCTTTTGCAGAACGCTCTGAAGCTTGTCCGTGCCGTTTTCCGCAGGAGCGACGCATTTCGCCCTGATCGAGAAAACGTTGCCCGTAACAAGCTTTATTGCCTCCTGAAGCTTTGCGGCATTTTCCTTGTTCCGCAGGAGCTGCAAAAAGAAGCTGTTTTCGGTATAGATCAGCATATAGCCGCCGCCCTTTACAGCATAAGAGCCGTTCAGCGCGCCGTTTACCGACGGACATATTTCCGCAAATTTTTCAAGGATATCCTGCCATCTGTCCTCGTTTATGAAGTCCTCAGGCTTCATTCTGGACAGATCGCCCGTCTCCGCCTGCTGTTTGGGAGCATACTGCGGCTTTGAGGGCTGTGCAGATTGTGCAGGCTGAACGTCCTGCGCTGCCTGTGCTGTCCGTCCTGTCTGTATCGGCTGAGCCGCAATGCGCTGTTCAAGCATATCTATTTTAGCCAGCAGCTCGGTGTTTGCCGCACCGTTTCCCGAAGCGGAACTTTGTGCTGTACAAAGCTTTATCAGGCACATCTCCATCTCCACCCGCTTGGAGCTTACCCTTGCGATACGCTCGTTGCAGGACTGGAGAATTTCCAGCTTATGCATGATATCCTCAATGGAAAGCCGTTCCGCTAAAGCCTTGATCTTTTCAAGCTCGCTTGGCATACACACAAGCAAGTCCAGATTTTCCGGTACAGCCTTTGCCACCATCACATTTCTGAACTGTGCGATAAGCTCGTCGCAAAGCTTCTGCATATCCTTGGACATACCGTAAAGCTTGTCCACCACGCCGATAGCCTTTGCAGCGTCGCAGTCCGCGGCGGCTTCAAGTATCTCGAACACAGGCTCGCGTCCCGCAATTCCTGCCGCTCCCGAAACAATGTCGAGAGTAACATTCTCCGAAAAAGCAATGCACTGGTCAAGCAGGGAAAGCGCGTCTCTCATGCCTCCGTCGGCTGTTTTTGCGATAAGCTCGGCGGCTTCGGGGTCTAAGGAGATATTTTCCTGTTCAGCCACGTATAGAAGCCGCTCGGTGATGTCCTTGGGAAGTATCCTGCGGAAATCGTACCGCTGACAGCGGGACAGTATTGTCGGCAGAACCTTGTGTATTTCGGTAGTTGCAAGAATAAACTTAACGTGGGGAGGCGGCTCCTCCATGATTTTCAGAAGCGCGTTGAACGCCTCCTTGGTTAACATATGAACCTCGTCGATTATATAAATTCTGTATTTGCACCTTTCCGCAGTGTAGACCGCTCCGTCACGCAGGTCGCGGACGTCGTCCACGCCATTGTTTGAAGCGGCGTCTATCTCGATGATGTCCGAAAGAGCGTTGTCCTCAGCATCGCGGCATATCTCGCATTCAAGGCAGGGATTTCCGTCAACGGGGTGCAGACAGTTCAGAGCCTTTGCAAGTATCCTTGCGCAGGTGGTCTTGCCCGTACCGCGAGAGCCTGTGAAAAGGTAAGCATGAGCGGTCTTTCCCGAAACTATCTGATTTCTCAGCGTAGTTGTGATATGGGGCTGGGAAACAACGTCGTCAAAGGTAGACGGACGGTATTTTCTGTACAGCGCCTTATACATATCCTGATCGCTCCTTTTTGATCACCTTATAATTTCGTCTCCCTGCCCAAATCCCGTATCGGAACGAAGCTTCATCTGCGGGTCGATCTCGTCAAGCAGACCCACCGCTTCCGCAATATTGCAGTAGAAAATCTTAAAACCGTTTACGTCGTCCATGTTGCAGGTCAGGGCTTTACGGTAGTATTCCCCGCTTTTGTCAAGATCTTTCATCTGCAAATACGCCAGAGAGCAGCCTCCCAGCGCAAAGGAATAATTTTTCCCCTCGTCAACGGATTTGGTGAAATACTCCAGAGCCTTTTCACCGTCGCCCTTTTTGAGACAGGCGATACCCATGTCCGTATAGATAAAATCAAAATAGCAGTCCTTTTCAAGCAGGGTGTTGTAGCACTCCAAAGCGTCGTCAAATCTGCCGTTCTGTGTAAGACACCGCGCCGTAAGCAGATATGTATCGCTGAGCTTCAGCCCTTTATCCAGAGCCTCCTGAAAATACCTGACGCCGTTTGAGGGATATCCCATAAGCTGATAGCAGCGTCCCATATAGAAGCACAGCACCGAACGCTTGTCATCGGGAAGTTTTTTTTCTTCAAGCCACTTGAATTTTTCAAGCGCGCCGTTAAGGTCGGACAAATGCATATCTATGACCGCTTCCCGCAGAAGCTTTGCGTCCGATCCCGAAAAATAGCCGAAAACCAGCGCTCTGTCAAAATTGCCCAGCCTGTTGATCTCGTACTCAGACCTGACACGTCCGAACGAATAATATGCCCAGCCTCCGATAAGTGCAGCCACAGCGCCGAATACTATCGGAGGAAAATAATATTCTTCAGCATTCTTTACGCCGTACACCCGAATAGCGTACAAACTTCCTATGCAAAGTCCCAGAAAGATATGCGCCGCCAGCCATGGAATTATCCTGACAATAAATGCGGAAAATCTGTCCCACAGGCTTGGCAGACGTCTGTTGAAATTTTCACGCATAGCTCATCACCCTGAAAATAAAATATATCCGATACATAGGTGTGCAGGCTTGCTGCGGCACACGAAACGTTCCGCTTAATGCTGCTCGGTTCCCCGCCTGACATGGTTCACGGTGTTCCGTTGCACAGGGCCCGCACACCTATATATCGGATAAATCCGCTAAGTATCTAATATTATACCACACTTTTTTCCCGTTTGCAAGTGTTTTTTCAAATTTTTTTGCAGAAATGATTTATATTACTAAGTATGCCGTATGCCAACAAGGGTAAAGGCTCAGCCTTTCGTGCAATGTCGATACAGAAGCTTTCTACTGTCTCGGGAATAAAATTTGCCGCCATCACTACAGACGGCGGCAGGGGTAAAAGGCTCAGCCTTTACGTTTGCAGTTTTTCAAAATATTGTTTATAATTATTTCATTGACTCTCCCCTATCGTCATACTTTATAATAGATAATGCAGGAGAAAGGGAGCGGTAAAATGTACACGGTAAACGAAGTAAGAAAACGAACGGGCGTAAGTGTGCGCACACTTCACCATTACGACAGGATCGGTCTGTTGAAACCAACACGGCTGACCGAGGCGGGTTACAGGCTGTATGACGATACGGCTCTGCGCCGTCTGCACAGCATACTGATGTTCCGTGAGATCGGATTTTCCCTGAAGGAAATACGGGATATCCTGGACGCTCCGGATTTCGATTACGACGAAGCTTTAAAGCGGCAGATAAAACTGTTAGAGTTACAGCAAAAGCGTATAGGAGAATTGATTTCCTTTGCCTGCAAAATTCGTGAAAAAGGAGTTAATAATATGAATTTTGATATTTTTAAAAGCGACGAGATCGACAGCTATAAAGCGGAGGTCAAGGCGAAATGGGGCGGCACGAAAGCGTATGAGGAATACGAAGCAAGGGCGGCGGACAAATCCCCTGCCGAGCTTGAAGACACCGCCCGAAAGCTTATGGATATTTTTGCGGATATCGGCACGGTGAAGCACCTCGCTCCCGACAGCAAGGAAGCTCGTGAAAAAATTGCCGGACTGCAAAAATTCATCACTGACAATTACTACACCTGCACCGACGAGATACTAAACGGCTTGGGACAGATGTACGTCGGAGACGAAAGAATGAAGCGGAACATCGACAAAGCAGGCGGAGACGGTACTGCCGAATTTACCGCAAAAGCTGTTTCGGCATACTGCTCGGACAAAAATTCCGTTTAATTTTATAATTTTTTTAAATTACCCCTTGACAAATAAAAATTTCCATGGTATAATGTTCATTGTAATATTCAAATGCATCGACAGGAACAAAAGCCGAACCGCTTTTTTCAGAGAGCCGCCGCTTGGTGCAAGACGGCAAAGCTGCTTGGTTATAACTCGTCCTTGAGCAGTCCGCTGAAAGCTTTTGCAAGTAGGTTGGAACGGGTTCTCCCGTTACAGAGATACGCATTGGATATCCCAAAGATTGAGATGCGGTGAGGTGCGGACTTTGTCCGAACAAGAGTGGTACCGTGGAAGCTTACGCTTTCATCTCTTAGGTCTCGTATGAGACGGAGATGAAGGCTTTTTTTATTGCGAACTCATCTGCCTCTCCCGCAAAAAAGAAAGGAAAGATTTGTCATGAAGAACTTTGAACGCTACGAAAAACGCTATTTTATGCCTCCCGAGCCCTGCTATGACTGGGTAAAGAACGAGAGTGTGAAAAAGGCTCCCGTATGGTGCTCCGTTGACCTCCGTGACGGCAATCAGGCGCTGATAATCCCCATGTCCTTGGAGGAAAAGCTGGAGTTCTGGAACTGTCTCGTTAAGGTGGGCTTCAAGGAGATCGAGATCGGCTTCCCTGCCGCAAGCGAAACAGAGTACGCTTTCTGCCGCGCTCTGATCGAGAGAAACCTCATTCCCGACGACGTTACCGTCCAGGTGCTGACCCAGAGCCGCGAGCATATCATCGCAAAAACCTTTGAAGCGTTAAAGGGCTGCAAGAACGCCGTTGTACACCTCTACAACAGCACCTCGGTGGCTCAGCGCGAACAGGTGTTCAAAAAATCCAAGCAGGAAATTATTGACATTGCAACCTTCGGCGCAAAGCTCTGCAAAGAGTACCGCGAGAAAACCGAGGGAAACTTCCGCTTTGAGTACAGCCCCGAAAGCTTTACAGGTACAGAGCCAGAATTTGCTCTGGAAATATGCAACGCTGTCATCGACATCTGGCAGCCGACCGCTGACGACAAGGTCATCATAAATCTGCCAGTAACCGTTGCGGAGAGTATGTCACACGTTTACGCCTGTCAGGTAGAGTATATGTGCAAGCACCTGAAAAGCCGCGAGAATATTATCGTATCCCTCCACCCACACAACGACCGCGGCTGCGCTGTTGCGGACTCCGAAATGGGTCTGCTGGCGGGAGCCGACCGTATCGAGGGTACGCTTTTCGGCAACGGTGAGCGTACGGGCAACGTTGACATCGTTACCCTTGCAATGAATATGTTTACCCACGGCGTAGACCCCGAACTGGATTTCTCCAATCTGCCCGAGATCACCGAGCTGTACGAAAAGGTTACGCGTATGCACGTTTACGAGCGTCAGCCCTACAGCGGCGCGCTGGTGTTTGCGGCATTCTCAGGCTCGCATCAGGACGCTATTGCAAAGGGAATGAAGTGGCTGGAGGAAAAGAAGCCTCCTCACTGGACTGTCCCCTACCTCGCCATCGACCCCAAGGACGTGGGCAGAGAGTACGAGGGCGACGTTATCCGTATCAACAGCCAGTCGGGCAAGGGCGGTATCGGCTACCTTATGGAACAGAAATTCGGCATAGATATGCCTCCTAAAATGCGCGAAGACTTCGGCTATGCGGTAAAGAGCGTGTCCGACCACGCTCACAAGGAGCTTATGCCAGACGAGATCAACGAAATATTCCGCAGCCGCTATCTGAACAAGACTGACTTCTTCAAGGTGGACGAGGCGCACTACGCTCAGAAAAACGGCATTACTGCTACCGTAAACGTTGAGTACAACGGAAAGATCATCAAACGTGAGGCAACCGGAAACGGACGTCTCGACGCGGTATCAAACGCTGTCAAGGACGCTCTGGGTATACAGTACACCATCACCACCTACAAGGAGCACGCTCTGGAACACGGTTCAAGCTCCGAGGCTGCGGCTTATGTGGGAATCGAAACGGAAAACGGCGTATTCTGGGGAACGGGAACGCATACGGACATTATTGTTGCTTCGATAAACGCTCTCGTTTCGGCTATCAATAACAGCGGCTTAGTAAAATAAGTTCGGTTTATTGCTGTCAAAAACAAGACCCAAAAGGACTTCTCACGAGGTCTTTTTGGGTCTTTTAGTATTGTGCTTAGTTTTTTGGCTGATGACATTTACTCAGCAAGCTTTCGGCATTAATTTCATTTATAATTATTTCGTCATCGGTTATTTTTTCCGCGCATACCGTCAGCATAAACTCGGGCAGACGCTTTGTCGCAAAATAGCAGTCAAGACTTTTATCAGCAACGTCAAATGACCTGAAGGATTTTGACAGTCCCGCACCCAGCATTTTCACGTATGCTTCCTTGGACGTCCAGATCTTATAGAAAGTCTCCTCAGGCTCGTTGCTTTCCTCAATTGCTTTGCATTCGTCAGCTGTAAAGAACCGTTTTGCTATTTTCATATTTCTGTGTGAAACCCGTTCCACATCAATTCCGAGCGGAAACATTCCTCCCGCAAATGCAATGCAGTTATCCGAGTGCGAGACCGAAAAGCAGTAGTTCCTGTCGTTTAAAATATACGGTTTGCCGTGTTCGCCGTATCCAAAATCTATTTCGGTAAAAGAAATGTCAAGCTGCTGTGATATCTCGTTCCGAATAAGCAATTCGGTAATCAATGATATGATTTTATCTTTTTTAAAATTAAACCGCGATATTCTTTCGCGTCGCTTTGATGAAACCAACGGAAGATATTTCTCGTATTCCGCAAACGGCTTTGACAAATCTGCATATGTTATTGTAACGTTCATACAAACCAACCAGCTTTTTAATTTGTCCGAATAAGGTTCAATAACCGTTTTCAGCGTCAAGCAGAGCTTCCCCCTGCTTATGTACCGAACACAAGGTCACACCGCTCCTGTATTTTACAGGCGGCAAAATATTTTTCCTCTATCGGTATCCAGCGTTCGCGGAACTGTACTGCAGACTCGCTTCCGTTGCGAAGCAGTATGCGCCGAAGCTGTTCCTGCGGATCGACGGTAAAAAAGATACGCAGACCGTAAAAATCCCAAAGCGCAGGACAGCAGCTGTACGAACCCTCGATCACCGTAACGGCGGCAGGCTTTACCTCTATCTCGGAAGACAGCTTCATTTCTCCGCAGTCAAATTTTCGGTATGAAAAAGGCTTTCCCTCCAAAAGCGGAAGCATTACCTCTTCCCTTATCCTTTCGTAATCCACGTTGCCTCCCGCCTCGTTCAGACGCTCCTCCGTCCTCTGTTCGGGACGGAGAAAAAAGTGGTCTGTATGTATCACAGCGCAGCCGATCTCCTTTTCCAGAGCCGCCGCAAATGTGGTTTTTCCCGAAGCGCACCTGCCGTCAACAGCTATAATCAGCGGTTGTTTCCGAGTTTCAATCTCACGCAGAACCGCGGCAATGTTTTTTTCCATGATCAATTCTCCGCATTTTCAACGGGAGCGGGATTGTTTGTAAATCGGACAAGTCCCGTTCGGTTCAGGGCAATCATAATAGCCGGTATCAAAATAAGCTGCAAAATTATTCCCGGAATAGCCTTAAGGAACGCTCCCGCTATAAACATTTCAAGTGTAAAGCCATTTTCCCCTACTCCAAGCAGAACAGTCTGCACGATACCCCATACTACCCGTCCCGCCAGCATTGCGATTATCATGCAGCGGTACAGCGCAACAACGCATTTCCAGCGCGAGATGGAGTACAGAAGTCCGACCGTGAAACCGTAAGCGGCAAGCTCGAACGCCATAGATATGCCCGTCGGGAAAAGTATCGGCATACCGAACATTGCGTACCGCAGCAGAGGAAGTACAAAGCCTACTCCGAGACCGTACTGCCAGCCGCAGATAAGTCCGCACAAGATCACGGGAATGTGCATAGGCAGAAGCATATTGCCTATCTGCTTGATCTGTCCCGTCAAGAATGGCAGAAGCAAGCCTATCGCCAGAAACATTGCCGCAAGAGTAAGATTTCTGACATAATTTTTTCTTTTCGTATCCATATTGTCGCTCTCCTTTTCGATTTATTCAGGTTTACTGTTCAACGGACTTTGCCGCCTCGTTTACGCACCTTAACGCGTTGAGACTTCTTGGATAGCCTATAAATGGCAGACAATGGGATATGATCTTTATCAGGAACAGCTTGTCGTTTCTGATGCGCATATTAGCTGCGGAATGACTTGTAAGCTGTGGTTCACACCCTCCCTGCGCCACAAGAAAGCAAAATGTGATAAGCTCTCTTTCCGCATAATCAAGACCTTTTCTTGTGTAGTAATCTCCGAAGCAGTTTCCCGCAAGCCACAGATTGATGTGGCGGCTTTCTTCGGGGCCGGACTTCCAGAAATCCCGCATATTTTCGCCAAAAATATCTACCTGCGCCTGAGTTCCCGCTTCGCGTCGGGTTTCAGCCGTAACAGTCGCCTGACCTTCAAGCGGAAGCGATATCCCGTTTGCTTCAAGGAATTCATTTACCGCTTTTAAAAACGGAAAAACCCTACCTATACCGAGATAAGCAACAGCCTGATAGGTGATCTCCTTGATCTCCACAGGCGTAACGCCGAAATTCATTGCCGCAGGAAGCATCGCCGCGAACTCGTCAATGCCCTGACAGCCGAGAAGCGTCGCTAAGATCGCCATGTGCCGCGTTCTGCCGTCAACCTCTTTGCCGCCTGTTTCGGGCATATTTATAACATCATCAAAGGCAAAATTGTCAAAAAGCTCAATAAATTCGGGATCGGTCTCAATAAATTTTGAAATGTGCCCTGGAAACATTTTTTCGTGATACTGCTTTGCAAAGTCGGAAACAGGCATATTAAAAATCTCCTTTCAGTTTTTATTGAATACTCTGCATTAATTATATCATATTGCCGCAAATGTGTCAATAAAAACCAGTACCCAAAGATTTTTTTACCAATGCAGAATATGCGTGCAAGCTTCAGGACATAAATTTGCCGAAAAGATATATTAAGAAAGTACCGATCAAACCCGATGCGCATATTGCACAGTCAGACATGATCGGTACTTATTTAATAATTTCTGAACCTAATTATTGTTTACGACAGCAGTTTTTTTCGCAAATAATTTTATAAAAATCAGTACTGCTACGGCAGCAGTCAATATTTCGGCAATGGGAAACACTGCCCACAAAAGCCAGTTAAGATCATAATTCATTTTTGCAATATGCGCAAAAATTATTGCGAACGGAAAAACGAACAAAAGCTGCCTGCAAACCGAAACCGCAAGAGAACCCATTCCGCTTCCCACCGCTTGAAAAATTCCTTGAAACGCTATGTTTATTCCTGCGAAAACCAGTCCGACCGAGATTATGCGGAGCGCACTTATGCATAGAGTCTGAGTTTCTCCCGAAAGTCCGAAAACCTCCGAAAAAGGTACGGCAAATATTTCAAGCACAGCACAGCCCGCAAGCATAATTACCGCCGTAAACAAATGCCCGAATTTTACGCAGTCCCTAATACGTTTTTCGTCGCCCATACCGCAGCTGAACGCTGTTATCGGAGTAATTGCGTCCCTCATTCCAAATGCCGCAAACAGCAGGAATTGCTGTATCTTATAGTAAAGTCCGTAAGCCGTGACCATATTTTCGCCTATGTCCTTGAGAATTAAATTCATACCGTAAGTCATAATTGATATCAGCGCCTGAGAAATAATCGCGGGAAAGCCTATCGAATAGATCATACCGATAATTCTCGGCGACGGCTTGAGATCGCACAACTTTATGCGAATCGACTTATTGAATTTCAGATGAAAGATCAGTGCCGAGGCAAAAGATACTATCTGTCCAATAACGGTGGCATAAGCCGCTCCCCTTACTCCCATTTCGGGACAGCCTAAAAGTCCGTATATAAAGATAGGATCGAGTATTATATTTGTGACCGCTCCCAAGATCTGCGCGATCGTTGAGCACATAGAATGTCCCGCAGCCTGAAGCATTTTTTCAAAAACCGCAAACATTGACATACCGAATGACAGCACGCAGCAAATACGCAGATATTCCGTTCCCATTTCGGAAATAACGCTGTTGTCCGTTTGCGAATTTATATAAATTTCCGCTCCGAAAATTCCGAACAGAAGAAAAATTATATAGATCGCAGCCCCCAGAAAAACAGTGTTTCCCGCGGTTTTACAGGCGGTTTTGCCGTCGTTCTGACCAAGACTTTTTGCTATCAGTACGTTAGCTCCCACACCCGTGCCGATACCAACTGCCACCATAAGTATCTGAAGCGGAAACGCAAGCGTAAGCGCATTCAGAGCATTTTCGCCGCCCTGCGCCATGTTCGATACAAATGCGCTGTCCACAATGTTGTATACAGCCTGCAAAACCATTGAAACTATCATAGGTATCCCCATTGAAAGCATCAGTTTTCTTACGGGAAGCGCAGCCATTTTTTCATTTTTGTTGTCCATAACTTACCTCCATAAAAATAAAAAATGTGCAGCTTACCGACCGGATTTACGCGATAAGCTACACATCTTAAAATAATTATACGCTTTCTTATTTGGGTTGTCAAAGGAGATTTTGCACAATCTTAAACATTAATTACTATTTTTATTTTATCATATTGCATATCCATAATTCTTTTGCAGCAATTCTTTGTCAAACAATATTCAAAAGCCTGAATCCGCTTGAACTGCGAACTCAGGCTTGTTTGATTTTGTTTATATTATTCCACAGTGTCAACCTTAAGCATATTTGTAGTTCCCGCAACACCGAGAGGGATACCCGCCGTCAGTACCACAACATCGCCTTTTGTGATATAGCCGGCAGCTTCCGCAGCCTTTACAGCACAGTCAAACAGCTCGTCGGTATTCTCCTTTTCGTCCATGAGTACAGGATAAACTCCCCAGCTCATGCTCATCTGTCTGAGTACTGTCGCGCTTGGAGTACAGCCGATTATCATGCAGGAGGGACGGAATTTTGAAAGATTTCTTGCAGTAGAACCCGACTTTGTAACGGTTATTACAGCCTTTGCCTCTATATCGTGGGCAGTCGTCACAGCCGCGTGGGAAATAGCGTTGGTGCAGTTTTTGACTGTCGATATCGGACGCTTGGAAAGCTTGCTGATATAATTTATATCCTTTTCCGTAGTTTCGGCGATCAGCGCCATAGTCCTTACCGCTTCAACAGGGTGCTTGCCTGCGGCAGTCTCTCCCGAAAGCATTATCGCCGACGTTCCGTCGTAGATAGCGTTCGCCACGTCGGTGATCTCCGCACGGGTCGGACGGGGATTTGTTATCATGGATTCAAGCATCTGAGTAGCGGTGATAACCTGCTTTCCCGCAAGATAACCCTTTGCAATGAGCTCCTTCTGAATAGCCGGTATCTGCTCGAAAGGAATTTCAACGCCCATATCTCCGCGGGCTACCATGATGCCGTCCGCCGCTTCAATTATCTCGTCGATATTGCTTACGCCGTCCATATTTTCGATTTTGGCAATTATGCGCGGAGTGCTCCAGCCGAGACTTTTTGTGAATTTTTTCAGATAATTTATATCCGCAGAGGAACGCACAAAAGAGGCTGCAATAAAGTCGTATCCCATTTTTGAGCCGAACTCAAGATCGCTCATATCTCTTTCGGAAAGATACGGCATGGAAAGCTCCACACCCGGGACGTTCACACCCTTGTTGTTGGAAAGCGTTCCTCCCGAAATGACCTTGCAGACAATATCCGTGGCGGTGATTTTTTCCGCTTTAAGCTCGATAACACCGTCGTTTATGAGTATCCTTGTGCCGACGGAAACGTCTGCGGGAAGTCCCTTAAATGTAATGGAAGCACGCTCGGCGGTGCATGGAATGTCCTCTGTCGTCAGAATAAAGGTGTCTCCGTCGGAAATTTCAACGGGCTTATCGTCAACAAATTTTCCGAGACGGATCTCGGGACCGCGCGTATCAAGCATTGTTGCAATAGGTAAACCCAGCTCGTCGCGCAGGCGAACCACCTGTTCAAAACGTTTTTTATGAACTTCATAATCACCGTGAGAAAAATTGAATCTTGCAACATTCATTCCTGCAAGCATCATTTCGCGGAGAACTTTATCATCGTCGGTCGCAGGGCCTATAGTACATACGATCTTGGTCTTTCTCATAAAAGCACATTCCCTTACATTAAATTTCAAACGGCAAAATATGCCATACATTTTATATATTACACCATACGCACAAATTTGTCAAGCAAAAAAATCAAAAATACTTTGGATTAATATGTTTCGCCGCTAACCTTGAAATATCCGAGATCATTCCTGCTTTCCTTTGTAAATCCCCCAAAATGCAAGGGTAGGCTCGGTTCGGGAATCTGTGATCTTTATCCTTATACGTTTTGCAGTCGTATTTTTCATCGGAACGATACGCTTATAGCCTATGACCGTCCCGCGGTAAATTTCGGAAAACACGCCGTCAAGCTCTGCTTCAACAGTAAAGCTTTCCACACGCTGGCTGCAAAGGATATTTTCCTTTAAAACAATGCAGCCGACCGTAACGGGACTTTCCCATTCAGCGGTGATCTCGGCAGTTGTTATGCCTTTATCGGTGATATAATATTCGCTGTAATCGTCAGTCCGTGCGGCTTCGATATTTCCGCTGTCGGAGGACAGAACCGCATCCTCCAAAAGATTTGTGCGGAACGTATCCCGAATATATTTGCCAAGCTCCGCAAGCCGACGCACATCATTTTCGTGAAGCAAGCCGTCACGTGTCGGAGGGATATTCAGCAAAAACGTTGCATTACCGCCAACGGAATTGTTGTAGATATGCACAAGCTCTTCAAGGCTTCGCACCTTGTCGTTTTCGCTTTCATGCCAGAACCAACCCGGACGGATAGACGTGTTCACCTCCGCGGGATACCATATCAGCTTATCCTCGTTTTTAAGTACCTCGCGGCTTCCAAGATCGCTGTCCCTTGCGTCCACCCTGCGCTGACGAAATTCCTCATTATCGCTGTGCTGACTTTTTTCCGATATGATCTCGCTGTCCTTTGCCCTTTCCGGGACAACGCTCCATTCCGAAACGCGGGTGTGTCCCGCTTCGTTTCCGCACCAGCGTATATCAGGACCGCATACGGAAATGCAGGCATTCGGCTGAAGCTTTCGTATTACGCTGTAATATCTTTCCCAATCGTAATACTGTTTTTTGCCGTTGGGACCTTCTCCGCAGGCACCGTCAAACCACACGGAAAATATCTCTCCGTAATTCGTCAGCAGCTCGGTAAGCTGACCTATAAAGAAATCATCGTAAGCCTTTCCCTGACCGTAAAGAGGACAGTTCCTGTCCCATGGAGAAAGATAAACGCCGAATTTTATCCCGTGCTTTCTGCAAGCCTCTGCGGTCTCTTTTACAACGTCGCCCTGCCCGTTTTTCCAAGGGGAAGCCGCAACGGAGTGCTTTGTAAATTTACTGCTCCACAAGCAAAATCCGTCGTGATGCTTGCAGGTGAGGATAAGTCCACGCATTTCCGCAGCCTTTACAGACCTTACCCATTGCTCAGGGTCAAGGCTTTCGGGAGCGAATACCGACGGACTTTCCGTACCGTCACCCCATTCCCTGTCGGTAAAGGTGTTTACGGTAAAGTGAATAAAAGCATAAAATTCAAGCTGCTGAAAACGGAACTGCCTTTCATGGGGGACGATCTTCGTAAGCTTTTCATCGTAGGTCATAAATTCCTCCAAAAAATATTAATTACCATACCGACAAGGACGTATCTTTATTGTTGTTCAATCAGCTTTTTAGACCAAAGAAACAGCATATCGGACATCTTTTCAAAATCCGCCGTGCCGCCGCTTTTCAGATGCAAAAACATTCTGACTATCTCCTGCTCTTCGGGTTCGACATGATCCAATAAATCCTTTTGGCATTTCACATATTTGCCCGTTTGCCTAAAACAAACAGCCTGAACCGTAAACGAAGCCGACTTATAGAGACCGCGGAGAATATCCTCGCTTTTTTCATACAGCATATTGTGAACGCAGGCGTGATAGATATTGCAGGCTCCGATCCTGATAGCACTGTCTACAGCGGACTTGTCGATATACCGTAAAAGCTCGTCAAGACTTCCGATTATTGGAGTTGTGTCATAGAAAAACTGAAACAAGTCGGACGGCTCCCACCCGAAAAGCTCATCTTTGCCGCTGAAAAATCCGCAGACAAGCTCGCGGTTCGGAAGTCCGTCCAGCATTTTGTCATATGCCCGAATATCCGCGGGAGATACCTCGTCCAGTATCACAACAAGGTCTATATCGCTTGTTTCTGTGGCTTCTCCCCGTCCGTAACTGCCCTGCAAGCCCACAAACCATACGCGAGTACCGAAAGTTTGGTGCAGCGCTTCGGAAAAATTATCTATCCATTTGTTAATATCAATCATATTGATACCGCTTTTATACGTCGTTTCTGACGATATCTTCAAGAGTCTCCCGCTTAACAACTACCCTCGAAGCTCCGTCCTTGACCATAACAACGGGCGGCTTGGGAATACGGTTGTAATTCGAGGACATTGAGTAATTATACGCTCCAGTTGCCAGTACCGCGATAATGTCCCCCTCCTCGACTTTCTGAATAGGCGCACCCTCGCCGATAAGGTCGCCGCTTTCGCAGCATTTTCCCGCCACCGTAACGGTCTCGCTCTTAGGCTCGGAAGCTCTCACAGCATTGACAAAATCGTACTTAGACTTGTAGAGCGCATATCTGGGGTTATCCCCCATTCCTCCGTCAACCGAGATGTAGGTGCGGATATTGGGTATGTGCTTCACCCCGCCCACAGTGTAGAGCGTAACTCCCGCAGGAGCGGCGATAGAACGTCCCGGCTCGATAAGGATAAAGGGCAGGTCAAGATTTTTCTCCGCACATATTTCCTTAACTCTTACCGAAACCTTTTCCATGTAGTTGTCGTAAGGAACAGGCGAATCCGCGTCGGTGTACTTGATACCGAAACCGCCGCCCAGATTAAGCTCCTTTACCTTGTAACCCAATTCGTCCCTGATCTGAGCGATAAGGTTCATCATTACCTCTGCCGCAAGGACAAAGGGGTCAATGTCAAAAATCTGGCTGCCGATGTGGCAGTGAAGTCCTACAAGGTTGATATGTTCAAGGGAAACAGCTTTTTTCACAGCCTCGAACGCCTCGCCGGTTTCCAGTGCGAAACCGAATTTGCTGTCGATCTGTCCCGTTCTGATAAAATCATGGGTATGCGCGTCAATGCCCGGCTTGATCCTGAACATGATATTCGCCTTTGTATTGCGCTCACAGGCAAGCTTATTAAGACGCTCCAGCTCGAAAATGTTGTCAACAATTATCCTGCCAACATTTTTCTCCAGAGCCATTGAAAGCTCACCGTCAGTTTTGTTGTTGCCGTGGAAGCAGACCTTTTCCATGGGGAAGCCCACGCTTGCCGCAGTGTAAAGCTCACCCTCGGAAACAACGTCCAGTCCCAGACCCTCGTCCATCATTATCCTGCACATTTCCTTGCAGCAAAAGGCTTTGCTGGCATAGCACACCAGTCCCGCGCCGCCGTAGTAGCTGTCCATAGACTGCTTGAAGCTTCGGCAGTTTTCGCGGATAAGATCCTCGTCCATAACGTAAAGCGGCGTGCCGTACTCTTTGGCAAGATCTACCGCGTCTGTTCCTCCGATAGTAAGATGTCCCTTTTCATTCACCGCAAGATTTTTTGATACAAACATTTTTATGCTCCTTTCAAGATTTTGACTGTATTTCACTGCTGTTTTCACAGACGTTTTTCCATAAGGAAAAATCTGCCCATTCTCCAGTCTGCTGTTCCCGCCTTTTTGTACCCGCTGTTCAGATACAAAGCAAGTGCAGACGGATTATTGCTGAACACATAAAGCCGTATTGCCTCCACGCCCGAGCTTTTCAATTCGGCTTCAATATGCTTTAAGGTATTTTTAGCTATTCCCCTTTTCTGATATTTCGGGTCAACACATAGCCTGTGGATAATTCGGTATTCGCAGTCCGTATATTTCCAGCGGCATTTATCGTATGCGCCGTCACATTCCCTGTTTATTGTGTACAGTACGGCTATATCGCCGTCCAGCGTACCTACAAACATCTCGCCTTTGGATATGTCCTCGGTAAAAACCTCTCGCGACGGATATACCTTATCCCACTGGAAAATTTGGTTTTCCTCCATACTGTCTATCGCCCTGCCGACCAAGCTGCAAATTGTATTAATATCGCTTTCTTCGGCAGGTCTGTATTTGATCTCCATTTTATTCTCCAATCATTTGTGACATCATTATGATGAAGCCGAAAAATCTGACCAATCTTTATCATAAAGCTCTAATGTTATCTTTTCATTTTTAGCCTTGTCATATATTATTGTAATATATACAGGCCATTGGAAGTAATTGAAGCCGTTTTCAGTGTCATATGCAATATATGCCTGTATTTCTTCTTGAAAACAATTGAACATATCATATCCGATTTGACTGTAAAAATCTTTTTTTGACATGTTTTCAAAATTATAATTCTTTTCAAATGCAGATTTGACCGAAAATTCTATATCGTCCCCACCATTACTCCTATAACAGCTTAAGTAAATTTGATTATCATATTTGTTGTTTATCAATTCAATTGCATGAGGATATCTTCTCTTGCACGCATTTATGTTGTCATAGTGATTTTTTGCAATTACAACAGCAATGCTTATCATTAACAAAATAACAGCAGCTATTAATAAATATACCAATCTTTTTATATATTTAAAAATAAACATATGATCTTCCTTTTAAAAATATATGGCTGCATTATATTATTATAATACACAATTTATCATAATTTGTCAATATCCGTCCCCAAAAATTTTGCAGGAATTTCAATCATTCCTGCAAAATATATCTATTTACGGTACATTTCAACTTATGATTTGTAAGAATCGTGCATATCCTTGCAGTAAATCATTCATTTTCAACCATGGTAGCTTCCTCGATGACCGCGCGTATCTCGTCAACGCCCTCGCCCGTCACCGCGGAAAACTCTATGGTCTCGATACTGTCGAAATACGGTATTTCCTGTGCAAAGCCCGCCATGCGCTCCTCCCGCTGACGTTTGGAAAGCTTATCCGCCTTTGTAAAGATTATTACAAAAGGCTGCTCCCGCTCAATAAGAAAATCTATCATCTGCAAGTCGTCCGCAGAGGGCGGGTGCCGCATATCTATAAGCTGCATTACAAGCGCGATATCTCTATCGGAAGTGAGATACCCCTCGATAAGTCCCGACCACCTTTGCTTGTCACTTTTGGAAATTTTTGCATATCCGTAGCCCGGCAAGTCCGCCAGATAAATATCGTCCACAGTATAGAAATTTATCGTGGCGGTCTTGCCCGGAACGGACGATACTCTCGCAAGATTTTTTCTGTTGAAAATTTTATTTATAAGCGAGGATTTTCCCACGTTGGAACGTCCCGAAAACGCCACCTCGGGCTTTTCTCCGTCGGGTATCTGATCGAATCTGCCATATGAAGCGTAAAATTCCGCTTTGTTAAAATTCATATAGTGCGTTCCTTTCACTTGTCCTTAAAGCCCACGGGACGGTACTTCACCGTCCCATAGCCTGCAATTATCACGAGCTCGCCACGCTGCGGTTCTCACGGCTTTCGCTGCTTTCCGAACGCTTGGGCTTGATGTACTTCGGCTCTGTTTTTTCGAGAGCAACCTCCAGAACGTCGGAAATTTTCTCGGCGTACACAAAGTTGATGTTTTCCTTTACGACCTTGTCAACTTCCTCAAGATCGCCCTTGTTTGCCGCGGGTATTATCACCGTCTTCATGCCCGCCTTGTAGGCAGCCATTGTTTTCTCACGAAGTCCTCCGATAGGCAGAACCTTTCCGTGGAGAGTTATCTCTCCCGTCATTGCCACGTCATGACGGACAGGAATATTTGCCAGCGCAGACACCAGCGCAGTAGTCATAGTCACACCCGCAGACGGCCCGTCCTTAGGGGTAGCCCCCTCGGGCGCATGGATATGGATATCCTTTTCCTTGTAGAAATCCGAGGAAATGCTGTACTTGTCGGAAATTCCCCTGACATAGCTTACAGCGATCTTCGCGCTCTCTTTCATAACGTCTCCCAGAGAACCCGTGGTCTCGATAGTACCCTTTCCGTCGAACACGGAAACCTCCAGCGGCATAACCACGCCGCCCACTGACGTCCATGCAAGACCGTTTACCAGTCCTATCTCGTTGCTCTTGGAATACTCGTCGTCGAGATATTTTTTAGCTCCGAGGAACTGCTCCACGTTTCTTTCTCCGATACGGACGGACTTCTTCTCTCCGCTTACTATAAGCTTGGCAGACTTCCTGCAAAGCTCGGCGATACGGCGTTCAAGGGTTCTTACGCCAGCTTCCTTGGTGTAGTTGTCTATGAGCATATAGAGCGCTTCGTCGGTGATCTTCAGCATAACCGCTTTCAGACCGTTCGCTTTAAGCTGCTTGGGAACAAGATGTTCCTTTGCGATATGGAATTTTTCCTCGCGGGTATAGCTTGTTATCTCAATAACGTCCATACGGTCGAGAAGCGGCGGGTCTATAGTCTGAGTGGTGTTCGCCGTAGTAACGAAAAGCACGTTGCTCAAATCAAAAGGAACCTCTATATAGTGGTCGCGGAAAGCATTGTTCTGCTCACTGTCAAGAACCTCCAGAAGTGCGGAGGAGGGGTCTCCCCTCATATCGTGAGTGAGCTTGTCGATCTCGTCAAGCAAAATCAGCGGATTGTTGCTTCCAGCCAGCTTCATGGCGTTGATTATCCTTCCGGGCATTGCGCCTATGTAGGTCTTTCTGTGACCTCGGATATCGGATTCGTCCCGAACGCCGCCGAGAGATACCCTCTGGTATTTCTTGCCCAGCGCGGAGGCAATGGATTTTCCGATAGAGGTTTTACCAACACCGGGAGGTCCCACCAGACAGATGATCTGTCCCTTGATGTCTGGTTTAAGCTCTCTGACCGCAATGTTCTCCAGAATTCTTTCCTTGACCTTTTCGAGACCGTAGTGATCCTTATCGAGAGCGGCTTTGACCTTGTTTATATCGTTTTTGTCCTTTGTGGACTTGTTCCACGGCAGCTCCAGAACGTTGTCCAGATAGTTGCGTATAACAAACGCCTCCTGTGAGGACTGGGACATTCTGTTGAGTCTGTCGGCTTCTTTCAGAAGCTTGGTTCTTGTCTCTTCCGAGAGATTCAGCTTCATGATCGCCTCGGTGTATTCGTCGACCTCGTCCTGATACTCCTCGTCCTCGCCAAGCTGACTTGCTATGGCTTTCATCTGCTCACGCAGATAATATTCCCGCTGACTGTTGTCTATCTGGTCGCGTACCCTTGCCTGAATGTGCCGCTCAATATCCAGCACCTCGACCTCGCGGGATATCATCGCCAGAAGCATTCCCAGACGGGAAATTATGTGGCTTTCTTCAAGGAGCATTTCCTTGTCCTCGACTGCAAGAGGAATGTTGAACACCAGTGTTTCAAACACTTTGAACGGATCTTTTTCGTCCATAACAGATGACACAAGCTCCTTAGGCATTCTCGGCATAAGCATAGAATACTGATAAAACGCCTGCTTTATCGCGCGGATAACAGCCTCGATCTCGATCTCGTCCGTGCGCAGTCTGGTTATCTCGGGAAAAGGTTTGATATCTGCGATGAGATACGGCTCGCTCTCAACGATATCAATCAGCTTCGCCCTGTATTTTCCCTCCACAAGAACGCGGGTGATGCCGTCAGCGCCTTTGAGTGTCTGCCTTATTTCGGCAACAACGCCCACACGGTACAAATCCTTTACGGACGGATCCTCTACCAAGTCGTCCTTCTGGGTGGCAAGAAAAATCATTTTGTCATTTTTCAAAGCCGCTTTAAGCGCGGACTCCGACTTTTCCCTTGATACGTCAAAATGCATAACTATATTGGGGAAAACAACTACGCCTCTCATAGCAAGAGCAGGGATAGAAGTTTTCTCAAGCTTTGTCCTCATAATAACCTCCTGCGTCGATAAATCGACATAAATTATCGTAATACACTATCTATTATATATTATATCTTCGGATTTTTCAAGTAACAATTTAAGATAACAAATTTAGTATAAATCGTCTTTGTAAAAAAATAATGAATAATTAGATACAATAAATTAACTTGCCGAAAATGCGCTTTCTGACAATGAGTCCGAATTTCGGACGCAAGAGGGCAGAAGCCCCCTGCCATACCCGAAACAAGGATCAGCATAAGATCAAAAAGCGCATTTTTTATTTCTTCAGGATTTTCTTTTTTCCAATTTTAGCCAGCGGTTTCACATCATCGGTGACGCACTCCTCCGTGACCGTAAGCCCGCATACATCATTATCAGAAGGCAGTTCAAACATTGACTGCTGTAAAATTTTCTCAACGATCGAACGCAGACCGCGTGCACCGGTTTTCTGGTCGATGGCTTTTTTCGCGATTGCTTTCATAGCCTCCGGCTCAATGGTAAGCTCGATACCGTCCAGCTCAAACAGCTTTTTGTACTGCTTAACAAGCGAGTTTTTCGGCTCGGTGAGTATTCTTGTCAGCATTTTCTCGTCAAGCTCGTCAAGGACGGTTATAACAGGCATACGGCCTACAAGCTCGGGAATCATTCCGTACTTGACAAAGTCCTGATGAATAACACCCTTGTAGATACCCTTTGCCTTTTCCGCATTTGTTCTGATATCCGCGCCAAATCCCAGCGACGACGACTCGGTACGCTTTTGGATAATTTTATCAAGACCGTCAAAAGCTCCGCCGCAAATGAACAGGATATTTTTGGTATCAACATGGATAAATTCCTGATTAGGGTGTTTCCTTCCGCCCTGAGGAGGAACGTTTGAGACCGTTCCCTCAACTATTTTAAGAAGAGCCTGCTGAACTCCCTCGCCGCTTACGTCGCGGGTAATGGAGGTGTTCTCGGACTTCCTTGCGATCTTGTCGATCTCATCAATATAAATAATGCCGCGCTGAGCCGCTTCAACGTTAAAATCGGCAGCCTGCAAAAGTCTCACAAGCACGTTCTCAACGTCGTCGCCCACATAACCCGCCTCGGTAAGAGTGGTGGCGTCCGCGATAGCGAAAGGCACCTGCAATATCTTGGCAAGGGTCTGGGCAAGAATAGTTTTACCCACTCCCGTAGGACCAACGAGAATAACATTGCTCTTCTGAAGCTCCACGTCGTCGGTATCCGTCTGGCTGTTAATGCGCTTATAGTGGTTGTAAACCGCAACGGACAGTGCGATCTTAGCTTCGTCCTGACCGATAACATATTCGTCAAGATATTTTTTTATCTCCGCAGGCTTCATCAGCTTAACTGGCTTCAGCGGCTGAGGCTTAGCGCTTCGGCTTTCGGCGTAGTTCGGAACGACCAAATCGTTTGCAACAAGCATTTCATAGCAGTACGTCACACAGTCGTCGCAGATATTGCACGCACCCGCCGAAAACATATTCAGCACCTTGTTTTCAGGCTTGCCGCAAAAGCCGCATCTTTTTAAAGTTTTATCATTTCCGGCCATAAATCAAACTCCAGACTTATCTTGTAAAAATTACCTTGTCGACCAGACCGTACTCCGCAGCCTCGGCAGCGGTCATAAAGTTGTCGCGCTCCGTATCCTCGCGGATAGTTTCGATGGGCTTGCCTGTGTTCTGCGCGATAATACGGTTAAGGTTCTCTCTCGTTCTGACCATATGGTCGGAACGGATCTTAATATCGGTACACTGACCGGACAGTCCCCCCGAAATAAGGGGCTGGTGAATCATTATTTCAGAATTTGGAAGCGCGAGCCTCTTGCCCTTAGTTCCCGATGAAAGCAGGAAAGCTCCCATAGAAGCGGCAAGACCTATGCAAATGGTAGACACGTCGCACTTGATATACTGCATAGTGTCATAAATTGCCATACCGGCAGTAATTACTCCGCCGGGACTGTTGATATAGAGGCAAATATCCTTTTCGGGATCCTGACTTTCAAGATACAGCATTTGAGCGACCACTAAACTTGCAGAGGTATCGTTTACTTCCTCTGAAAGCATAATTATCCTGTCCTCAAGGAGCATTGAAAAAATATCCTGAGAGCGCTCTCCTCTTCCCGTCTGTCTTACAACATAAGGTACCAAACTCATAAAAGCCTCGTTTCTCCGCAGAAGTGTTTACGAAAGCAAACCATCCTTCTGCGGAAAGATGGTTTGCGCTTCATCTTATTGGGCAAATAACGGTACGGTAGTAACTTTCATATCAGAAACAAAACTGTCCGTACTCACCCTAAACGACGGCATTAGAAAAATCAGCCGTTGATCTTTGCGGAATCCAGAACGATCTTGCTTGCCTCGCTGACCTTAAGGTCTTCCTTGACAGCCTTAACGCTCACAACCGACTTAACTCTGTCAACAGAGATGTTGTACTGCTCAGCCATTTTTGCGATTTCTTCCTCAGCCTTTTCATCGGAAATCTCGATATTTTCAAGCTCCGCGATCTTTTCAAGAGCAAGTCTTACCTTGACCTGATTCTGAGCCTGAGCCTCAAAAGTCTTTCTGAACGCAGCCATATCCATATTGGTATATGTCAGGTACATTTCCATATTGAGCCCCTGCTGCGAAAGACGCATTTCAAAATCTCTTACCATCTCATCAATCTTGTTATCAAACATGATCTGAGGAATGTCAGCCGTCATCTTTTCGATAAGGGTCTCGAAAATCTTGTTCTCGGCTTCCATATCGGCATTCTTTACGGAACGCTCCTCAAGCTTTGTTCTCATGTCGTTTTTCAGTTCGTCAAGAGTTTCAAACTCAGTAGCATCC
This sequence comes from Oscillospiraceae bacterium, assembly GCA_029067895.1. Classification (GTDB taxonomy): domain Bacteria; phylum Bacillota; class Clostridia; order Oscillospirales; family Ruminococcaceae; genus RGIG8773. The sequence goes on along the minus strand of JAIEDQ010000133.1, from coordinate 107 downwards.
TTGACAAATTCGTCGTCAAGGTCGGGAAGCGCCTTTGCCTTGATCTCGTTAAGCTTGATCTTAAACTCGCAGAGCTGTCCGGCAATCTCTTCCATCTGATAATTTTC
>JAIEDQ010000132.1 GCA_029067895.1 Oscillospiraceae bacterium | reverse complement strand
TCATAATAGGAGTCAAAAGCGGGATATCGTCTTTTACCATTGGTGTAAAGCATAATTGTTCAAATTCCATTGATTTTTACCTCCATGTATTTTTATAAGTTTATATAATTATAATAATAGAGCGTGTTCACATAGAAACATCAAAAAAATCGTTGTAAGCATACCCAAGGCAATAGTGATAACATCAAGTTTCATTCTTTTTGTAAGGTTTATTTCTGAATATTTGCCGCTGCCTTTTGTATATAAGATAAAGCAAGCTCATCCTGCTCTCTGCTTCTGCACAGCAGTTCAATTATATGATTTCTTTTTTCTTTCAATTCCTCCTTTGGAAAGGAATCCTGCAGGTGAGCAATGGTTGCTATTTCTGTTGCGGAAGTTACAATGTCATTGTATTGATTTACCGCCAAAGTCATTAATTCCTTATTGATACCCGGAATTATATTTATGCACAATTCAAAAAACTGTTTGGTTCTGTACTTGTTTTCATAATGAATAAATGCGTGGGGAAAAGTACATTCTATTCGTTCTGCATTTCTTTGGTTTTCTTCCCTCAGCAAATCGCACCAGTTCCTGTAAATAACCATGCCGTGACCCTGCATTTTATCTTCTCCGCAATGGTCGTTATTCAATAGCAATTCTATTCCTCTGAAAAGCGCGTTAGTACAAGCCTTAGCCAAAGGCATTTTTTCATTTGCGGGCTTGAGCGTGATCATATCGCAGTCAGTCTTGTACCAAGCGGAATATTGTTCAAGCCGGTTAAAGTTTATCCGTGCATTTTTCTGATCGTCTCCCTCTAAGAAACCAAGTCCTTTTAAAGTTCTCCCATGGTCGGAAAAGCCTACGGCAAAAATTGTATCCGTATATTCTTTTCTCTAAATCGTAAAATAACGGTTTTAAATCCCATTCAAACTCTCCTTTACACTATTTTTACACTCTATTTAGGTTTTAACACATATGAGTTAATTTACACAGCAAAACAACTAATTGTATAATATTAAAATATTTCAAAGAATCATTTATCGCCTCTACTTCCTTATATCATTAAACCATTCTAAAATGCTTAAAAGCCTCCATAATAGCCCGCTCCTTGTCAGGCGGACACTTAGGCTGTTTTGCACCGTCAGACTTTGCCTTATTATAATTTCCCCTCTCAATAATTCCGCATTTCTGCTTCACCTGAGCAATATACAGAGAAGATACCGAAAATCCAGTCTGTTCTTTAACATACTCCTTTATTTGTTCATAAGTCGCACCATTTTGAAAATCTGACAAGTCCATATTCTCCAGCGAGAACTCCACTCTGACCTTTTTCGACTCGATTTCTCCCTTGGAAAGCAAGACAACCGTCTCAACGTGCCCAGTCCTCGGAAACAAATCAAACGCCCGCGCCTTTTTCACTTCGTACCCGTTCTCCGCAAGATACTTCGCGTCCCGCGCGGCTGTGGCAGGATTGCAGGAAATCATCACTATCCGCTTGGGGGACATTCTCACCAAACTGTCCAAAGTAAGCTTGTCGCAGCCCTTTCTCGGAGGGTCTATCACCGCAACGTCGGGGACGATACCCTCGTCCGCAAGCTTTGCGGCAAGTTCTCCCGCGTCCCCGCAGTAAAATTCCGCATTCTTGACACCGTTTAATTCTGCATTTCTTTTAGCATTTTCAATCGCTTCGGGGACAATTTCGCAGCCGACAATTTTTCTCGCCTTGTCCGAGAAAGCAAGTCCGATAGTACCCGCTCCGCAGTAAAGGTCAAGGACGGTCTCACTTCCAGTCAGCTCCGCATACTCCATTCCCTGACGGTATAGACGCTCCGCCTGAGCCGTGTTCACCTGATAAAAGGACATTGGCGAAAGCGTGATTTTTTTGCCGCAGAGAATGTCGGTGATCTCGCCGCTGCCGAAAAGCGTGATATTTTCGGTACCCATAATAACGTTGGTGTTTTTCGGATTAACGTTCATTACAACGCTTTTCACGTCCGCAAACCTATCCGAAAGCTTTTTTGCAATGTCCGAAAAA
>JAIEDQ010000131.1 GCA_029067895.1 Oscillospiraceae bacterium | reverse complement strand
GATAAAAACCGTATTTTTCACTTTCCGCCATATCCGCAAGAAGTACAGCCAAATCACGAGTGTAAGTCGGCGTACCTATCTGATCGTTCACAACTCTCACCGAATCGTATTTTTCCCCGATATTCAGCATTGTTTTCACAAAGTTATTCCCATGCAGACCGAACACCCATGAAATTCTCACAATAAAATATTTTTCAAGTATTTCCGATACCGCAAGCTCACCCTTAAGCTTTGAATCACCGTAAATACCGAGAGGTTTAAAGCTTTTGCAGTCAGCTTCCCAAGGCGCACTGCCTGCGCCGTCAAAAACGTAATCGGTGCTTATGTATATCATTTTGCAGTCAATTTTTTTACAGCTTTCTGCAATATTTTTTGTACCATCATAATTCACTGCGTAAACCTTGCTTTGATTTTCAGACTCTTCCGCAGCGTCCACCGCAGTCCATGCCGCACAGTGGATTACTGCATCAGGTTTTTCCTTTAAAATAAAACTTTCAACCGCATTTTTATCGGTAATATCAAGCTCTTCAATATCAATTCCGACCGTGTTGTGACCTCGTTGTCTCAATTCAGAAACAACGTCGTTTCCAAGCTGTCCCCGCGCACCTGTGACAATTATTTTCATACTCTCGCCCCGTACATTTTTTCATAGTAATTCTGATATTCTCCGCTGATAATTTCTTCCCACCATTCGCGGTTTTCAAGATACCATTTTATCGTTTTCTTAATACCGTCCGAAAATTTGGTTTCGGGCAGCCAGCCAAGCTCGTTATGTATTTTAGTCGGGTCAATAGCGTACCGCATATCGTGTCCCTTGCGGTCTGCTACGTATGTGATAAGACTTTCGGGCTTGTTCAGTTCTTTGCATATCAGCTTTACTATGTCGATATTTTTCATTTCATTATGTCCGCCGATATTGTACACTTCACCGACCTTTCCTTTGTGAATTATCAGGTCTATAGCCTTGCAGTGATCCTCAACATAAAGCCAGTCACGAACGTTTTCGCCCTTGCCGTATACGGGCAGAGGCTTATCATTCAGCGCATTTGCTATCATCAGCGGAATAAGCTTTTCGGGGAAATGATACGGTCCGTAATTGTTTGAACACCGAGAAATTGTTATAGGCAGACCGTAAGTTCTATGGTACGCCATAACCAAAAGATCGGCAGAAGCTTTGGACGCAGAATATGGACTGCTTGTATGTATCGGAGTTTTCTCAGTAAAAAACAAATCGGGACGGTCAAGCGGCAAGTCGCCGTAAACCTCGTCCGTTGAGACCTGATGATACCGTGTAATGCCATACTTTCTGCAAGCATCCATAAGTGAAGCAGTACCCATAATGTTTGTCTGCAAAAAAACGTCGGGATCTTCAATAGAGCGGTCAACATGACTTTCCGCTGCGAAATTTACCACGATGTCGGGACGTTCTTCTTCAAACAATTTGCAAACTGTTTCTCTGTCACAAATATCTGCCTTTACAAATCGGAAGTTTTTATTGTCCATAACCGATTTTAATGTGGACAAATTTCCGGCATATGTAAGCTTATCCAGACAGATAATTCGGTAATCGGGATATTCTTTCAGCATATGAAAAATAAAATTTGAGCCGATAAATCCTGCTCCTCCGGTAACAATTACAGTCATTGTTTTCCCTCCGTAAGCGATAAAATATATTTTCCGTAGTCGGTCATTTTTAATTGCTCGCCTAATTTTTTCAATTGATCTATATCAATAAAGCCGCGTCTCCACGCAATTTCTTCAATGCAGGAAACGTAAAAGCCCTGCATCTCCTGCACAGTTTTTACGAAGTCCCCCGCCTTGTGCATACCCTTTGGAGAACCTGTGTCAAGCCATGACATACCGCGTCCGAGAAGCTCGACGGTCAGTTTTTTCTGCTCAAGATAAGCATTATTTATAGACGTTATCTCAATTTCACCGCGGGCTGACGGTTTTACATTTTTAGCTATCTTAACGACATTGTTATCGTAAAAATACAGTCCCGGAACGGCGTAATTTGATTTGGGTTCATTAGGTTTTTCCTCTATAGAAATTACCTTCATATTTTCATCAAATTCAACCACACCAAATTCGCGGGGATTTTTTACAGGGTACCCAAAAATTACCGCGCCGCCGTTTTCCGCTTTTTTTCGAGCATTTTCAAGAGTACGCGAAAAAGACTGTCCGTAAAAAACATTATCTCCGAGAACAAGGCAAACACTGTCGCTGCCTATGAAATCCGCGCCTAAAATGAACGCGTCCGCAAGTCCGCGGGGCTTGTCCTGTACCGCATATTCAATTTTCAGTCCGAGCTGTGAGCCGTCCGAAAATAGCTTTTGATAATTCGGCGTATCTTCAGGTGTGGAAATTATCAGTATATCGCGTATATTCGCAAGCATCAATACCGACAGCGGATAATATATAAGAGGCTTGTCGTATATCGGCAGCAGCTGTTTTGATACTGCTATAGTATTCGGATACAGACGGGTTCCCTTTCCGCCTGCTAAGATTATTCCTACCATTGATACTACCTTCTTTCATAATAACTATATAAAAAGTTGTATTATTTTTTTACATACCTTGTCATCATACGGTATTTTTCATGCAAAAGCAATAATATTCTATAGGCTTTGAAATTATATAAAATTGAAATTACTCCTTTTTTAGGATCTCTGAAAAAAAAATTAAAACATAATATTCGGCTGCATTGAAGTCCCAGTTGGTCGGGTTCGTTTATTTTTTTAAGAATATCTTTTTTTTGATTTATATTGATTGGATTATTGGGGTGGGTCAAAATACCTAAGTAAAATGATAAATATTGATACTGATGATAGATCCATGTTTCTTTTATTGATGTACGCTTTTCAAGAAAAAGCCTTTCCATTTTAGCAGTATTAATAATATCTGCATATTTTTGCGGAGCATATTTGGCAGATGTACTCTGTTCAATTCTGTCATAGTGAATATACAAAATATTGCTGATAAAGCAGACTGTATCAATATATTCCAATACTTTTAAATTAAATAAATAATCTTCCATACCAAATCTGACGTTTTCATCAAAAAATATATTATTTTCGCAAATAACGTTTCTCAAATATATCCCATTCCACAAAGCACGCAATGCACAATTGCACAGCGCGTAGTTATTTACAAGCTGAGAAACAGATATATTTTTATCGGGTAAATTTTGTGAAAACTCTCTGTTTTT
>JAIEDQ010000130.1 GCA_029067895.1 Oscillospiraceae bacterium | reverse complement strand
CCTATTGTGCTTATCCCCATCGACATCGTAAGAAATACAAGGAATAAAGGCTACGTTATCAGAAGCCGTCAGGAAGAGTCTCAGATAAATATAACCCTGCTTGAATATCTTCGTCAGGATCACGGAGTAAATATTACAGGACTTGATCCGCTGCCTCTTGACGAACACGGAATAGACCTGCCTCTTGTTTTCAATACCGTCCGTCAGGCTGTTATGGGAAAAGCGCGCTGGAATGTTGAAGAGTATGCTTTTATCGGATTGTTCTCGTTCAGCCGGTTCGTTATGTGGAGCGATTTAAGAAGCCGCTCCGAGGAAATCAAGCAGAATAAAGTCGTATCAAGCCTTATAGAAGGAGCGATGACATGGACTCCGGAAGAAATAAATATAACTTCCGAAAATATAGATACGGAATTTGATACCGCAAATACGGCGGTACCTATGAGCGCCGACTCTTCACAGCTTACGGCGATCGCTGCTGCGGGAATGGGACAAAGCTTTGTGCTTCACGGACCTCCCGGAACGGGAAAATCCCAGACAATAACCAATATGATCGCAAACGCTCTTTATAACGGCAAAACAGTTCTTTTCGCAGCGGAGAAAATGGCTGCGCTCAACGTTGTACGAAAACGCCTTGAAAGTATCGGACTCGATCCGTTCTGCCTTGAACTCCATTCAAATAAGACAAACAAATCTGCCGTACTCGGCAAATTAAATAAAACCCTTGAAGTCGGCAGGATAAAATTTCCCGAAGAATACACCGCCGAAGCCGAAAAACTCAACAAGCAGAAGAACAACCTTAACGGTATCATTGCCGCTCTTCATAAAAAACAAAAAGCAGGAATTTCGCCTTATGAAGCAATTTCTGAGTTTGAGAGAAATTTTTCCGAGTACGGAAAAATAACCTTTGACAAAAATACTCTTGCCGACCTGACAAAAGAAGATATTTCCGCAAGAAATGAGCTTATCGGTCAATACAGGACGGCTATCTCCGAAACGGGTGTATTTTCGGATTTCCCGCTAAATGACATCGGAGTATCCGCATATTCTATGGAGCTGCGAGATGAATTCAAGAAAAGCGCCGAGACTCTTGCCGACAAAGCAGTTTCCTGCAAAGCTTTTGCCGATGAGCTTAAAACTGCTTTTGGGTACGGCGGAGAAATGGACAGAGCGGCGGTCCTGATGCTTAAAGATATTGAAACAGCGCTTCAAACGGACGGTGACCTGCTGCCTGAATTGCTTGCGTCCGCACATTATGACGCGGTCATCAAAAGGATAAATGAACTTCTTGAAACGGGCAGAGAGTACAGCGAGCTGCGGGTGCAGACGGAAGAAAAATTTGAAAGCTCCGTATTTGAATACAACGCCGAGGACGCGAAATTAAGGCGCAGACAAGCTGAAAGCTCATGGTTCCTGCCCAAGGCTATGGGACTTTCAAAGCTTGTAAAGGAGCTTAAGCTTTACGCAAAAAACCCTTCCGAGATAACAAAGGCAAGCATTGCGGATATTCACGAAACGCTTTGCACGATCAGCGAAAAGAAGAAAGCAATATGCGATGTCCCCGCAGATATTGCGGCTATGCTTACAGGTATATTTGCCAATGAGCAGACTGACTGGAAAACACTGGCGGCTTCGGTAAACAAGACTGAGGCGATAATGTCAGCCATAAGAAAAAAAGGCGTTCCTGCTTCGGAGCTTGCAGAAAAGCTTAAGAATGTATCTTCTCCGTCGGCTTTCGCAAACGCAGGCAGAGAGCTTTCGGAATTCTTTGCTTCGCTTGAAGCATTTGAAAATAAATTTGCGGTAGATATGTCTCTCGTAAATAACTCTCCCAAATGGTTTGACGAAACGGCAAAAGCGTTTGAACGCCATGCGGCAAATTCGGACAGACTGAAAGACGCAGCAGAATTCAAAAAGGCGGATACTGCGCTCAGAGAAAACGGTCTTGTCTGCGTGAGCGAAAGCTACAAAAGCGGAAAAATAACTGCGGAAAATATTGAATCAGCGTATTTCTGCGGACTGAATTACGGACTTGCATTGCTGATGATAGACAATGATGAACGTCTCAAAAATTTCAGCGGAAGAAACTATGACGAACTTATTGAACGATTCAAGGAAACCATAGACAGATTTTCATTGCTTACCGTGCAGGAGCTTTCAGCAAGACTATCCTCAAAAATACCTGCATCGGGAACTGCAAGCGCCGCAACCTCCGAAATGGGTATACTGAAACGTGCAATAAAAAGCAACGGACGTATGATGTCCCTGAGGAGCCTGTTTGACAAGATACCTAATCTTCTCAGAAAGCTTTGCCCCTGTATGCTTATGAGCCCTATTTCGGTGGCACAATATATTGACCCGTCGTTCCCGAAGTTTGACCTTGTAATTTTTGACGAAGCGTCGCAACTTCCTACAAGTGAAGCCGTAGGAACGATAGCGAGAGGAGAAAACGTGATAATAGTCGGCGACCCCAAACAGCTTCCGCCAACAAGCTTTTTCACGTCCAACCGCATTGATGAGGAAAACTGCGACAAGGAAGACCTTGAAAGCTTGCTTGACGACTGCCTTGCCATTTCAATGCCGCAGCAGTATCTTAAATGGCACTACCGTTCACGCCACGAAAGTCTTATTACATACAGCAATATGAAATATTACGACAATAAGCTGCTTACCTTCCCGTCGGCAAACGACCTTGTTTCCGAAGTGAAGATAGTTCACCCCGAGGGCTTTTACGACAAGGGCAAAAGCAAGCAGAACAAAGCAGAGGCAAAAGCCGTTGTTGATGAGATAATCCGCCGTCTAAGCGACGAAACGCTCAGAAACAGCAGCATAGGCGTTGTAACCTTCAGCTCCGTCCAGCAAAATCTTATTGATGATATGCTGTGTGAGGAATGGGCAAAGCACCCCGACCTTGAAGACTTTGACAGAAAATCGGACGAGCCTGTATTCATAAAAAATCTTGAAAATGTTCAGGGTGACGAACGTGATGTTATTCTTTTTTCCGTTGCTTACGGACCTGATGAAAACGGAAAAATTTCCATGAACTTCGGACCGCTCAACCGTGACGGCGGCTGGAGGCGTCTCAACGTTGCAATCTCAAGAGCAAGAAAATCTATGATAGTTTACTCTACGCTCCGTCCAGAACAGATCGACCTTTCAAGAACGCGTTCCGAGGGTGTTGCCGGATTGAAAGGCTTCCTCGAATTTGCGGAAAAGGGAAAATTGCCTGTTGTCAGCACAGCACAGGGAGCGGAAACAGAAAATGCTGTTCCCGACTATCTGCCTGCTGAGATAGCCGACGCTGTTTCGGCAATGGGATATAAAGTCAGATGTAATATCGGCTGCTCAGAATTTAAAGTCGATATTGGAATTGTCGATCCCAAAAATGAAAAAGAATATCTTCTCGGTATCCTTCTTGACGGCAGAAATAACAGCCGCTGCTCCAATTCCCGCGACAGATTCGTTCTGCAGCCAAGCGTACTGAACGGACTTGGCTGGAATATTATCCGAATATGGACTCTTGACTGGCTTGATGACAAGGAACGGGTGCTAAGAAATATTAAAGCGGCAATTGAAAGCATACCCGAAAAGAAAGAGGTAAAACCGTCTTCAAAGCCGCTTGCCTTTGCAAATATACAGTTTGAAAAGGAAGAACCGTCAGCAGCTGCGATTACAGCGGCAAAGCCGTATATAAACGCACCCGTTATTATCAGGGGAACTGCCGAAGCCTTTTATCTGCCCCAGAACAAGGCTGCTATTAAAAAGGCGGCAGAGGAAATTATTTCCGTTGAAGCGCCAATCAGCCGAAAGCAGCTTATGAAAAAGGTTCTGAAT
>JAIEDQ010000013.1:10378-26464 GCA_029067895.1 Oscillospiraceae bacterium | reverse complement strand
GCTACGTTAGAAGTTGTGAAAATTGGAGCAAGCTCGTGCTGTGCGGGAGCAACCTCGTTGTGCTTTGTTTTGGCAAGGATACCCAGCTTCCAAAGCTCCTCGTCAAGGTCTTTCATGTATGCGGAAACCCTGTCCTTGATGTTGCCGAAGTAGTGGTCCTCCAGCTCCTGACCCTTGGGAGCCTTTGCGCCGAAAAGGGTTCTGCCTGTCAGCATAAGGTCTTTACGCATATCGTGGAGCGCCTTGTCAACAAGGAAGTACTCCTGCTCGGGACCTACCGTTGTGGTAACTCTTGTAGCGGTGGTGTTGCCGAAAAGACGGAGAACACGGATAGCCTGCTCGGAGATAACGTCCATGGAGCGGAGCAGCGGGGTCTTTTTATCGAGAATTTCGCCCGTGTAGGAGCAGAAAGCGGTAGGAATGTAGAGAGAACCGTCCTTGACAAACGCGGGAGAGGTGGGATCCCAAGCGGTGTAGCCTCTTGCCTCAAAGGTAGCTCTCAGACCGCCCGACGGGAAAGATGAAGCGTCAGGCTCGCCCTTGATAAGCTCTTTTCCCGAAAATTCCATGATGACCTTGCCGTCGCTTGTGGGCGAGATAAAGGAGTCGTGCTTTTCGGCGGTAACGCCGGTCATTGGGTGGAACCAGTGCGTATAGTGTGTTGCGCCCTTTTCCACAGCCCATTCTTTCATAGCGTTTGCAATTACCTCGGCAACGTCAACGTCCAGAGCGATACCCAGATTCTGAGTTTTCAGCAGGGCCTTATACACGTTCTTCGGAAGTCTTTCTTTCATGGTCTCCTTGTTAAAAACGTTGCAGCCAAAATAATCCTGAACGCATTTAACATTCTGATTCGTAACTTCTGACATAATAATTTCCTCCTCAAATGTACAAAACGCCTCAGCACACGGACTGCTGTCCGTATGCTAAAGCGTCATTGCTTTTAACTATTCATCATGTATATTATGATACACCATTTGATCCGGTTTGTCAATACCCTTTTTAAAATTTTGCAGGATTTTTTTATTTTCTTGCATATTGCACTATATTTTCCGTAAAAAACAGAACTTTTTATGATAAATATGCAGTGCTTTAATTATCATCATTCTTTTTAAGCTTCACGTCCGATATTAAACTAAAAGCAGGTCTGCTTTAATGCAAGCCTGCTTTTTAATTTTATTTGATCGTTCCCGCTTACGGTATAAGCCTGTTCAGATCTCTTGGGAACATGGAAGCCTGACGGATATTCTGCTGACCCAGCAGCTTCATTACAAGACGCTCCAGACCGATTCCTAGTCCGCCGTGAGGTGGCAGACCGTACTTGTGTACCTCCAGATAGGACTTGAAGTCCTCAGGGTCAAGACCCTGCGCTTTCATCTTTTCAAGCTGTTCGTTGTAATCGTGGATACGCTGACCGCCGGTGGTAATCTCCAGACCTCTGAACAAAAGGTCGAACTTGCAGGCAGTGCGGGGATCGTCCTTGTCGTTCATTGCGTAGAACGGCGGCTTGGACGACGGGAAATTCGTTACGAAAATAAACTCTGTACCGTAATTTTCCTTTGCGTAATTGCACAGGAAAATCTCGTCCTCGGGTTCAAGGTCAAACTTGTTCTTAGCCTTTGAACCCTTGATAAGAGCGATAGCGTCCTCAAACTTGATGGATGGTATCTCCCCTACTTCGGGAATATCCGCGCCGAGAATTGTTATCTCGTGCTGATAATTTTCCTTGAGGTACTGCATCATATAGCGAAGCATGGCGGTCTCCATGTTCATAACGTCGTACATATCGTTGATGTAGCCCATTTCAAAGTCCAGACCGATGTACTCGTTCAGGTGACGGGACGTAGCGTGACGCTCGGCGCGGTACACGGGAGCGATCTCGAAAACCCTGTCGAAAAACGCAACGGCAGTCTGCTTATAGAACTGGGGCGACTGGTTGAGGAAAGCGTTCTTCTGGAAGTAGTCCAGATGGAAAATATTCGCGCCGCCCTCTGCACCCTGAGCAACGATCTTCGGGGTGTGTATCTCGGTAAACTTGTTGTCCAGCATGAACTTGCGGAAAGCCTCCGCAACGCCCTCCTGGAACTTGAACGTCGCCCTCTCAAAAGGATTGCGGAGCGCAACGCTTCTGTTGTCCAGATTAACGTCCAGCGAGCAGCCCAGTCTGCGCTTTGAAACGTGGAGAGGATAGTCATCTGTTGGCTTGGACATAAGCTTTATCGTTTTCAGGACAAGCTCGATACCGTTGCGGGCACGCTCCTCCTTTTTCACAACAGCCGTTGTCTTTACAAAGCAGCCCTCGCGTATCTCGTCCAGAGGGTCGGCGCAGTCCGCCTCGCTGTACACCGACTGGATAACGTACCTTGCCGTCCGCAGAGAAACGAACGCAAAGCCGCTCATCTGCTTTACGCTGTGTACGCAGGCGCAAAGCTCGATAGTCTCCCCGACCTTTGACAACGCCTCGTCAAGGTCAAATTCTTCAAGCAGATCTGTTCCGCTGACTTTTATCATTTTCCAAACAACCTTTCAGTTAAATTTCTCCCTTTTCGGGAAAGTGTTCTCTGCCGGTTTTGCAGTCTTAAAACTGAATTTATAATTCACAAATCATTTTTACTTTTAAGGGACGCTTCGTCAAAAACTCAGCATTTTCATCCATTGTAGTTCTCGGATGCGGGCATATATCATTCTGAAAGTCAATAGGCTCATCAATTATATACAAATAACCTTTTTCCGCTCCGTTATGACTGATCACGCCATCGTCATCATATCCCAGAGCAGTTGGCCGGTGTGAAAATGCCTCTGCGAGTTCTTTCCATTGTGTGATTGTACTGTTGGTTCTTAACTCTGAAAAAAGCATATTAGAACCATGGTACCAAACTCCATCAGACTTTATTTCTATTTTCATACCTTCACTCCATAAATTCTATTGGAACACTTTTCAGAAAAGAAGTTAAATTTTGCAGTACCTTACTGCCGCTCGCAGTCAAAGTCCCCTTTCATCAAAGCGATTTAAGCTTCTTTTCAAGCTCTTCCTTGATGACCTTAGGTGTGCAGACGCCTTTCAAAGCCTTTGTACACTGTCCCATAAGGAAGCCGAATACCTTCTGGTCGCCTCCCGTGTACTGTGCAACAGCCTTTTCGTTCGCCGCAAGAACTTCCTCGATAACTTCAAGAACCTTGCCCGTATCGTTGGTGATGAGCAGTCCCGCCGCCTTGGCGATCTCTTCGGGGTCTCCGCCCTTTTCGCACATGGTACGGAACACGCTCTTGGCGTCGTTTTTGGAAACCTTGTCTGTATCCGCCATTTCAACCAGCTTAGCAAACTGCTCCGCGGTAAAGGGCAGATTATCAAGAGCAACCTCGCCCAGATTGATACGTCTCATCATCTCGCCGATAAGGAAATTGCACACCGACTTAGGATTGCTGTAAGCCTTAACCGCCGTATCAAAAAAGTCGGACAGAATTTTCTGATTTACGATAATTTTCGCGTCAGTCTCGCTGAGACCGTCCGCAAGGTATCTTTCCAGTCTCTTGTAGGGCATTTCAGGAAGCTTTGCGCGGATAGCGTCCAAATCCTCGTCTGTGAAATTAACCTGCAAGATATCCGGCTCGGGGAAATAGCGGTAGTCGTGAGCGTCCTCCTTGGAACGCATGGACTTGGTCTCTCCCCTGTTGTCGTCGAAACGGCGGGTCTCCTGAACAACTCTCTTGCCCATATCCAGAAGCTTGCCCTGACGGTAAATCTCAAAGTCGATCGCACGTCCGATAGCCTTGATGGAGTTCAGGTTCTTTATCTCCGCTCTTGTACCCAGCTCTGTGTCGGTGGGCTTCATTATGGAAATATTTACGTCGCACCTGAGCGAACCCTGCTCCATTTTACAGTCGCAGACTCCCGCGTACTGGAGCAGCAGAGAAATCTTTTCAACGAAAGCCTTTGCCTCGTCGGCAGAGCCGATATCGGGCTCCGTAACGATCTCGATAAGGGGGATTCCGCAGCGGTTGTAGTCCGCAAGAGAAACTCCGTTCAAATCGTCGTGGATAAGCTTTCCCGCGTCCTCTTCAAGGTGGATACGGTTAATGCGGATATTTTTCGTTTTCTTTTCACCGTCAACCTCGTACTCGATAGGCACGAGACCGTTTATGCAAAGCGGCAGATACAGCTGAGATATCTGGTACGCCTTGGGAAGATCGGGGTAAAAATAGTTCTTTCTGTCAAATGTGGAGAACTTGTTGATATCACAGCCCAGCGCAAAGCCAGCCTTTACGGCGTACTCAACGGCTGTCTGGTTTATAATGGGAAGCGTGCCGGGCATACCCGAGCATACGGGACAGCAGCGGGTGTTCTTATCGCCGCCGAATTCAGCGGAACAGGTACAGAAAACCTTTGATTTGGTCAGAAGCTCCGCATGGATCTCAAGACCGATTACAGGAATATATGCAGACATTTTTTTCACCGTACCTTTCTTTATATCTTAGCGGGAATGCGCTCAAACTGCTTTTCGTAAGCGTCGGCAGCCTGGATCACGGTCGCCTCGTCCCAGTGCTTTCCAATTATGGACATACCTATGGGCATACCGTCCTTGTCGTAGCCGCAGGTCGTGGAGATCGCGGGAAGGGACGCGATATTCACCGTTACGGTGCATATGTCCGCCTGATACATCTTTGCGGGATCGGAGATATTTTCGTTCACGCCGTATGCAACAGTAGGCGCAGTCGGCGTAAGGATAACGTCGCAGCCCTTGAATATCTCAGCGTATTCCTCACGAATCTTCTGCTTCAGAGCCATTGCCTTGCCGTAGTAAGCGTCGTAGTAGCCGCTGGAAAGCGCATAGTTGCCCAGCAGGATACGTCTCTTTACCTCGTCGCCGAAGCCCTCGCTTCTGGAATTGCACACAAGATCGCTGTAGCTGTCCCCAACCTCGGAGCGGTGTCCGTACTTGATACCGTCATATCTTGACAGGTTAGAGGATGCCTCCGCGGAAGCAATAAGGTAGTACGCCGCAACTGCGTATTTCAGCGACGGCATGGAGCAGTCAACAATAACCGCGCCCTGCTTTTCGTACCATTTTGCAGCCTCCGTAACCGCGTTTCTTACATCGTCGTCAATACCGTCGGCGTAAAACTCCTTGGGCATCGCTATCTTCATGCCTTTGATATCCTGACCGATCTTAGCGGTAAAGTCGGGAACGTCAAGCTTTGCGCTTGTTCCGTCGTGGTAATCGTAACCCGAAATCGCATTGAGGATAACCGCACAGTCGTGAGCGTCCTTAGCGATAGGACCTATCTGGTCGAGGGAGCTTGCAAACGCCACAAGTCCGTAGCGGGAAACTCTTCCGTAGGTAGGCTTCATGCCAGTAACTCCGCAGAACGCAGCGGGCTGTCTGATAGAGCCGCCCGTGTCCGAGCCGAGAGCCGCCGCGCAGAGCGACGCGCTTACAGCCGCAGCCGAGCCTCCGGAGCTTCCGCCGGGAACTCTGCCTAAGTCGTAGGGATTTTTTGTTTTCTTGAACGCGGAAGTCTGGGTGGAGCCGCCCATAGCGAACTCGTCCATAGAAACCTTTCCGAGCATGACAATGCCCTCCGCATTGAGCTTTTCCATAACGGTAGCGTCATAGGGAGGTACAAAATTTTCAAGTATTTTTGAAGAACAGGTAGTCTTTACGCCGTCGGTGCAGATGTTGTCCTTGACGGCGAGAGGGATACCCGTAAGAGGCTTTGCCTCCCCCTTGTCGATAATAGTCTGAGCCTTTGCGGCAGCGGCTTTCGCCTCCTCGGCAGTAACTGTAATATAGCTTTCAAGGCTGCCGTCGATCTCATTTATTCTCGTTAAGTATGCGTCGGCAAGCTCGGCAGCGGAAACTTCCTTTTTGTCGAGAGCGGCGCGCATATCACGGATCTTAAGCGCGGTAATATCCATCGGTTTACATCCTTTCACAAATCTATAGTACGATACAAATCATTATTCAACGACCTTGGGTACAACAAAGCAGCTTTCGCTGTTGACAGCGTTCTGCAAGATCTTTTCCGTGGGGAAAGAATCCATAGCCTTGTCCTCGCGCAGACCGTTCAGGTAAACGTTGTGGTTATCCTTGATCGGCTCATAGGCAATGTCGATCTCCTTGATCGTGTCCATGATCTCGATAATACCCGTCATCTCCTTAGCAACCTTTTCCAGCTCCTCGTCGGTAAAGCTAAGCTTGCCAAGATTTGACAGATGTCTTACCATTTCTATGTCCATGCTAAATACCTCGCTTCCTTACTGTAGTCAATAATACAGAGTATATTATATCACATTCTGCAAAGCTTTGCAACAGAATTTAGAAAAAAAATCTCAAATTCCCTCCTTGACAAGAATATTTTGACATGGTATAATTAGTTCATTGAATATAAATTCAATGAACACAAATTTAATGAGATGATGCCATGCCCACAAGAGACGAACAAAAGGAACAGCGCAGACAGCTTATTATTTCAAAGGCTCTTGAGCTGTTTGCGAAAAAAGGGTACTCCAACACTAAAATAGGCGACATTGCAAAAGCCGCCGACATGAGCGTGGGACTTATGTTCCACTACTTTGAATCAAAGGAACAGCTCTACGAGGAGCTTATTAAAATGGGCGCGGAGGGTACAAAAGTCCCGCAGGAAATGAATTTTGAAAACCCTCTCGATTTTTTCAAAGGGTTTCTCGACGCGCTTTTTTCCTACGCAAAGGAGCAGCCTTGGGTGTTCTATATGTTTGTGCTGATGTCCCAAGCTCGGCGCAGCGAGGGCATACCGCAGCACATAAGAGACATCGCTTTAAGCGTCAGTCAGATGGAACAGTCCGCGGAAATAATCAAGGCGGGTCAGCAGTACGGATATTTCAGAGAGGGCGACCCATACGCTCTTTCGTTCACGTTCTGGAGCAGCGTTCAGGGCATTATGGAGCAGCTTGCGGTCTCACCCGAAATGCTTGAAAATGGGCAGTTTCCCGAAACGGACTGGATAATGGATATTATACGAGGTGCAAAATGAAAAAGGTAATTATTATAGGCGGCGGTATTGCGGGTCTTTCGGCAGGAATATACTGTCTTATGAACGGCTTTGAGGCTGTTATTTATGAGAAAAATGCCGTCCTCGGCGGCGAGTGTACGGGCTGGGACAGGCAGGGCTACCATATTGACAACTGTATCCACTGGCTGACGGGTTGCAATCCCACGGACGACCTACATAAAATATGGCGTGACATTGGTGCGATAGACGACAGCACGGAATTTTACCGTGAGCCGTATTTTTACTGTCTTGAAAAGGACGGAAAAGTCCTGCACTTCCGGAGAGACATTGACAAGGCAAGAAAGGAGTTTCTGGAAGCCGCTCCCGAGGACAGCGCCGAGATAAACAAGCTTTTTGACGCTGTTAAAAGCGCGGAATCGGTCAGGCTGCCCTGCGAAAAATCGCTTGCGGAAATGAATTTTTTTGAGTACATGAAATTCGGCATGAGCATGGCTGAAATGGGCAGGGTCATAAAAGAGTACGGAAATGACACTATTGCCGACCTTGCAAATCATTTTAAAAATCCTCTTGTCAAGGATATGATGAAAAGATATCTGCACGAGTCCTACAAGGCGATAACGCTTATTTCCTCTATAGGATTTTACACAAGCGGGACTGCCGCTATCCCCGCAGGCGGCTCGGTTGGCATGGTACGCAGGATCACCGAACGCTTCAAAGGACTTGGCGGCGAAGTACACACAAACTCCCCTGCCGTGAAAATAAACATAAGCAATAACAGAGCGCAGTCCGTATCCTTTGCGGACGGAAGCGTGGCTGAATGTGATTTTGTAATATGCGCCGCCGACCCTGCCGTGACCTTCGGCAAGCTGCTTGATAAAAAGTACATGGACAAAAGCCTGCGGAAAATGTACGGGAACAAAGACGGCTACAAGGTATCCTCGGCGTTCAACGTGTCGTTCGGCATTATAGGCGCGGAGGACTGCGGTGTGAAAAGCGGTTCTGCTGTTTATCCCTGCGAAAGCTATACTGTTGGAAAAAACAAGCTTGACTACATCGGGATAAGGCTGTACGATTACGACGAAAAGCTGTTCCCCAAAGACAAGCGTGTGATTCAATGCAATATCCCGCAGGATAGTGAGGATTATGAGTACTGGAAAAATATTTACAATGACAAAGAGCGTTACAGTGCCGAAAAGCAAAGAATTGCAGAGACAGTAAGGACACGCATAACAAACATTTTTCCCGAACTTGAAAACAGGCTTGTCCTGCTCGACGCATATTCGCCCTGCACGTTCACAAAATGGTGCGGAGCCTATAAAGGCGCATATATGAGCTTTTTTGAGCAAAAGGGATACAAAAGCCTTACGGCGAAAAACACTGTAAAGGGTCTGTCCAACGTATTTTTGGCAAGCCAATGGCTCACCACAAACGGCGGACTTCCCGTTGCTGTTACTCAGGGAAAATTTGCCGCTGACAGTATTGCAAAGCGCGGATAACTAAAACCTCCCGACTTCAAAATGAAGCGGGAGGTTTTTGCATATATTTTAGAATAACCTGAGACAATGCCTTTCAAACATTTCCTGCAAAGCCACAAGAATACCCATTCTTCCCGTGGGATAGGTCAGACCGCCCTGTACAAACGCCGCGAACGGTTCGCGCAGCGGCGCGTCGGCGGAAAGCTCTATGGACGCTCCCATATTGAACGCGCCCGCCGCCATGATTACCTTTGAATCGTAACCCGGCATATCCCAAGGCTCGGGAGTAACAAAGCTGTCAATGGGAGAGCCTTTCTGAATGCCCTGACAGAACGCAGTAAGATTGTCCGCATTTTTCATCAGCACCGCCGTGATGATGTCCCCACGCTTTTCGTCCCTTTTGGGGAAGCACTCAAATTTCAGCAGTGTCATTATTTCACTCGTAAATGTTGCAACCTTTACAGCACTGGCAACCACTTCGGGAGCAAAGAAAAGTCCCTGATACATAAGCTTGTTCTGGTTGAGAGTACAACCCACTTCCTTGCCCATACCAACGCAGGTAAGCCGATAAGCACACTGCTCCACAAGCTTCTTGCTGCCTGCTATATAGCCGCCCGTCTCGGCAATTCCCGCGCCGGGATTTTTTATGAGCGAGCCGATAATAAGGTCTGCTCCAAACTGTAAAGGCTCTTTGCTTTCCACAAATTCGCCGTAGCAGTTGTCCACCATAACAACAATGTCGGGATTTGCGCCCTTTGCCGCCTTGACTATCTCGGCAATTCCGTTCAGCGTAAGGGTCGGACGCAGGGAATATCCCCTTGACCGCTGTATGTAAGCGACCTTAGCGTCCTTGACCTTTTTAAATATCTCTCCCACATCGGGCTTTCCGTCGGGAAGAAGCTCAACCTGATCGTACTCAACGCCGAAGTCTTTCAGAGAACCGTTTCCGCTGCCGCGCAGACCGATTACCTCTTCAAGAGTGTCATATGGCGTACCTGTAAGGCTCACAAGCTTGTCGCCGGCACGAAGCACTCCGAAAAGCGCGCAGGTAAGAGCATGAGTGCCGCTTACAAATGTATGGCGGACAAGAGCGTCCTCCGCACCGAAAACGTCGGCGTAAACCTTGTCAAGGGTATCCCTGCCTACGTCTCCGTAGCCGTAACCCGTCGTACCCGTCATGCAAGCCGCGCTTACCTTGTTGTTTATAAACGCTCTCAGCACCTTTTCACCGTTCAGACGAGCTATCTTATCTGTCTCAGCAAACGCCGCAGAGCAGTTCTCCTCCGCCTTTTCCGCAAGTTTGAGTATTCTTTCGTCTATCTCGAAGCCCTTTTCCTCGACCGGCTTCGGGTCAAAAATCTCCGCCATCAGTATCAACCTTTCATTTCATACAATAAATCTTCGTAAACAGGCTCAAAGCCTATGGATTTGTAAAAAGAGTATCTTTTGTCCCGCGCGAACAGGTATGCGGTCTCGCCACGCTTTTCGGCTTCACCGCCAAGCAGCCGAAGCAGCTCCCGCGCTGTTCCCCTGCCTCTTTGGGACTTTGCCGTAGCAATGTGTGACAGGAAAATAAATCCATTAATATTAAATTGCTGTGTAATTGTGGTGCTTTCATAAAGGTACAGCTTTGACACATTATGCCGTATTCTATGGGATATATCCACATACCAGTCGTCATATGAAAGCATATCGTCAAAGCTTTCATTCAGTATTTCAAAGCATTTATCCGTATAGCTGTTTACCTTTACACCGTCTATATCAACGCCACATTTCTGCGGTACAACGCGAAACAACGTCCTATGCTCCGCACTGTAGCCTCCGCAAATGTGTAAAGCTTTTTTGCTTTCCGTCTCTATTGCGGCAGGTTTCGTAAGATCAATGAACATTCCCGCTTCATCACAGTCAATATTTCCATCTATAACCATGCTTGTGTTATAGATATGAATAACACCTGTTCCGCAGGAGTAAAACCTACAGAAGTCATAACCCCCGCCGTAGGCGTTATACGCCGCCAGAATTTTCCTGCCGTAGTAGGAATCCGTAACCATTTCGGAAGTAATATCAAAAATCTGCTTTATCACATCGTACACATCTTTTCCAGCATAAGCCTCGCCAGCCGCTCGCAGTCCTCCAAGTCGGACAGCTTGACTACGCAGGAGGGCGAATGCAGATATCTGCACGGCGCGGAAATGGCTATGGTACGCACTCCGCCGCGGGAAATGTGTATCGCTCCGCTGTCGTTTCCGCCCGCGACCATAGTCTTGGTCTGCCAGCCGATGCCGTTCTCGGACGCTGTTTCGCGGGAAAGCCTGTACAGCTCCTTATCGTAGATAGTGGAACGATCCATGTGGGACACGACCGCTCCCTTTCCCAGTTCACAGCAGCGCTTTTCTCCCGAAGCAAGCGGAATATCCGCCGCTGTTGTGGCTTCAAGAACAATGGCAAAATCTGGGTCTACGCTGTAGGCGGCAGTCCGCGAGCCGCGAAGCCCCACTTCCTCCTGAACCACAAAGGTAAACACGCAGTCGTACAGCAGCTCGGACTTGATAAGGTCTATCATCACAGCGCAGCCGAAGCGGTCGTCGATGGCTTTTCCCTTGACAAAGCCGTCCCCGAAAGCGGAAAATTCGGAATGAAAATGCACGAAATCGCCCAAAGCCACAAGTTTTTCTGCGGCAGCCTTATCCTCCGCGCCGATATCGACGTACAAGGAAGCAAACTTCGGCGCGGTCTTTTTTTCGTCTGCGGACAGGTTATGCACCGCCTTTGCGCCGATAACTCCGCAGATATCGCCGTCCCCCACCCGAACAGGTCTCCCTATGGCGACCCGAGGGTCTATCCCGCCGACTGGCGAAACCGTGAGCGTTCCGTCGGACTTAACCGAGGTAACTACCATTCCCACCTCGTCCATGTGGGCGGAAACCATTACCTTTTTTGAAGCGGCAGACGCGCCTTTTTTCTCAGCGATAATGTTTCCGAGAGGGTCAACACGGCAGTCACAGAAGCCTGAAATTTCGGCTAAAATAAAGTCCCTGACCTTGTTTTCGTCACCCGAAGCACCGTTCAGCCGGCAAAGCTTTTCAAGCAGTTCTATCGTCATGATACCACCTCCGTAATATAGGCGGCAATAAGCTGCGCCGTATTTTCCACGTCGGAAAGGGATATTACCTCCACAGGCGTGTGCATATATTTCAGCGGGATTGACAAGGTTGCAGCCTTTACACCGTTCTTGTTTACGGAAAATCTGTCCGCATTTGTACCGGTCGTACCGCTCATTACTTCTATTTGATATGGCAGGTCATTCTTTTCCGCAACAGCTTTAAGCCTTTGGGACAGCTCCCTGTCAAGCACTGGAGAAAAGCCTATCATGCAGCCTCCGCCCATTTTTCCGCACTTTAATTCGGAGTCGTCCGAAGTAAGGGCGAAGCTTACGTCAACAGCTATGGCAATGTCGGGCTCAATGTCGAACGCGCCTATCTTCGCGCCCCGCTCGCCCACTTCCTCCTGAGTTGAGAACATCACAGAAAGCCCGCACTGTAAAGTTTTATCCTTTACAAGCTCCAGAGCGCGCAAAACAGCCGCAACGCCGCAGCGGTCGTCCAGAGCCGCACCTGTTATCCTGTCCCCCTGCAATTTTTCGCACTTTGACGAAAACACGATCTTATCGCCGAGAGAAATCATTTCCTCCGCACGCGCTTTCGTCAAGCCAACGTCTACGCAGATATCCTCCATTTCGGGAACATTGCTCTCGTCGGTCTCAAGGTGGGGCGGTATAGCGCAGATCACGCCGTCAAGCGGCTTTCTGCCAAGTACTGTGACCTGCTGTGCAAGCAGAAGTCTGCGGTCAATCCCGCCGCAGCCCGCGATTTTCAGAAATCCGTCGTCGGTAATGTGAGTTACCGTAAAGCCTATCTGGTCGATATGAGCGTCCAGCAGAATGTGAGGCTTTGCGCCTTTACAGCCAAGACGCCCGATAACGTTGCCGTTTTTGATAAAGCAGTCGTCCGTATAGCTTTTCAGCATGGACAGCGCAAGCTCGGCGGCGTTTGTTTCGTCGCCCGAAACGCCCCGCGCGTCCGCAAGGGACATTATGCTCTTTTCCAAATCCATAGCAGTATCCTTTCCTTAGTTCAGCGCGTTGACGATGCCCTTATAGTGCCGTCCCCGCTCCTCGAAATTTTTGTACATATCAAAGCTTGCGCTTGCGGGAGAAAGCGTTACCACGTCGCCGCTCTGAGCGTTTTCACGGGCTGCATTCACAGCTTCCTCCATAGTTTTTACTCTTACAATGCGGCATTTTCCTTCGTTGTAGTGAGGGTACGCCCTGACAGCCGCTTCAATGCTGTCCGCGGTCTCACCCAAAAGCACCAACGTTTTTACATAGGTATTTATCGGCTCGGCAAGCTGACCGTAGTCAAGCTTTTTGTCCGAACCTCCCGCAATAACGATAATACGCCGTCCGAACGCGTTCAGACCCGCAATTACGCTTACGGGACTTGTCGCAATGCTGTCGTTGTAGTACCGCACGCCGTCCAGCTCGCGGACAAATTCTATGCGGTGCTCCACTCCACCGAACTCCCTTGCGGTCTCGGCAAAAGCTTCGTTGGGGACGTCCCCGTGCAGCAGAGATATCGCCGTCAGATAGTTTTCAACATTGTGCAGACCGGGGATTTTTATTTCGTCCTTATGGACAATTTTTTCGACATTTTGACCGCGCGTAAAACATAGCCAGCCATCGCTGTCCAGAAAAGACCCGCATTTCGGCTTCTGAGTTCTGCTGAATTTGTAAAGATCGCCGCGGACATACTCGGAAAGCCTGTCGGTTTCGGCGTTGTCCATATTCAGTACCGCTCTGGAAAAAGCGTTCTGGTGAAGCAGAATGTTAAGCTTTGCGCCAACGTACTCATCCATAGAGCTGTGTACGTTAAGGTGGTCGGGATAAATATTGGTTATCGCCGCGCTGTCGGGGGACTTTCTCATACTGATAAGCTGAAAGCTTGAAAGCTCCACAACGGCAGCGTCGTTTTCGTTTATCTCCTCGATTATCGGCAGAAGCGCACGTCCTATGTTTCCGCCCTTATGTACGGTTTTGCCGCTTCTGGCAAGGGTTTCCGCCGTTATGGTGGTAGTGGTGGTTTTTCCGTCCGTACCGGTTATGGCATACAGCTTGCAGGGACACAGGTCGAAAAACACCTCCATTTCGGAAGTAACGGTCACACCCATATCTCTTGCTGATTTAAGTTCGGGAATATTCCAGTACACTCCCGGAGCGCGGAAAACAATGTCGCTGCTGTAAATCGGGTCGAGATAATTCTCGCCGAGAGACAGCTTTGCTCCCGCAGCTTCAAGCTCCGCGGCGACCTCGCCTGCGGCGGCTTTTTCCTTGCGGTCGCAGAGGGTAACGTCTATCCCCTTTTTCAGAAAAAGTCGTATCACATCGTTATTTGTAACGCCCATACCGATAAAGGCGACTTTTTTATCCTTTATTTCCGAGAAAAACTTTTTGGCTTTTGTCATAATCATCTTCATCTCCAATACTGATTTTGCACACATATCTTATTATATCCAATTTTTCCGAAAATAGCAACAAAAGACATAGAAATTTAAGTATTTTCATAATTATTACTAAGAAATGAGGGATAAACAGTGAAAATTTCTATGAACCGTATCGCCGGAGACACTGCGCGGCTTACCGCGGTCTCACTTATCTTGCAAGGACTTGGACTCTGGCTGAACATTTTTATATCAAACAAGCTTGGAACAGCCTCCGTGGGGGTAATGACCCTTATCACCTCGCTGTTCGGCTTCATCATGGTGCTTGCAAACGGAAACATTTTCATCTCCACCAGCCGCTTTGTTTCGGAGGAATTAGGCGCGGGAAACGGAAACGTCCGCAGGATAATGAAGCTTTCTCTCGGATTTGCCGTGACTCTTTCCTCCGCTTTTGCTTTCGCTTCTTTCGGACTTGCCCGAATTATTGCGGACTATGTTTCCGACGCTCCCGAGCTTGCATTGTCGGTCAGGATAATTGCCCTGTCGCTCCCTCCCGCGGCGTTCGGCTCCTGTATAAGAGGATATTTCAACGCAATACGGGACGTGCGTATACCCTGCTTCGGAGACATTATAGAATTTTCCGCAAAGTGGGTCTCCCTCACGTTCGGGGTAGTTTTTCTGCTTGACCGCGGTCTGAGCGTCTATTTAGTGATATCGGCTTCAATACTTATCGGGGAAACCGTCAGCTTCGTGTACTACATAGTAAAATATCTGCCCGAATACCGTCGCTTTTCCGCTCTGCCGCAGGGACAGCCGCGTATCGAAAAAATTTCTTCCTATCTGAAGCTTTCCCTGCCTATCGTGGCTGGGGGATACGTCCAGATGATAATGTCCTCCCTGAACGAAGCCCTTGTTCCCGTAGCTCTGCTGAAATACAACGCTTCCGCAGAGCGCGCCATGAGCGAATACGGTATGTTCGAGGCTATGATTATCCCCACGGTTTTCTACCCCGCGGTAATTCTTACCAGTCTATCAAATATTATCATACCCGAAATTGCACGGGCAAACTCGTCGGAAAACGCCGAAAGAGTGCAGGGTCTTATAAAGAAAAGCCTGACCAGAGCGTTTGCGTACTCCTTTTTTATTTCGGGAATGCTTCTTGTCATGGGCAAAAATATCGGACAGATATTATGTCCCTCGGACAGTCTTGTCAGCGAGACGCTTGTTAAGATGTTCCCCGTTGTGCCGTTCATCTACCTTGAAATAGTTCTGGAGGGTATAATCAAGGGTCTGGGCAGGCAGAATTTCTCCACGGTGAACAGCCTTTGCGAATACGCGATACGGATAGTTTGCGTAATAGTTTTCGTTCACCTTTACGGCTTCATGGGAGTGCTTATCTCCTACTATGCCAGCAACATATACAGCAATATCGTCCGCGTGATATTTGTGTTCCATGTATCGGAAATACGCTTCGATACGTTTACATACATTATAAAGCCATTTGCTATATGCTTTTTTTGCTGTCAGCTGACCTCCGCGCTGATGAGATTTATCCCCTGCTCCTCGCTGCTTTTTGAAACTGTAATTTATCTCTGCACGGCGGGAATAATTTTCATTCTCCTGTACGAGCTTGACAAGCGTCTTTCGGGCAGCAAGGAAAATCGGAAAGCGACCCTCGGCAAGCCTATCTGTAATCGTTAAGCAGATCTATCACTCCGCTTACGATAGCCTTGCTTTTTGAATCGAGAGCACTTATTTTTTCAGTCAGCGTACTATCCGATACTATCCTTTCGCCTTTATCCGAACCTAAAAGAAGATAATCGGGAGTCGTCTGCAATGCCTCACAAAGACGCATTATCACATCAAGGCTCGGCGCTGAACGTCCTGTTTCAAGATTGGAAATGTATTTGTAGTTCACGTCTACCATCTCGCATACCTGATACTGTTTCAGACCAAGCTCCTTGCGCCGCTTTGACATTCTGCGTCCAACTTCCTTGTAGTCAATATTCATAAAATCACCTCTGAATATATTCTACCGTTTATACAAAAAAATAAAAACTATCTGTTAAACAGATTTTCTGCTTGACAGATAGTTTTTTCTATAGTATAATAAGAAAAATGT
>JAIEDQ010000013.1:0-10368 GCA_029067895.1 Oscillospiraceae bacterium | reverse complement strand
TCTGAAAAGGGGTCAATATTATGGAAAAGATCACCTTCATGACGTCGCTGCTGACATTCTATTTGAAAGGCGAGATCAGTCAGCAGGACAATTTTATCAAGCTGAAAATACCCAATACTATTCTGGGTTTTATCCCGCTCGGTTCACGAGGCGAAAATCTGCCTATAAACCAGATATCTATGGTAGGCACAAGCTTCCATCTGCTTTTTGGACAACTTCTGTTTGGAATCATACTTGTTTTTATAGGGCTTGCAAGCATGAAAATCTCCGCATTTTCCGGCTTAATTATGCTTGCCGTCGGCGTGTTTACAGTCATAAACTCCTTTCAGACTATCCTTGTCATCGACCTTACCTCGGGACGGTCGATCGCCATGTCGTTTGTAGTTTTTGAGAAGTCAAAGGCAGCACAGGCGGCATATGACATCAACAAGCTGATATCCGAAAGGATCGACGACACCAACACCCGCCAGCAAACCGACAGACTTATCAGCGACAACGACCGCATAGTAAACGCCATAAACAACCGCAAATAAACGTCATTGCAAAAAAATACCGCAGACGGGACAATATCCTGTCTGCGGTATTTTTTTCTCATTTTAACTTCCTTCTCCCGAAATAAGGGCGATCGGGTCGATCCATTCGCCGTTTTTCTTAATGGCAAAGTGCAGGTGCGGAGCTTCGCTTATCTCGTTCTGGGCTGTATTTCCCACCGCTCCGATGACCGTTCCCGCCGAAACTTTCTGTCCCTCGGAAACGGGGATATCCTTGCTGAGATTGCAGTAGTAGCCCTCAAAGCCGTTTCCGTGGTCGATTATAACGCAGGCTCCCATCATCTGATCCTCGTAAACCTTTGTCACCGTGCCGCTTGTCATGCTCTTGACCTTTTCGTCCATTGCGCCTGCGATGTCAACGCCGTCGTGAGTTTTCCACACATTAAGGGTCTTTGACTTCACAAGTTCGCCCGCGGAAAAATCGTTCAGCACCTCGCCGTTGAGCGGTCTCACCATTGTTGTGGGGAACGGCTCTGTCTGCACCGCGGAGGGCTTTTCCCTTTCCGAAGCTTCGGCAGTAACTGCCGCGGATTCTGCGGGTTCTGTTTCCGTAACTGTCACAGAGGTCTCCTTTTTAACAATGTCCGTCTGCGCGGCGTCTACGGGAGCGTTGATATCCGTGCCGCCGCTGTCGGAATTTCCGCCGTCCGCAGACAATGTATCGTTCCTGTTCTCCCCGATGATCTCCGCGTTAAGCTTGTCCGAAATTCTGCTGTAGGAATAAAATCCCGCCGCGCCAACGACAAGAATGCTTGCCGCCGCCGCAATAATAAGACCTTTGCCTGAAAGATTGCCTATTTTGAATTTTTCATTGCTCATAAAATTCACCTCAAGCATAGTTTTGACAGCTTTGGTGAATTTATTCTGTAAAATTCAAAAAATTTGGAAATTACTGAAGCTTCAGTGTATAAGCCTGATTTTCATGTTCGCCTAAGATGTTTTCAAGGTCATAAGCCTTTCCGCTGTAATCCAGACGTACCGTAGTCGTACCCTCGGGCAATTCCACCAGCATCCGGTACTTTACCGTCTGTCCCGCAGGGATTATCGGGTACCTAAAAACGTCGTAAAGGTCTCCGTTGGGATAGCTTCTTGAGGACATTTCGTTTTCGGCGCGGTTGTTGTTTCCATACTTGACGTTTATGGAATAGTCGCTTATGGACGCTCGGTATGCGCTTGTATTTTTTATGTCCGCCGTGATAAGGTATTTTCCGTCGGACTGTTTTTCCGCTTTAGCGTCGGTTATCTCCCACCTGTAGTAGGTGTCGAAGTATGAGATATCATTTATCATAGCTGTCTCGAAGATTGCTATGATAAGGACTATCGGAGCCAGTACAAGAAGTATCACAGCAACGACCTTTACCGCCGTACTATACTGTTTGACATTTGCTGTATTAGTTTTCTTTTTCATACGGCGTTACCTCCGTCCGAAACATCTATCCTGATCCTGTCTATGCCGTCAAGCTGCTGAGCGTATCCTTTTACGGATATTTCCTCAAAGCACAGGTCGAACTGTCTGTCCCCCTCGTTTACCACAAAGCACATATAGCCGTCGCTTGCATTTGAATAGTTCGCGGAGGAAAGCGAAAACACGTTCTGGGCGTAGACCTCCGGACATGAACTCAGTGAAGAGTGTGAAACGTAAGTACGGCAGTATTCGCCACTATCTATGTAGGGAGTGCGGTTATAGTAGTTTCGGAAAGACGAACTGCCAATCTGCGATACCGAACATTCCACATGGACAACAAGCAGCTCCGTGCCGTCTGGAAGAATAGCTTGTATCCGTTCGCTGTCGGAGATAAATGCCTCCGTTACCGTAAGCGTCATAACATCGTCAAAGACGAATGGCTCATTAAGCTGAAAATCGTTATAGACAGGCTCGTCCACAGTCTGATAATTTTTCGCTATGGAGCTGTCTATGCTCTTTTCAGCTATAACAGGCATCAGCGCAGATATCAATATCACCGCAATGCACACGGGAATAAGCTTCACGACAACATTCATAAATCTGCTCGTATATACTACGCGGACAGTTTCCGTTCTCTTATCCTCGCGCATTTCCGCCTTTGCGGCGGCTCTTGCAGCGGAGACCTGTTCCTTTGAGGGTACTGCCGCGCAGCCGGGACAGGTGCGGTGCTTTGAAAAATCGTAGACCGAGCCGCAGTATTCGCATTCTATGTTTATTTGCATACTTTTCTCCTCGGAAATTTACATCTTTTCGGGACAGTCTATCTTCAGCATTTCAAAAGTGTTTCTGAGGGCAGTCCTTACAGCGTCGCAAAGGCTGAGACGGGCGTACAGAAGCGGTTCCTCAGCACCCTTTATGCGGCACTTGTCGTAAAACTTGTGGAACAGCGTTGCAAGCTCCTGACTGTAGCGGGTTATCTTGGAGGGGTCGTAGTCCCTTGCCGCCGAGTCAACCGTGTTTGGCAGAGACGCAATATGGCGGATAAGCTCCACTTCCTCGGGAGTGTCCAGAACGTTAAGCTGCTCTGCGGACAGTTCCTTTACCGAAAAGCCCTCCGCTTCAAGATTTCTTATAATGGAGCAGATACGCGCGTGTGCGTACTGAACATAGTAAACGGGATTTTTCGAGGACTGCTCTATCGCAAGGTCAAGGTCAAATTCAAAGTGGGAATTTGCCTCCCGCAGATTGAAGAAGTACCTTGCCGCGTCTATGGGAACTTCGTCCAGCAGAGTTTCAAGGGTAACGGCTTTTCCCGAACGCTTGGAAAGCTTGTAGGTCTCGCCGTCCTTGACAAGACGAACCATCTGCATGATAATAGCGTTGAAACGGTTGGGGTCAATACCCAGAGCCTCCATTGCGGCTTTCATTCTGGGGACGTAGCCGTGATGGTCTGCTCCGAGAACGTCTATAGCCGTATCGAAGCCTCGGGTCACAAGCTTGTTGTAGTGGTAGGCAATATCCGGTACAAAGTACGTAGGTATGCCGTTTGCGCGGACAAGCACCCTGTCCTTTTCGTCTCCGAAATCGGAGGACTTAAACCACAGCGCGCCCTCCTGCTCGTAGGTGTGACCGCTCTTTTTCAGCAGCTCAATGACTTCCTTTACCGCGCCGCTGTTGTGGAGGGAGCTTTCCCTGAACCATGTGTCATATTCAATGCGATACTTGCGGAGGTCGTCCTCCAGCTTTTGAATATTTTTAGGAAGAGCAAAGGCAACCAGCGCTTCCCTGCGCTCCTCCTCGGACTTGTCCATAAAGCCAGCACCGTTTTCGTCGTAAAAATTCTTTGCGTGGACGATTATATCCGCGCCCAAGTAAACGTCCTCTGGCATGGGGAAGGCTTCCGTATCGTTATAGACAGCCTGACTTAACTCCTCGCAGTCGGGATATTTTTTCATCATAGCCTGTCCCGCTTCGGAACAAAGCTGGCAGTACCGCAGATCAAGGGATTTACCAAACTTCTCTATCTGGTTGCCAGCGTCGTTTACGTAGAACTCACGCTCCACTCTGTAGCCTGCCCAGTCAAGCACCGAGCAAAGTCCGTCTCCGATAGCTCCGCCGCGGGCGTTGCCTATATGCATAGGACCTGTGGGGTTTGCAGATACAAATTCCACAAGAATGCTTTTTCCCGCGCCGCTGTCGGTTTTGCCGTAATTTTCCTTTTCGGCGAGTACGGAGGACACAACGCCCGAAAACCAGTTCCTTGACAGGAAAAAGTTAATGAAGCCCGGACCCGCTATCTCGACCCGCTCAAAGGACGTTCCGTCAAGAATGACCGCTTCGCAGATAAGCTCGGCGATCTTTCTCGGCGCGGACTTAAGCGGCTTTGCGCAGGCAAGGGCGATATTGGACGCAAAGTCCCCGTGGGACTTGTCCTGCGGAATTTCAACGTTAAATGAGGGCAGGGGCACAGCCTCTATCTTTCCCTCGGAAACAAGCCGTCCCAGAGCAGACATCAGTATCTCCCGAAGCTCATTTGAAGCGGATTTTATCGGATTTGTCATTTTTTATCTTCCTTTCGATTGCAAATTGAAAAATCAGTTTATCTTAATGTATATCTCGTTGTCTGACACAAAGCTGGAATTGATGTCCACCGTGTATTTAAGGTAGAGATCGCCGCCGTCCTCGCCGATGTTGTTGTCAATACAGTGGGTAAATATACCCATTGTAAAATCTCCGTATGGCGTACCGTAGTGACAGTGGTGCTTCTTGTCCTTTTCGAGAATAAGGTCGGAGGAAGCCGTGCCCGTGCGGTTCAGGTTCACAAGGCTGTTGCCGTGCAGGATAAGCCTTGTGGTAGAGCCGCCGAAGCCCGTTACCTCGGATTCCTCGTATTTCAGCTCGAAGCCGCCGTTTTTAAGGCTTCGCAGCGTACCTGCCGTGGTAAGCTCCGTTTTGGAGCTGTCGTCGTCCACAGTATTGATGCTTGTAAGATTTATCAAAACATTCTTTTCCATTTTATTCCTCACCGGTATTGATTTGCGGCGGAGATAAGCTCGTCGATCCCCACCTTATAGACGTCGCCGTTAAGCGAGCTGCCGAGAAAAGCGCGGGCGTTTTCCTCGAAAAGCTCTATGCTGTCGGAGGTGTAGTATGTGTTTGTACCGTTTTCCTCGCGGTCGGAAAGCATTTCCTTGCTCATCAGCATTTTATAGGCGTACTTAGCCGCTTCCTCGCCCGAAGAGATAAGCGTTACCGAATCCCCCATAAAGTCGGAAATAACGTCCTTTATTATGGGATAATG
The DNA here is from genome assembly GCA_029067895.1 of Oscillospiraceae bacterium. GTDB lineage: Bacteria > Bacillota > Clostridia > Oscillospirales > Ruminococcaceae > RGIG8773. The sequence continues at coordinate 5,111 of JAIEDQ010000013.1, read as the reverse complement.
GGTACAGCCCAGAATAAGCGTGTCAACGCCCTCTTTCTTTATGGGAGCAAGATACTGCTCTGTCACAAGCTGAGCGACCTTGTTGTCCCTTGCCGTAAAGCCGTTTTCCACAAGGGGTACGAACAGCGGACAGGCTGCTCCTATCACCGAAACGTCTGGACGTATCCCTCTTATAGCTTTTCCGTAAGAGCCCGATTTAATCGTGGCTTCTGTGCCAATTACACCGACTTTTCCGTTTCGGGTCAGTCCGCACGCCGCCTGAGCCGCGGGTAGAAGCACTCCCGTGAAAGGAATGTCGCCGTCTGACGTTTTTCCGCTTCCAAGAACCGAAGATACCGTTCCGCAGGCGGCAATTATCATCTTGACATTTTTGCTTTTCACAAAAGAGATGTCCTGATGTGCGTACTCTAAAATAGTCTCACGGCTTCGCGTTCCGTAAGGAAGTCTTGCGGTATCGCCGAAATATATCACATTTTCGTTGGGAATAAGCTTGTTAAGCTCTTTCAGACAGGTCAGTCCTCCCAGACCCGAATCGAATACGCCGATCGCGTTATTATTCATAGCTGCCTCCAAAAATATCCGTATGTATATTATCCCTCAATTGCAAGAGAAATAAGCTTATCAACAAGCTCAGACTGTGAAATTCCCATATTTTCCATAAGCTTGGGATACATACTTATCTGCGTGAAGCCGGGCATTGTATTCAGCTCGTTGAGTATCACAGTACCGTCCTCTTTCAGGAAGAAGTCCACGCGGGCAAGTCCCGAACAGCCCATAAGCTTAAAGGCTTTTATAGCAGTTTCCCGTATCTCCCTTGACGCGGCTTCGGGGATATCCGCGGGAATTGAAAGTCCCGACGTACCCAGAATGTATTTTGCTTCGTAATCGTAAAATTCGTTGCAGGAATTGATCTCTCCCACCGCAGATGCGAACGGGTTATCCTTGCCGAAAACGGCGCACTCCACTTCCCTGCCTTTTACGAATTCCTCTATGATGACCTTTCTGTCGTGACTGAACGCAAGCTTTACCGCGTTTTTCAGCTCCTCAAAGGAGCTTGCCTTGTTCACGCCCACCGACGAGCCGCTGTTTGCGGGCTTTACGAAAAGCGGGTATTCAAGCTCCGCCGCAGTATTTTCGCACACCTCGTCCAGTCTGCCAAGCTCCGAGACGGAAACGCTTTTCCACCTTGCCATCTTTATGCCGTCAGATTCCAGTATCTTGTGGGCGACGGTTTTGTCCATGCAGTTTGCCGAGGAAATTATATCACAGCCTACATAGGGTATTCCCGAAAGCTTTAAAAGTCCCTGAACCGCGCCGTCCTCGCCGTTCTGACCGTGCAGAGCGGGAAAGACCGCGTCTATCCTTTTAACTGTATAGGCTCCGTCCGAGACCTTCATTATCCCCTTATAGACGGGATCTGGAAGTATGGCCGCGGGAACGCAGTCCGGGTGAGATTCCCACTGTCCCGACTTAATAAGGCTCACGTCCCCCGGATAGAAAAGCCATCTGCCTTTTTTTGTAATGCCTATGGGAATGACCTCGTACTTATCCCTTGGTATCGCCGAGATGATATTCGACGCCGAGATCAATGATATTTCATGTTCGTTTGACACGCCGCCGAACAGGACGGCTACTTTGATTTTTGACATAAGCTTCTCCTTTTGGCTAAGCCAACTATAAATAACTATACATATTAAATTATACCACACTTTTTTCCAAACTTCAACTGTTATGGAAATATTTTTTCGGTACGGGAGGAAAATTTTTCCCGTACCGAAAAAAAGGCTGAGCCTTTACCCATGCCGCCGTCTATAGCAAACACGGGCAGTTTTGCTTCCGAGACGCAGGATAGCTTTGTATCGTCGTTTGTCTGTGGGCTGAGCCATTAACGCCATTAAGAATAAATATCACTCGAATGTAATAAAGTCTGCTGCGGCGTAACCGTAGGTATTGCCGTAGCGGATAACGTACCAGTTGCCCGTCTGACCGTAAACCGACATGGTCGCTCCGTTGGGGATAACACCAATAATAGCCGAGTTGACCGAGGGATACTTTCTGATGTTGAGGTTTGAGCCGTCCGTTGAAACAGTTCCGCGTCTTGTGGGAGTCGCTTCAACAAAGGGTATTCCGAAGTAATCGCAGAGCGACTGAACCAGATTTCTTGCGATAGCGTCAAGATTTGCCTTGATCCACTCCGCGTCCTGCTGATTGTCGTGATAGCCCAGCTCCGCAAGAACAGCCACGGCTTTGGTTCTCGTTACCTCGCCAAGGGAGGTTGTGGGACGGATATTTACCTTTGACGGGTCAGGATAAACGCTTTTCATGTTGTTTGCGATTATCGTGGCAAGCTGTCTGCTGTAGCTTGAATAGGGCGAATAGTAGATGTCAACGCCCCTGAGCTTTCCGGCATACTGACCTCCGCCCGCATTTGAGTGAAGAGCGAGATGTACGTCGTAATTGCCGCCGTTGGAGTCGCTTATCGCTCCGCGGACGTCGCGGTTCGGGTCGTTTCTGGTATACTCTATCCCCGACGAACGGAGGTAAGGCTCCATTTTATCGGCGATGATATTCATATATTCTTCTTCGTTTCCTCCGTTTATATACGGATTCCACTCCTGCGTGGAGGGACTTAAAAAAACACTTGGCATGATCTGTATGCGCGCGGTCGTCAAATGCCGCGCTATCCTCCTTGTCTGCAATGTGGTTATAACGGGGACACGTCAGCCCGCGTCCCCGTGCGGCACACTTGCCGCTGCGGAAAATCCGCTGTTTCATTATATGCGGATTTTTTGCGGAGGATACAGTTTACGGTAAGTTCTGCGGTATTTCTGCTTATTCGGAAAAAAAGAACGTCCCGCCGAAACGGGACGTTAAAAGTTTATTCAGCAGTATGCTTTTCAAGCTTGTAGCGCTTGACAGCAGCCTCGTTTACGGTACAGCTCTGACCATCTGTCCAGCTCTGAACCGACGCGTCGAACTCATCGCCTTTCAGAGACCTGCGTACGGAGTCCTTCTGCTCCTCCAGATAAGTCGGATCGTCAAACAGATCCATTCTGTAGACGATATACCAAACCTCGTTTTCCTCGACAATGGTGTAATCCCCAACGTTCAAGCTGCCGTCAAAAACGGTTTCAGCCACCTTTTCGGAGGGTATTATCCCGCCCTTTGACACTATCGTGCCGTAGCTTATTCTCTCAGTCGTCTCTCCCGCAGTATCGGAAACGTCGTCCTCTTCGACTGCAACCTCCTCGGACTCGGAAGCTGTTCCGTTAGCCTCGGCGATAAGATTTGCATAATACTCGTTGTACTCGTCCTCGATAGCTTCGAAGCTTTCGCCGCTTTTGGCTCTTTCGATATAGCCCTCAGCCATCTTTTTAAGCTCTTCCTTGCCGTCGGATTTGAGGAGATTTCCCTCACCGTCCTTAAGCTCCATTCTGATAAACTTTATTCTGGAATTGTTTTCCATCAGATAGTTCTTGATATCCTCATCTGGAACAGCTTTTTCGCCGCCGTCGGAATAGTAATAGTCAAAGATAGCGGCGCGCTTCTGGCTGTTCAGCACCACGTCATAGTAGGACTGCTTGCTCACGCCGAGACCCTCGAAGTACTCGCCCACATATTCCCACCACTGGTCAACGGTGTTGGACGCGGCTTTCTCCTCGTTATTTTCAAAGGTGAGACCCAGCTCGGTAAACTTCTTTTCGACCGCGGCGTACTCTCTCATATCCTCCACAGCCTCGTCGTTTATCCAGTCTCTTGAGGGCTTATCCTCGATAGTGATGGAAAGAACGTCCGTCTCTCCCTCGCCCAGATACTGCATTGCTTCGGATACGGCGTTGGACTGGAAATAAATGAAAATACCCGCTCTGATACGAGTACCGTCGATATCTGCTCCCCAAGTTGTGTCGCTTCCGCATGAAGCCAGGGAGAACGTCATGACCGCTGCGGCAGCGGCAGCAGAAACCTTTTTCAACAAAGACATAGTCTGTAAAACCTCCATATAAAATGTAAATACATTATATTATAGCATATTATTTTCGACTTGTCCAGTATTTTGAAGAAAAAAACTGCTTTATTGTTTTACTGTCTGCATACATTTTTATATAAGTCAAAAATATAAAGCCCGCAAGGTTATCCCCTGCGAGCTTTATATTTTACCGTGTCACCGCAATGCCGAACATATTACTTTCAAAAAGCACAGCCTGTTCGGATTCGGCGTGCTTCGTCTAACCACTATAAAAAAGATTTTTTTTGACCTTCACCTAAGGACCTATTCAAAGCCATCAAACGTCAAATGTAACAAACTCAAAAAGATAATTTCATAACACCACTCATAATTATACGGTTTTTACGCAGTTCAATCGGGCATCAAGGATTCGGATTCTATCTTTTTTCGCTTTTTGTTTCTGATTTTGAGATGTTTTGATTTTGGAGTGCATTTTGAAATCCGGATTGATCAACCGGAAAACCGTATTGAAAAATGGATTATAGCAAGTCACCTGTCATTGTCCGAAACGTAGGGGTTCAGATTCCAACAGGTGATTCACTCTGTAGAGCCCCTTTACATAAAATATCCTTAAATCGTAATACCTGCTTGGTGTTTCATAAGATAGATGTGTTCTTCGTAAATAAGCCGCTTAATTTCTTCAATATCCTTAGCTGTGATATGGGGAATTTCAAGCGGTACTGCGCCACAATGATATTTCTTTTCCCCGTCAGGTGCAGTATAAATATAGACATGGGTAAGCGGTTCACCCGCACACCAAGCACATTCTCCTTTGAGACAATTTGCTTCGCGTGGCTTCTTCTTTGAAACAGCCTCACCGACAATACTGTCAAACCTTGCAGAATACCCTCTGCATGCAGAAAAACGCAGCTGAAAGAATGGCGATAAGTCCTTTTTTAATCCTATTTTCCCAATCTGTTTGTTGTGGGAATCATGCTTGAAAATGATATTCGATCTCTGTTTTTGCGGATTGTAACCAAGTTCAGAAAGATACAGAATGATTTTTAAATAAAGAGTTTTGTCATCCTCTTCAAGAGTCGATAGATACGAATTAATAAGTTCTTCCTGCTTCTTTGTTTTCATATCTTCACCACCACGCTTCTAT
>JAIEDQ010000129.1 GCA_029067895.1 Oscillospiraceae bacterium | reverse complement strand
TGGTACGTCTTATTTCCTTAGGGATAACCACGCGTCCGAGGTCGTCAATTCTTCTGACAATACCCGTTGCTTTCATTTTATATTCCTCCGTTTAATTTTTAATAGCATTAATTGAGTTGCTTTAATAGTTTTTCACGGAGATTTTGGATTATACATTTCATTATTAAAACTGTTTTTGACATTTTTCGGCAATTTTCAATTTTTTATTCGGTATAATATTTGGCGGACGGGATTGTTCTGCTTTCTGAAATATTTGCACCGATTTTGTGCGGGACAGATTTTCCGTCCGAAACGTCACACTGTGACGTTTCGGATATTTACTTTGCCGCATACAGAAAAAAAGGAGGGGCGGTCGTGTTCGCCCCTCCTCGAAATGCTTTCGCATTTCTCACCTCCTGCTCCGTTTTGAACAAAAGGAGATTTCGCCGTCTGCGGACGGCGACCAAAGGGCTCCTCGCCCTTTGGAAACCTCGCCAGCTGTGCTCAGCTGGACCGGCTTTAGTCGGCGGCTTCGCCGCCTGTTTAGTACTTACTCATTATTTGCAAGCTGCTTTTCGCAGTCGGCAAAGATTTCCTCTACCTTTTCGGTATTTGTTACCTTTGTAAACGAGCTTACAATCGGTACTATTATAAGTCCCACGATCATTGCGATAGCTCCCGCGTTTATGGGAGAAGCCATATTAAGCTTGAGAGAAGCCGCCGCCTTCGTTGCTTCGGGGAAGAATCCCAGACTGAATATGAACATATGGATAACGGTAATGCCGATACCCGTCGCGAAGCTTGTCCATACTGCGGCGGAGGTAGTTTTGCGGGAGAAAAGTCCGTACATAAACGGAGCAAGGAAAGCTCCAGCCAGCGCGCCCCATGAGATAGACATAAGCGTTGTGATATAGGCGTTGGGGTTAAGAGCGATAATTACCGAAATAATAAGGAATATCGCGATAAGCACACGCATTACCAGAACCTGTTTTTTCTCGTCCATTTCCTTTTTCATGAACGGCTTGATAAGGTCAATGGTGAGGGTGGAGCTTGAAGTGAGCACCAGTGAGGACAGCGTTGACATTGACGCTGACAGAACCAGTACCACTACTATTCCTATAAGAACCTCGGGCAGAGCCGCGCGGAGCATTGCGGGAACGATAGAGTCGAAAGCAAGCTTTCCGTTTGAACCTGTCTCGATAAGAGTTCTTCCGGTTGCTTCTGCGGTCTCAGCGTCAGCAGCGCCGTAAAGTCTGCCGAAGCCGCCCATAAGGTACGAGCCGCCCGCAACTACAAGTGCGAAAAATGTGGAGATAATAGTTCCGCGGGTGATAGCCTTGTTGTCC
>JAIEDQ010000128.1 GCA_029067895.1 Oscillospiraceae bacterium | reverse complement strand
TTTGAAGCCTTTGGGGAAACGAACATCACAAGAGCGCGTCCCTCCATTTTGCCCGGCTTTTCAACTGTACCTACCTCGGAGCAAGCCTCCTTGAACTTTTCAAGAAGCTCCTCTCCCAGATGCGGGTGAGCGATAGCACGCTTCTTGAAGCGCACCGACACCTTGAGCTTATCCCCCGATTTCAGGAATTTTATTGCCTGATTGACCTTTGTGTTGAAGTCGTTTGTGTCGATGGTGGAGAACATTCTGATCTCCTTGATCTCAACGACCTTCTGATTTTTTCTCGCTTCCTTTTCGCGCTTGCTCTGCTCGAAAACGTACTTGCCGTAATCCATGATCTTACATACGGGAGGTGTTGCCTGCGGAGCGATCTTGACCAGATCAAGCTCCTTTTCCTCCGCGAGTCTGAGCGCGTCCTTTGAGGACATTACGCCAAGCTGCGAACCGTCGCTGCCTATCAGTCTGACTTCCTTATCCCTGATCTCTTCATTGATCTGAACCTCTTTGCTGTTGTTTGCTATGATAAGCACCCCCACAATATAAAAATGAGCGGAAACAGAACTGCTCCGCTCATACGAAAATCATAACCGAACCGTACGTCCCATAAAATGACGTACCGCCGAAAATTCGCATATAGACCTCTGCTCGCTTTGCGGCAGGGTGAGAACGGAAAATGTTCTGCTTTATTTTATCGCGCGTCATACAAAACGCCGACTTTGATATTATACCCCATTCAAAATATTTTGTCAAGTATTTTTTCAAATTTTTTAGGAAAATTTTTCTGCGGACTTATTCTTCCGGGGTCTCGCCGTCCTCAGGACCGCCTATGGGAGCGGCGTTGTTTCTGATCTTTGTCTGGTAGGATTCATTGTCGAACCATTCGTCGAGAACGTCTATCGAAACGGAATATCCCTCATCGGTTTTTATGTACTTCATTATCTCTCCCGATGTCATCAGGGAGACCATCTTTTCCGTGGAAATATTGAGGTACTCAGCCGCATCCTTTTCGCTGAGATATTTTCTCTGCGCGATACCCATGCTGTCTGGTACAGTTACCGTGCTTGAAGCCGCGAAGTTCTTTTCCTCAATGGTCTTGTTGAGCTTCCTGATATTTCCGCCTATGGAAAGACCTGCTATAAGCATACATATGCCGAGAAAAACCATACCGATAAAATTTGCGTTGATACCGCCCGTTCTCTTAACGGGGTGCTGAACTGACCTATTTGCCATAGGAAATCCTCCTTAATGTCATTTTAAATTACCCTTATAGCCCGTCCCAGAGCAAAGGAATAAAGATACGCCTCTCTGACCCGTTTGCCGAATATCCTGCCGAGAGCCGCGCCGTACAGCTTTATCTGGAGATCGTATCTGTCCGCAAGAGTTTTTTCGCCGACGCCACGGTCGGTCTTGTAGTCTATCAGGACTATCTCGCCGCCCTCCTCGAACATACAGTCGGCGATGCCTTGCAGCATACTATTATCATTATACTCCATAAGTCGCTCATCGTCAAGAGCGGCGTCGGATTTTTTGATTAAAAATTTCTGTTCCCGTCGGATATTGTCGGAATTTTTTATTCTGCCGTACAGTTCCGAGCCGAAAAATACCCTTATCTGGTTAATGTTCAGCGACCTGCTCTCCTCGGGACTCAGCAGACCGTAATCCGCAAGCCTTTCCGCTTCTGCGGCGGGATCGGCTTCAGCGGCGGCGAAATCCGCGTACTGCATAAAGGTGTGCATTGCCGTACCCTTTTCCGCGGCGGTAAGTCCTCCCGCTTCGGCAAATTCGGGACGGCGCAGGTAGAGCCTGTCCTCGTCCTCGCTTTTGGCGATCTCCGTTACCGTTATCTTTGCGGACTTGTCCGTCAGTACCCCGTCATAGCTGAACGCAAAGCCGTCCAGCAAACGTTTTACCTTTTCCTCGTCGGGCAGGACGTTTTCCTCGTCTGCCGTTTCGGGAAGTATTTCCCCAAAGCAGTCGGCTTTAGTGACCCTTACAGCCGCCGAGGTCTCTTTCAGCGGGACGAACTCGCCGTCCCTGAACCATTCCCCGTCCGGGTGGACGAGCATTGCCATTGATATCCAGTCAAGCATCGATTTTGCTTCTGCGGCGACAGAGGGCGTTATACCCCTCTCCGTAACGATACCCGAACGGACGGAGGCTATTTCACTGCGCACCCTTTTGTCGTCGGGCACGGTTATGAAAAGCCGTTCCCTCGCCCTTGTCAGAGCAACGTACAGAAGCCGCATTTCCTCGCTTTTTAGGCTTGCTCTGCCAAGCTCTTTCAAAACGTCCTGGGGAAAGGAATTGTACAGCTTTAATCTTTCTCTGTCCTGAATTTTCAAGCCTATGCCGTATTCGGAATTTATCTGTATCCTGCGCTTCAAGTCCTCATCGTTGAAGTGTCCCGACGAGCCGCACAGGAACACGAACGGATACTCCAGACCCTTTGATTTGTGTATTGTCTTGACGGAAACAACGTCCTCCGCCGTGGACACCGCCGAGGCACGCTTCAGGTCGCCGCTGCGGCGGATTATCATGTTTATGTACCGCACAAAGCCCGACAGACCGCCTCCCGAATTTTTTTCGTAGCCCTCCGCAACGTCCAGCAGAAGCCGCAGATTTGCCCGCTTCTGACTGCCGTCCTTGTAGACCTGTACTGCCGACAGGAAATCGGTGCTGTCGTATATCGTCCTGATAAGCCGCTCCAAGGTCTGAGAAGCGGCACAGTACCTGAGCTTGCCGAACAGCGACATGAACTTTTCAAGCTTTCCGTAAAGGGGCGTATCCGCGCCGATATCGGTTTCGCCCGCCAACACCTGCTTTATCACGCGGAAGTACCGTTCCTCCTCCGCGCCCTTTGCCTCCGCAAGTCTCGCCATATCGTCCGCCGTAAGCATGAACATTGGGGACATCAGCGCAGCCGTCAGCGGAATGTTCTGCATGGGATTGTCTATGACCGCAAGCAGGCTCGTCAGCACCGATATCTCCCGCGATTCAAGGTATCCTGCGGGTTCTTCGGCGTAAGCCTTTATACCCGCTTCGGAAAGCTCCCGCACGTACCTTTCCGCATTCTTGTTGTTACGGAGAAGTATGCAGAAATCGCTGGGTCGGCAGGGTCTTTCCGTGCCCTTGTCGAACACTGTTTCGGTACTGAGCATACGCTTGATTTTTGCGGCGGCGGCGCGGGCTTCGGCGTTTTCGTCCGCGTCCTCACCGTCTGGGACAATAATTATTTCTGTCGTCCTGTCACCGCTTGGATAGTCCAGACCCCTGACCAGAGCCTCCGCTTCGGTATAGTCCAGTTCTCCCACGGATTTGCTCATCACACAGCCGAAAACATAGTTCACAAAGTCAATGACTTCGCCGCTGCTTCGGAAATTCCTGTTCAGAAGTATAGCCGCGTTTTGCCCCGAAAAGTCTGCGCCTGTGTAGCTTTCGGATATTTCCAGAGCGTTGGTGAACAGCTTGGGGTTAGCCTGACGGAAGCTGTAGATGGACTGCTTAACGTCCCCCACGGCAAACAGATTTGTGCCGCCGCGCGTTAGTGTACCGCCCTTTGACAGCAGCTTGAATATCAAGTCCTGATTGTTGTTTGCGTCCTGAAACTCGTCTATCATTATCATGCCGTAGTAGTCGGAAAGCTCCTTTGCAAGCTTCGTGCCGACAATGCTGCCGTCCTCGTTCCGCTCCGCAAGAAGCCTTATTGCAAGCTGCTCAGCGTCGGAAAAGCCGAGGGCATTTTTCTCGGTTTTCAGCTTGTCAAGCTCCGACCCGAACAGGGTTATCACAACCTTCAGGCTCTCCAGTATTTCTGCGTGAACTCTATAGTCGTCGGCAATTTCTTCCAGTCGGAAGATGCCGACCCCAACCTTGTCAAGCTCTTTTTTGTACTTGTTTCGGATATCCTTTATCCGCTCGGCGGTCTCCTTTTCGGTATCGCTCATGTTCCGCGGAAAGCTTATCCGCGTTTTCGGCTGGGGAGGCTGAACCACACGCTCGTCCCAGCTATAGTCCGTGCAGCCGAGATTTTTCAGCATGAGCCTTACCCAATCAGTCTCGGCGTCTATGGCGTCGGAGACCTTTCCGCACAGCTCAAAATAAAGCTTTCCCGCGTATTCGGCTTGTCTCACCAAACGGCGGTAAACCTCCTCCAGACGGCTAAGATAAAGCTTTGCAAGCGGGTCTGTCTTTGGGTCAAAGCCGTTCCTGTACCTGTCCGCGGTACTTTTAAGCCAGTCCTCGTAAAAGGGTATGGACATCAGGAACTCGTATATTTTCAGCACAGCTTCTTCAAGCTCCTCGTCGCCCCGCCGCGAACCGCTGAAAAATCCCGCAAGACGTTCGGTCTCTTCGGGCTTTTCGTCGTAAAGCTTTTCAAAGACGTTCTCCGCCGCCCGCCTTTTCAGCAGCATTTCCTCGGTATCATCAAGTATGCGGAAGCCCGCGGAAACGTCCAGAGACTGGATATTCTCCCGTATCAGGTCAAAGCAGAACGAGTGAATGGTGGATATCTTCGCCGTCCGAAGCAGAGACTGCTGACGGCAGAGCCACAGGTTGTCTGGTTCGCGGGCTATCTTTTCTGACAGAGCCGCAGAAAGCCGCTGTTTCATTTGCTCCGCCGCGTCGTTCGTAAATGTCACCACCACAAGCCTGTCCGCGGGCATTTTGTTTTCGGTGTCGGAAAGTATCCCCAGCAGTCTTTCCACAAGCACCGAGGTCTTTCCGCTTCCCGCCGCCGCCGAGACGATTATTCCCGTGCCGCGTGCGGTTATGGCGTCAAGCTGTTCTTTTGTCCACTGACTCATGATGTTTCATCTCCGTTCATAATTTTTTCTATAAGCTCTGAGGCGTTGTCGGCGTACTCCCTAACCCTTGCGGGGGGATAATTGCCGCACACGCTTCTGTAGTCGCAGTAATCGCAGGGCAGACCTCCGTCGTTCATTAGCGGAACGGCTTCAATCCTGCCCTTGGCAAGACTTTCGGCGGTCTCTTTAAGCAGCCTGTAGGAGTACCTGCGCAGGTTTTCAAGCTGCTCGGCGGTGATAAGCTTTGAGTAGGAATAGTATCCTCCCGACGTTTTCTTCACGGGAATAAACACGCCGCCGCAGTCCTTTTCCATTGCGGCGATGACCTCGTCGTTCAGCAGGACTGTCCCTTTCATTTTGTAGGTATCGTTAAGCACTCCCTGCAAGGCTTCGTCCCCCTCGTTCCGTCCAAGACCCGCGGCAGCGTCCTTTGCGGGCATATACAGAACTCCCGCGGGAATGTCCCCCGAAAACCGTCCGCGGCGGTTTCCCTCGGTGACGGCGAAAAGGTACAGCAGCATCTGCATATTCACGCCGTAGAGCAGGTCCTCGTAACGGAACTCCTTTATGCCCGATTTGTAATCGATAACGCGGACGTAGGTCTCCGAGCCGTTTCGGAAAACGTCCGCCCTGTCAACCGTACCCTCGAACCAGACGGTTATGCCGCTTTCGGTGACAAGCTTCAAAGGTTCTTCGTCGCCGTCCCGCCGCAGGGTGTATTCAAAACCCTCGGGGACGAATTTGCTCTGTCTGAATTCCGCAGACAGCCTTTCCAGAATGTCCGCAAGAGTGTCGGAAAGCCGTGAAAACGCTGCCTTGTAACGCTTTGTCTTGCCGTAATCACCGCCCACCGCGTCGCTTCGGTAGTACTCGCCCAAGTGCTTTTTGACAAGCTTTAGGATGTCCTGACGGTTCATTGCGGTAAAGTCCTCGCGGCTTTTTTCTTTAAGGGCTTCGCACAGGCAGTAGTGTATCGCCGTGCCGCGTGAGGGACTGTCAAGCTCCACCTTTTGGGGCGGGTAAAGCTTCAATCCCTTTTGGCAATAGTATTTGAACGGACATTTCATGTAGTCCTCAAACCGTGAAGCGGACATGGAAATATGTCTGCCGAAAAGTTGTCTGCCCGTTTCGGGGGACAGACTGTGTTCAGCCGAATTTTCGATATTTTTAAGGTACTCCAGACGCTCCGCGTATTCGGGGACGTTCTCCAAAGCCTTTCGCAGGCTTGCGGAATCCTCGTCGCCGCGGCGGTAGTTCCGCACATACTGATAGTACGCCGCCCCCGCCGTTGTGCAGAACGACAGCAGTCCGCGCTGCTCAAATGACGTAACAACGCCCTTTCCGAACATTTCCTCAGCATGGCTCACCACCGCCGAGGGATAAAGCTGTCTGCCCGAAATGTCAGACATGGGATATGTAACATAGAGCCGCTCCGAAGCCTGCGAAAGCGCGGAGTACGCCGCAAATCTTTCCTCGTCAAGCTTGTCCGCAGAGCCGCCCGAAAGGGTTATACCCGCCGCTTCCAAAGCAAGCCTGTCCCGGTCGCTGAAAAGTCCCGACGGCTTCGCCGCATAGGGGAATGCACCCTCGTTCGCGCCCACAACGAAAACCGCTTTCGGTTCGGCAAGCCTTGCCGTGTGCGCTTCAACGAACTGCACGCAGTCCAGCGTTTGGGGAGGGGAGGACAGCTTCAGTCCCGACACCGCCGAGGAAAAAAGCTCCGCAAAGCTTGCGGGACTTATTTTCGTGTCCGCAAGAGCCCTGTCAAGAGTTTCCAGAAGTCCGCAAAGCAGTTCCCAGAGCTGTTTTATCTCTCTCACCGCAGTAAGCGCGGCAGCGTCCTCAGAGCTACAATTTTCACAAAAGCTGTGAAGATTTTCATATAGATCCGTGTCCTCAAAAAAAGTCACCAGCGCGGCGCAGAAGCCCTTGCCGTCAGCGTCTCCAATGGCGCGGCGAAGCTTGAATACGGGTTCGGTGACCCGCTCCCTGACCTGCTCCGCGCCGAACTTAACGTCGTCGTACTCAAAAGGCTTTTCCCACATTTCGCCCTCGATGTTCCATTTGTAGCAGCAATCCTCGGCGGCGGCGATCTCTTCGTCCGTCAGACCGAGCATACCTGTTTTCATGTACCGCAGCCAGTCCTCGGTGGAGGTGTTTTTCCCCGAAGCAAGGGCAAGAGCCGTCCTGACAAAAATAAACAGGGACTTATGTGCGGCGGTGCGGCTTTCGTCGGTGTAGAACGGTATGCCGTAACGCTCGAAGGAGCTTTCCATTACCGAGGAATACTGCTCCTTCTGCCTTGCCAAAACGGCTATGTCGCTGTAGCGATAGCCCTCCTCCATAACCAGACGTCGTATCTCGGAGCAGACGAAATCGCCCTCTCCGTAGCTGTCCGCGGAGCGGTACACCTTTACAGCATTGCAGTCACCGCTGTAGTTCCCGCGAACGTTTCTAAGCACGTTCCCGCTGTAAAAAGCCAGTTCGGGAGCTTTGAAGCGTTTAGGCTGGTCAAGCATGGTTTTCGTCACCTTTACGCCGAAATCCGAAGCGGCTCTCGTGAGCCTGTTCACGGTCTTATTTACTGCGGCGAAAACCGAATATTCCACAGGCTGAACGTCCGCCGTGGGGAGACATACCGTCACGCTTTCGCTCTGAGCTATCATCACGTCAAGCAGGGCGTGTTCGTCGGCGGTAAAGCTTTTGAATGCGTCTATAAACAAAGTTTTCCCCTCAAAATATCCGTATTTTGCCGCCCTTGAAGCCGCTTCGGAAATATCCCCGCCGCTGTCCTTGTAGCCGCTTTGGGCAAGTATCCTGCAATATTCGGAGTATATCAGCGCGATGTCCGCGGTCTTGTCACGGACGCTTTCGTCAAGCCTGTCCGCGCAGGAGGACAATGCCTCGGCGGTAATTCCGCTTAGGGTAAGCTCCTTTACGATTTCAAGGCTGCTTTCGGTAAAGGACGGATTTTTCGCCTGTCTGCCGTAGAAAAGCAGACCGTCCCTTTCGGTAATCTCCGCAAGGGCACGGAACATCATCACGTTTTTCACGGTATCGTCCGCGTACCTGCCTTTCAGACCGCCGTGCTTTATAAAAATTTCCCGCGCCGTTCTTGCAAAGGAAAGCACGTCCACGCGGTTGAAAAGCTCCGCGCCCAGACGCTCGTAAAGAGTCCTGTCGAACTCAAACGAGAACTGATCGGGGATTATCACAAGCACGTCTTTTCCGCTTTTTACGGCGGTCTCGATGCGGTTCATCATTTCATAGGACTTGCCGCAGCCTGCGCCGCCAAGAATTAAATTAAGCATTTTTATTTCTCCGTTTTATAATTTTAATATCGGCTTAGGTGAACCGGTCTCGCGGCGTGCAAGTTCGCCCATGACGCGCTTTATACCGTATGGATAGGTGTACCGGCTCTCCCTTTGCAGATAATATTATCATTTTTTCTCATATTGATTTCGTTAATTTCACTCATTGAGCCAATAATATCATAATTAAAATCAACTGTTGCTGCATGGCGTTTCCTGTACGCCGAGAATTAAATTAAGTATTTTTATTTCTCCGTTTTATAATTGTTAATATCAGCTTCGGCAAACTGGTCTCCGCAGCGTGCAAGCTCGCCCATAACGCGTTTTATGCCGTATGACGAAGTGTGCCAGTTATCCTTTGTTATGTTCATGTCGCCGACTTCAATATCCGCGGGGACGACCAGAATTTCCGTTTCGGGAAAATAAGACTGAAAGAACATCAGGCACCGTCTTGCGTGAAATCTTTTGCACACTAAAATAATTTTTTCGACGGGTATGCCACGCTCTTTCAGGACAGCCGCCGCAAACTCCGCATTGGCTCTGGTATGACCCGACTTGTCCTCACGGACTATAGCAGTTTCGGGTACGCCGTTTTTTATCAGCACGTCCTCATAAAAATCGCACTCGGTTTTGTAGTCGCCGCCGTAGATGTTCTTTTTGTTCTTAACGCCTGCGAAAACTCCCGTCTTGACGCTTACCCCCGCCGCCCGCAAGGACATAGTCCGCAAAACCGTTTTTATAAAGCTCCGCAGCCTTTTCCGCAATTTGCGGGAAACTGCCGCCGACGGTGATAATAACATTACACTTCTGAGGTTTGTCCTCAACAAAAATAAAATCGCCTATATCCTTTACCAAATCGTGCATAACGGGTTCTCCTTTACTTCTTTTTCTTTCGGTTTTTATCTGCAAATCTCCATAAAATGTCCCGATATTCAGGGGTCGCATAGTCTATGCCAACTCTCGGCAGGGTCTCAATTTCGGGACGGTACCTGTCGTCCTCAATGCGTATGCGGGAATTTCCGCAAAAGGACTCGCCGTTGAAGCTTTTGTCAATGCCCAGCTTTTTTGTAAGCTTTGCGGGACCGTCATAAACTTCGCAAGCTCGGAACAAAACCGCCTGCGGCTGCCCCTCTTCACCCGTGACGGCGTTCATCAGCCAGTGCATACCGTAGCAGAGATAGACGTATACCGTCCCCGCCTTGCCGTACAGAATTTTGGTACGCTCGGTCTTTCCTTTGCTTGCGTGACAGGCAGTGTCCTCCTCGCCGCGGTAGGCTTCCGCTTCGGTAATACGCAGGGATATTTCACTACCGTCCTCAAATGTGCGGACGATAAGCTTTCCCACCAGATCGGGGGCGACGTCGAGAACGTCCCGATGAAAAAATTTTTCGTCTAAAATAATGTTTCCCATAATATCACCTACAAATTATACGATATGCGTTTTGAATCCCACCGCATGAGTATTTCCGTTTCGCCCGTGGATATGTCGGGCTTTCTCCTGACGGGCAGAAAGCCTTCCCGCCTGTAGAAATCCGCGGCTCTCACGTTTTTTTCGTATACGCACAGGGACAGCTTCGGGTACAGCGTTTTAGCGAAGTCTATCAGGGACTTTCCAATGCCCTTGGAGCGGTGTTCGCCGTCCACAAAAATGCCTTCTATGTGACCGCCGTTCAGACCGATAAAGCCGACTATTTCGCCCTCTGACAGAGCGGTGTAGACCTCTGCCAGCGGGATAGCTTCAGCCACACCGCCTAAGCAGTCCTGCCAGTACTCGCGGCGAATGAAGCCGTGAGCCTCGATATTTGAGGACAGCCATATTTTCATGATACGTTCAAGATCGGTTTTTTCGTATTTTCTTATCATTTTGGTTCTCCGTTTTTTTATTTAAGTATACCACATTTTTCTAAGTTTTTCAATAAAAAAAGGACTTACAATAAAAATCAGTTTGGGAAGTTAAATTTTGATTTAGGCGGGGTAGGGTTCTATAGGGGGAATAATTACCCGCCATACAAAAACCAAATAAATTAGATAGCCAACAAATCTACCTGCCCCCTTGAGGGGGCATAGACAAATTAATAGTCCGAACATTTTACGTAGGGGTGTGACTTTCTTGCACGGTGTGCAAGTGCCCGCGGGGGCTCCCCGCAAATCAAAATTTAACGTCCGAAATTGATTTTCCCTCCCACGGCAGTACCCAAAAGTCGAAAGCCGGTCGAGTAAAATATTGCGGAATTGTAACATATTTCAAAATGTATTGACAAGCATATTATATGTGGTATAATATACTTCGTGGGTGTTTGATTGACAATACTGACAAGCTTTGGAGGATTTTTATGGAACCGATTCCATTTATAGAATTCAGCCTGTACCAGATGTTTCATATGTTCATTTTCTGGGCGTTTATAGGCTGGGGAATAGAAGTCTGCTGGATGACGCTGGAAACAGGCGAGTACCAGAACAGGGGCTTCCTGAATATGCCTATCTGTCCGATATACGGCTTCGGAGTTATTATGGTGACTGTGTTTTTCCGTCCCGTGTCCCACACGGTAATACCGCTTTTTATCGTTACAAGCATTCTCTGCACCACTTTTGAGCTGCTTGTGGGACTCGGTATGGAAAAGCTTTTCGGCGCGCGCTGGTGGGACTACTCTCATGAAAGATACAACTACAAGGGCTATATTTGCCTTAAAATTTCTATTTTGTGGGGAATGGGCTGCGTTATCGTTATACGTCTTGTGCAGCCGATGGTGGAAAAGGTCATTGACATGATACCCGTGCGGCTGGGACTTGCACTTATTGTACTATGGTCTGTGCTTATCGTTATCGACCTTATATCGTCCATATGCGCGGTAAACAAGCTCAACAACCGCTTGAAGCAGCTCGACGAGATATCAAAGATAATGCTTTTAAGCGCGGTCAGGATAGGCGAGAACCTTTCGCAGGAAACCCTCGACGTCAAGGGAAGATACGACAGATTTATCGAGGCAAAGGACGCAAAAACTCTGGCTTTGAAGCAGCGGTACGAGAAGATCGTCAGCGCGGCGGACTTCAAGGTCAGCGAGTGGAAAGACAAATACGAGGGACTTGCGGATCTGCGCGACCGTTCGGTGGAGCGTCTGCTGAGGGCGTTCCCGCATATGCGCTCCATATCCTATTCCGAGGCTATGGAAACGCTGCGTAAACGCTTGAATAACCGTATCTCTGTCAGCGGAGTAAAGCAAAGTCCGAAAAGCGGCGGGGATAAAAGCGACGGCGGTTAAACATCTTAACGGCGTGAAAATATTGCCCAAAGCTATTGACATACTTTGCATAATGTGGTATACTTATATAAGTTTGGACAACCTTTAAGTTGATCCCGTGAGATCGACAAGGCAGTCGCTTATATTTATAATTTTTACGGAGGAAATTTCGCACGGTTCGGCATCGCTGCATTTCTCCGAGAAAATTGGAATACTGTAAGCTTTTATGCCTGTCTGCGTCTCGCGGACAGGTTTTTTGTTTGGAGGCGAGGCTGTGCAGAACAAACAGGACAGGAAAGTCATCATGGACGAAAACGCTATGACAAGGGCTATCGCAAGAATTTCCTACGAGATACTTGAACGCAACAAGGGTGCGGAGTCGCTGTGCTTTATTGGAGTGCTTTCCCGCGGGGCGTATCTGGCGAAGCGGATCTCAGACAAGCTGGGCGAGCTGGAGGGTATTGCTCCCGAAACGGGTATTCTCGATATCACGGATTATCGGGACGACGGAAAATCCTCCGTCGACGGCGACAAGACCGATATTCCCTTTGATGTGCGGGACAAGCGTGTCATTATCGTGGACGACGTTATCTTCACGGGAAGAAGCGCCCGCGCCGCTATGGACGCTGTTACCAAACGCGGCAGACCGCGGAATATCCAGCTTGCGGCTCTGGTGGACAGAGGTCACAGGGAGCTGCCTATACGTCCAGATTATGTGGGAAAAAACGTCCCCACCTCGCGGGACGAGGCTGTAAGGGTCATGGTGAAAGAAATAGACGGAAACGATATGGTCGTTATTCTGGAACAGGAGGTTCGGCAATGAGCAGTATTCTGTTAAAAAATGTAAGAGCCGTGGACGACATGAAGGATTCATTCTGCGACATTTTTATTGATGACGGCAAGATCGCGGCGGTGGGAAGATTTCTTTCCCGCGAAGCCGACAGGATCATCGACGGGGATGGAAAGCTTGTGGTCATTCCATCGCTGTTTGATATGCACGTACATTTCCGCGACCCAGGTCAGACACACAAGGAGGATATCCTTACTGGCTGCGCGGCGGCTCTGGCGGGAGGAGTAACGGGCGTTGTTTGTATGCCAAACACAAACCCTCCCATAGACAGCGCGGAGACGGTGCAGTACATTCTTGAAAAGGCTAAAGACACGGGCGTTGACGTTTACCCCGCGGGCTGTATCACAAAGGGAATGAAAGGCGCAGAGCTTTACGACTGGAGCAGTCTTGGCGTGAAGATAATTTCCGACGACGGCAGACCCGTTGCAAACGGCGAGCTTATGCGCCGCGCTTTGGAGGAGTCCACCCGAAACGGCTTGCTTGTGGCTTCTCACTGCGAGGACTTGGACATCATAAACGGCGGTATCGTCAACAAAGGCGTTTCGGAAAAGCTGGGCGTAAAGGGTATGGACAGAGCTTCCGAGGACAGCGTTACGGCGCGGGAGATCGCGCTTGCAGATTCATGCGGAGCGCATATCCATATCTGCCATGTTTCCACAAAGGGCAGCGTGGGACTTATCCGCGACGCTAAAAAGCGCGGCATAAAGGTCACCTGTGAGACCTGTCCCCATTACTTCACATATACCGAGGACAAGCTTCTTGCCCGCGACGCGGACTACCGCATGAACCCTCCCCTCCGCACGGAGGAGGACAGACAGGCTGTTCTGGAGGCTGTTCTGGACGGTACGATAGACTGTATCGTGACCGATCACGCTCCCCACGCGGCGGAGGAAAAGGCGGACTTTGAGAAAGCTCCAAACGGAGTTGTGGGTCTGGAGACTTCCCTTGCGGTAACGCTTACGCAGCTTTACCATACTAAAAAGCTTCCGCTTATCAGAATTGCGGGACTTATGTCGGTGAACCCGCGGAAGCTTCTGGGCATTCCGTTTACCCATATCGAAAAGGGCGCGAAAGCCGATCTTGCGGTCATCGACCCCAACGCGGAGTGGACGGTCGAGCCGGACAAGCTTCATTCAAAGTCCCATAATACGGTGTTCAAGGGCGAAAAGCTGAAGGGCAGAAACATTATGACGATCTCGGACGGAGTTATCCGTTACGAGCTGTAAGGAGAGGTAAGCATGAAAATAAGCGTACCAACCAAAAACGGCGTTCTGGAGGACCAATATTCCAAGCACGCGGCGGCTGAATATCGGCATGGTAGAAGCCCTGTCAGGTCGTTTCCCGTGAGCTTTGAGGATGTTCCCAACGGCACGGAAAGCCTTGCGCTTGTGTTTGTGGATTTCGATTCCATACCCGTCTGCGGCTTTGCGTGGATACACTGGCTTGCGGCGAATATTCCCGCAGACACGGCTACTCTTCCCGAAAACGCCAGCGCGGAAAATGCTTTGAATATGGTGCAGGGCGCGAATAGCTGCATATCCCGATTTGTTGGAGAAACAGATAAAAATATCGTTTACAGGTATGTTGGTCCGACCCCTCCCGATCAGGATCACAAGTACACTCTTACGGCTTACGCGCTGGACTGTACGCTTGATCTGAAAGAGGGTTACTACCTCAACGAATTTCTGGAAAAGATAAAAGGTCACGTTCTGGATAAAGCGTCGGTGGAACTGATTGGCAGGAAATAACAGGCGGACTAAAAAGGGAGCAATGGCATGAGAATAACATATAAAAATTTGCTCGGCAAGGTAATGCTGGTGGGGATAACCTATAACGACAGCGACGGAAATGTTAAGGAGAGAAAGCAGTTCTGGGGTACGGTCACAGAGGCGGACAAAGGCAAAATTCTTATCGAGCAGAAAAACGGCGAGATACTTTCGCTGCCGCCCGACCTCAGCGCAATACAGCCTGCTCCCGAGGGGGAATATAAGCTTCACTCGACGGGAGAGATGGTCGTGAACCCAGATTTTCTCTCAACGTGGATATCGGAACAGAATGATGAAAATAAAGAATAAAAAGGAGAGATACTATGTCATTCGACAGACTTATCAAGAAAATTATCGAAACGGGAAACCCCACGGTGGTGGGTCTCGACCCGAAGCTTGACTACGTTCCCGCGTTCCTGCGCGAGGAAGCCTTTAAGGATAAGGGCAGAGATCTGAAAGGTGCGGCTTCTGCGCTGTGGAAGTTCAACAAGGCTATCATTGACGCGGTATGCGACATTGTTCCCGCGGTAAAGCCTCAGGCGGCATACTACGAAATGTACGGCTGGCAGGGCGTTAAGACTCTGCACAAGACCATTGAATACGCACAGAAAAAAGGTATGTTTGTCATTGTTGACGGCAAGCGCAACGACATCGGCGCGACCATGGAAGCCTATACAAATGCTTATCTCGGCACGACCAATGTTGACGGTCTGGACTTCGAGGGCTTCGGCGCGGACGCTCTCACCGTAAACGGCTATCTGGGCACGGACGGTATCGCTCCACTTATAACGGCTTGTAAAAAGAATGACAAGGGTATCTTTGTTCTTGTCAAGACCTCCAACAAGTCCAGCGGAGAATTGCAGGACAGAGTTTTGGATGACGGCAAGACGGTTTACGAGACAATTGGCAATATGTGCGAAAAGTGGGGAGAGGTCACAATCGGTGAGTACGGCTACTCCGCAGTGGGCGCAGTTGTGGGAGCGACCTATCCCGAACAGCTTGCGGAAATGCGTGCAAAGCTTCCCCACACGTTTTTCCTTGTCCCCGGCTACGGAGCGCAGGGCGGCGGCGCGGAGGGCGTTGCAAAGGCTTTCGACCAAAAGGGTCTGGGAGCTATCGTTAACTCGTCCCGTGCGGTAATGTGCGCTTACCAAAAGGAAGAGGGCTGCGACCCCCGCGATTTTGCAGGTGCGGCAAGACGTGAGTGTATACGCATGAGAGAGGATATTACGGGGTTTGTTACGGCTTTAAAGAAGTAGGATTTTAAAGGATAAAAACAGTATGAAAAAAATATGGAACGATTGGTTAAAAAACATTTTGCTGTTGTATTGCGGTCTGTATACGCTTGCAACGATCACAAACAGTATCATATATTTAGCAGGCGGAACATTTGAAGACCCTTCGGGAAACTGGCACGAGCTTGACCGCGCGGTAGTTGTACTGATCGTTGTTGCAGCATGTGCTTTGATAAAAAATCTTCATGTCAAAAATTTTTGGTTAAAGACTTTGATCGTTTATGTACCGACAATGCTGCTAACGTTCCTTTATGTATTCATGAGAGGGCTTACAGTTGAGTTGGCAAGCACCGCTTACAGGGATATTTTTATCAACTATACCGTAGGCTTTGCTGCCGTATCGCTGATCGCATTTGCAGTGATGCGTATAAGAAATAAAAAATAATGTTTCAGACGTTTTATGTACATAAATAAAATAACCGTTATTTTAATTGCAAAGGAGAACTGTAATTATGAAATGGGACACCAAGCTTCTGAAGTGGACAAGAAAGCCCGAAAGCTGCGTCGTGACCGACGACAGAATAGAAATTACCACGCAGCCCAATACCGACCTGTGGCAAAGGACGTATTATCATTTCCGCAACGACAATGCTCCCGTGTTGCAGATTGAGACAGATGAAAAATATTTTTCCTTTGTTGTTAAGACGGAATTCGACACCAAGCATCGTTACGACCAGAGCGGAATTGTAATGTACCTCGACAGCGAAAACTGGCTGAAAGCTTCAATGGAATACGAAAATGAGGAAATTCAGCGTCTTGGCGCGGTGGTGACAAACAACGGTTATTCGGACTGGTCGTCAACAGATGTGAGCGCGTCAATAAAATCAACGTGGTTCCGTCTCAGCCGTCGGGAAAACGACTTCTGCGTGGAAAATTCTACTGACGGAGTGAACTTTAAGCAAATGCGCATTTGCCATATGTTTAATGCGGGGGAAACCGTTTCGTTTGGTATTTACGCTTGCAGCGCGGAGGATTCCTCTTTCAAAGCGGTGTTTACCGATATGGAGATCACCGACTGCAAATGGCTTGCTCATGACGGACAAGCTCCCGACGAGGATTAGAAAAATTACTAAATCGTGAGGCAGACATAACCAATGTATTTATTCTGAAAGGACTGGTAAAATGTCTTTATTTAATTTAGGCGACAAGGCGTATCTTATGCTTGCGGACGGCAGGGTGTTTGAGGGCTACAGCTTCGGCGCAAAGGGTACGTCCTTCGGCGAGATCGTTTTTGCAACAAGCATGACGGGCTATGAGGAAACCCTCTCCGACCCAAGCTACTACGGTCAGATCGTCACCCAGACGTTCCCCCTTATCGGAAACTACGGCGTGAACGATACGGACTATGAGTCCAACACTTCCGTGGTAAGCGGCTATGTGGTCCGTGAGTGGTGCAACGCTCCCTCCAATTTCCGCTGTGAGGGAAACGTGGACGAGTTCCTTAAAAAGCACAATATTATCGGCATACACTCCATAGACACACGCTGTCTGACGAGAATTATCCGTGAGCACGGCGTTATGAACGGCGTTATCACCACGGAGAATGTGTACGAGAAAAAAGAGGAATTTTTGAAGCAGATAAACGAGTTCAAAATCGTCAACGCGGTAAAGTCCGTCACCGTCAAGGAGCAGGAATTTTACAAGGCGGACGACCCCAAGTACCACGTTGCTCTGTTCGATTTTGGGTACAAGTTCAATATCAGACGGGAGCTTTTGAAACGCGGCTGTAATGTAACCGTTGTCCCCGCAGGCACAACAGCGGAGCAGGTAAAGGCTCTGAACCCCGACGGAATAATGCTTTCCAACGGACCGGGCGACCCTGCGGAAAATACGGAAATTATCGAAAATCTTAAAGAAATAAACAAGCTTGGCATACCCACTTTCGGAATTTGCTTGGGACACCAGCTTACCGCACTTGCCAACGGCGCGCGTACCGAAAAGCTGAAATATGGTCACAGAGGAGCAAACCAGCCTGTTGACGACATTGCTCTCGACAAGACCTTTGTTACCTCCCAGAACCACGGTTACGCCGTTGTGAGCGACAGCATTTCCCCCGACGTCGGAGAGGTTTCCCACAAAAACTCAAACGACCAGACCTGCGAGGGCGTGCGGTATAAAAATTTCCCCTGCTTCACGGTGCAGTTCCACCCGGAGGCTTGCGGAGGTCCCCATGATACGGCGTACCTTTTTGACGAGTTCATTGATATGATAAAGAAAAATAAGGAGGACAACTGATATGCCATTGAGAAAAGATATAAAGAAAGTCCTCGTTATCGGCTCGGGACCCATTATTATCGGACAGGCAGCCGAATTTGACTATGCGGGAACACAGGCTTGCCGCGCTCTCAAACAGGAGGGCTTGGAGGTCGTTTTGATCAACTCAAACCCCGCTACGATCATGACCGACAAGGCTATGGCGGACAAGGTGTACATAGAACCGCTTAACCTTGACGTTTTGAAAAAAATAATCGAAATTGAAAAGCCCGACAGCGTCCTTTCCACACTTGGCGGACAGACGGGTCTGACCCTTTCAATGCAGCTTGCGGAGTGCGGTTTTCTGGACGAGCATAATGTCAAGCTTTTGGGCGCAAATCCCGAAACTATCCACAAAGCCGAGGACAGACAGGCTTTCAAGGACACCATGGAAAAAATCGGCGAGCCCTGCATTCCCTCAAAAGTTGTTGAGACCGTTGAGGACGCCGTTGACTTTGCTGAGGAAATAAGCTACCCCGTAATCGTCCGTCCCGCCTTTACTCTCGGCGGAACAGGCGGCGGTATCGCTTACAACGAGGACGAGCTTAGGGACATTTCCACAAACGGCTTGCGGCTTTCGCCTATCACTCAGGTGCTTATCGAAAAGTGCATAAGCGGCTGGAAAGAGATAGAATTCGAGGTTATCCGCGACAGCAAGGGCAATGTTATAACCGTCTGCTCCATGGAGAATTTCGACCCCGTAGGCGTTCATACGGGCGACTCTATCGTAATCGCTCCCGCCGTTACGCTGACGGATAAGGAGTACCAGATGCTCCGTACCGCCGCGCTGAATATTATCTCTGAGCTAAAGGTA
>JAIEDQ010000127.1 GCA_029067895.1 Oscillospiraceae bacterium | reverse complement strand
ATGCAGCGCTCTCAAAAAGACCAACAAAGCCTTAAAATCCTATATAAACGAGATGGAAAGAGTCCTTGCAAATATGGAGGACGGAAACTTCGTGTACGACAGCACAGTCAGGTTTGCGGGCGAATTTACGGCAATGGAGAAGTCCATAAAGGGCATATGCGAGGCAATGCACTCCACCTTTGAGCAGGTAAGCATGGTTTCTGAGCAGTTAGCAAACGGTTCCCACAGCGTGTCAGCAGGGGCGACGGAGCTTGCCACTGCGGTCTCAGACGAAACAAGGCTTATCGGCGAGGTACACAAAAATCTTGAAGATATCAATATGCGAATTTCACAGTCCGCACAAAACGCCTTTGAGGTTAAGGAAAAGGCTGTCAAAGCTACCGATACCGTCAACAGCGGAAATGAGAAAATGCAGGAGCTTCTGAAAATTATGAAGAAAATTTCTCATTACGCCGCGGATATCGTCAATATGAACTCCACAATTGAAGATATTGCTATGCAGACTAATATCCTTGCGCTGAATGCCTCCGTTGAAGCTTCAAGAGCAGGCGCGGCGGGCAAGGGCTTTGCAGTAGTTGCGGAGGAAGTACGCACCCTTGCCGCAAAGTCCGGAAAAGCTTCAAAATCCACAGCAGAACTTATTGAACACACCGTACAGACCATTAATGTCGGTACTAAAGCGGCAAACGAGACTGCAAAAATGCTGAGTGAAGTAGTGCATGAGACAAGCTCCATAAACGAGTCTGTTTCGGAGATCGCAGACGTTTCCGAGAAGCAGAAAACAATGCTTGCGGAAATCGTCGGAAAACTCGGCGAGGTCGAGGCTGTTATCGGAACGACCTCAGCAACCGCGCAAAATGCTGCCGCTGCAAGCGAGGAGCTTGACGGTCAGGTAGTCGTTCTGAAAAACAATCTCAACCGCTACATATGATTTAAGCCATCTTCTTATTCACCTTCCAATTTTTATATCGCCGCGATTGTCAGTCAGTGACAATCGCGGCGAGACTTTTTGTATATTGAATCCCCTCAACTGTGTCGGGGATTCAAAAAAGCTTTAGCGGTGAGTATGAAAATAAAACTTCTTTTGATATAATAAATGTATGGTCTGACAGCTGTACAAAAATCAAAAGGAGGACATTCAAAAATGAATGATAATAATAGTTAGCTTAACGACGTTAAGGTTGCACATAACGAGTTGGAATTGCAAGTAACCATATAGTATTTGCCTCAAAATATCGAAAAATGGTATTCTGCAATGAGTTTAAAGTGGAGGCAGGAAAAATATTTCGCAAGTGTCAGACCGTTAATGCGTTTTGAGACGCAGCTAGTAACATAGGGCTTTGCCCGCACAAGAAAAGCCACCGGCTAAGCCGGTGGTTTCTTTTCTCAAAATTTTGTTTAAATTCATTTGAATTGAGACCAAAAGATAATTTAAATATGTAATTACCTCCAATAGCCATTGACCCTCGTCACATACGAATTATTATTATAATGTATTATAATAATAATTCTTGAATTATCAAGTTCATACCACGAAGTGTTATAGAGCTCTTCGCTTGGCTTTCCCAATAGCGATTCCACATAATTTTGTGTCATGTTGGAATAATTATTAATTGGTCCAAAGCGAAACTTATAGTCATCATTATCATCTTCTGAATAAACACTAACATAAAAGCAATACATTTTATCGGCATCCAATATCGTTTCATCACTTTTATCCGAGCGATATTCTACATCAATATATATATGTTCATTAATTGGATTGCCAAAAATATAATGATATTTATTATCGTCATTATCATAATAAACGGGGCATTCTTTATACGGATCTAAGCCTAAATCTTTACTGGAACATGGCAAGGAGAGCTTTTGACCACTAATTTCAATGTCGCTCAGCATTTCTTCAAACAATACATCTGCCTCTAATTTTTCGCCGTTTTTTAAAGCGGTGACTTCCGATTCACTGTAACTTGACTGCGCAATTTTAGCTTCTGCGCTGATATCAGCTTCGACTGATTTTTCACAGCCGGATAGAGATAGGGTTATAATAAATATGCCGACCAATGCCAAGACTGCTTGATCCGTTTTTTCATTGGCCGAAGACGTTTAGGGACAGCTTTGATTTTTCCATGATGTTTCATTGCAATGCTTCCTTGTTGATTTGGGGTCACGCGTTTATACATTGATATAAAAAATTTACAAAAAGCTTTCTGCTGTAATAAAAATACTTTCGGTTATACGTTGTTTTCAGCCGAAAAGCTCCACATCTGAAATATCTTGTTTATTGTCTGTCCGGACTTTCATCATGCGGTCATATGCGCTTTCGGTATCGCTTTCGGGAGCAAGCTCTTTTACGGCAGATTCGGCTTCCGCTTTTGCAGCAGGTTCTTCCTCGGCCGGGGGAGGGACGTCGCCCTCCTTGAGAAGAGAAACTCCGGTGACTATCTCTTCCATTTCATCTGAGGGTTCAAGCTCACTTGGATCGAATCTGTAAACCTTTTTTTCGGTGTACAGCTCTCTTTCGTCGATAAATTCGTCCGAACCGAAATGATCCTTGGCGGCAAATGTGATATCGTCCATGGAGGGATCGAAAAAGGGGAATCCGGGAAGCTTTTTAAGCTCGTAGAATTCACTTGCGGCGGAGATCGCCAAAAATTCAATAAACGACGCGATCAGGTACGCTGCAATCCCAAGCGGAGCAAAATCGGACTTTGAGATCGCTGCAACGAAAGCAAGTATCACTCCAAGCGGAACCGCCGCAAGACACATTTTTGCTCTGCGCGTAACGCAGCCTATGATGGAAAGCAAAGTAAACGGTATCGCAAAAAAGGCAAATACTGCCATTAACCAAGGATTGTAGAGAATGCAGGCAGTTCCCAGCAGAAAAGCGGGGATAGTAGCGACTATTCCGTTGGCAAGCCGTTTTTTTACGGCTTTATAGCGTTTACCGCTTTTCTCGTAATGAGCCAGCGGCTTGTCTGGATCATATAGTATCGGCGCATTATTCATAAAAATTACCCCTTTATATCATATACTCGAAATAATATCTTCATAATATTTTTTCAGCTTTTCGGCAATCTCTCCCAGTAATTTCAAGGCGTCCGATTTAAGTTCGCCGCTTGCGTAAAGTCCTTTTTCCGAAAGAGCGGCGGCTTCCTTGGCATATTCGGCGGCTTTTGGAGAATTTTCGTCCGCAAGCTGCTCGGCAAGCTTCAGACAGCACCTTGCCCTGAGAGCGGTAAATTCGTCATAAAGCGAACTGCTTCGTGCAGCTGACTGGAGAGCGGCGGCAGCTTCTCTGTACCGCCCCTCACGGTACAGATTTTTAGAATTTATCAGCAGATCAAGATCGGGTCGGAGACCGCCGCTGTCCTCGGTTTCTCCCTGCGGAAGCAGCGACGAGATCGGTATGTCAAGCACCGAAGCAAGATATTCAAGGGTTTTTACTGACGGCGTCGCACTGCCGCTTTCAATCTGGCTGAGCATATTCCGCGTGATAAACGTCCCCACGACTTCGCTCTGTGTCATTTTTTTTGAGATACGCGCTTCTTTGATGCGCTTTCCGCGTTCTTCGGGGGTCATGAAAATCCTCCTTTCACATAAAGTAAATATCATTTACATTATTGTACCACACTTTTTCCGCAAATGCAATAGGAAAACAAAAATTTTTTTCCCGCACCGTTACGGCGGTACTGTTTAAATGCCGCTCTGAATGACATTGACAGCCGCGTGACGGCATGGGAAAATTTTTCTTTTGCCGCTATTGACAAACGCGGGGAGCCGTGCTATACTTTAAGTAAATTAAATTTACTTAAAAGGTAAATGCTTTGGGAGGGATAGAAAATCGTGACCGAGCTGCTGGAATGCACGTTCTTCAAAATGTTTTGGTGCATTATTGCATTTGTTTGTGCGCCGCATTTGTTGATTTTGTTTATTTTTCTGAAAAAACTACTTGACAAAACGGTATTATAAGGTTATAATATAGTAAATGATATTTACTCATCGCCAATTTTGTTGAAAAGGAGGATTTACCGTGAAAAAAATATTTGCTGTAAGCCATATGTGCCGAAATGGAATTATCGGAGGATTTATATATGTTACCCCTGAAAGGCTGATATACCAAACGGGGAAGATTTATATACCAAAAGCCCTGCGGAACATCGAAATGCCGTTTAACGACGTAATTTCAGCCGAAAGAGGGAAATTCCTTTTCCTGCCGACGGTAAGCTTCAAAATGAAAGACGGCGGCGAATTTAAGTATATAATTTATTCTGTAAAAAAGTTTTTTGGAACGATGAAAGAGCTTGGCTGCGACATTTGAATAAGCGGGCAGCTTCGTTTCCGGATATCTAAAAGGGGGTATTTTTATGACCGAATGGTGGGAAAGCTTATCAACACTTGTGCAGGTGCTGTACTGCATTGCTGTACCGTCAACGCTGCTGCTGCTTTTGCAGACTATCCTTTCAATTTCGGGCTTCGGAGGGGATTCCGACATAAATATCAGCGACACAAGCGGTATTGATATGGGCGACATAAGCGGCGCGGATTTCGGCGACGTGGGAGATATTGGCGATATCGGAGACTTGGGCGACGTCAGCGATCTGTCCGCGGACGTTCCCGACGCGGATGTGCCCGTCCACAGCTCATATTCGTCCTTGCAGCTCTTTACGGTGCAGGGAATTGTGGCTTTTCTGGCGGTTTCGGGCTGGGTATCCATTGCCGCGCTGAGCAGCGGTGTGCCGAGCGCAGGAGCAATTCCTCTCGGACTTGTTGCGGGATTTTTCGCGATGTACGGTATTGCAAAGCTGGTGCAGATCAGCAAAAAGCTTACCGAAAACGGTACTATAGATTTCCGAAACGCGATCGGAGAAAACGCTACGGTGTACATACCGATACCTCCTGCGGGAGAGGGCGAGGGCAAGGTCACGCTGACCTTGCAGGGACGTTTTATGGAGTGCAGCGCGGTGTCCAACGAAAAGGAAATGCTTAAAACGGGAACGGCGGTTCGTGTTATCGATCTTAACGGCGAAGTTCTTGTTGTTGAAAGGCAGTGATGTTATGGATATTTTGCTCGATGTTGTTTTCGAGGGGATAGATTTTTTTGCAGGTATTATTTTCGACTTGGTGGAAACTAAGATTGAGAGGGCGAAGTGCATAAAAAAGGCATCCAAAAAGAAAAAGCGGTCGTAACTGTTAAAAAGGAGCGTTGATAAATATGGGTTTTCCTCCGGTATTGCTTATCAGGAGAAGAATGATAATAAAAAGACTTACCGAATGCGGCGCATTTTCGGAAGAGAATGCAGTAACATTCAAAGATGCAGGGGTATTTAATCCCAACGCTTTTTCGCGTTTAACAAAAATAATGGAAAAAAGAAATATTTTAACGCAAACAAAAGACGGTAAATATTACCTTAACAAATAGTTATTTTTAAATTTCGGAGGTATTTATATGGGAATTTTGTTTGAACTTCTGGCGGCTGTCTTTACGGCGGCTGTGGACTGGTCTTTTTTCAGGTCAGTAAGAAATAATAAAAAACGTACATAATTATTTTTACATAAAATATCATTATTGGAGGTATGAAATATGGGAAATCCTGAAACCTTGATCGCCGTGTGCGTCATTGCGGTAGTCATTTTCGCTGCGGTGGCGGCAATTCTGTCCAGGTACAGAAAGTGTCCCTCGGACAAAATTATGGTAATTTACGGTAAAGTCGGTACCGACAAAAACGGTCAGGCGAAAAGCGCAAAGTGTATCCACGGCGGCGCGGCGTTTATCGTGCCGATAATCCAGTCGTTCCAGTATCTGGATCTGACACCTATTTCCATTAACGTGGACTTGAAAAACGCTCTTTCCAAACAGAATATCCGTGTGGACGTTCCGTCCCGCTTTACGGTAGGTATCTCCACCGAGCCGGGTATCATGCAGAACGCCGCCGAGCGTTTGCTGGGACTTAAAATGATGGAGATACAGGAGCTTGCCAAGGATATTATTTTTGGACAGCTCCGTCTGGTAATCGCAACAATGGAGATCGAGGAGATCAATACCGACCGTGACAAGTTCCTTGTGGCTGTGTCCAACAACGTTGAGATAGAGCTGAAAAAGATCGGTTTACGACTTATCAACGTAAACGTTACCGATATCAACGACGAGTCGGGCTATATCGACGCTCTCGGTAAGGAAGCTGCCGCAAAGGCTATCAACGACGCAAAGAAAAGCGTTGCCGAAAAGGACAGAGACGGTGCTATCGGTGAGGCGAACGCCCGAAAGGATCAGCGTATTCAGGTCGCTGCTGCAAACGCCGCCGCTATCGAGGGTGAAAACAACGCTAAAATTGCTGTCGCTCAGTCCGAGTCTGTACGCCGTCAGAAAGAAGCAGAGGCGGAAGCCAAGGCCACAAACGATGCGAAAATCGCTGTTGCACAGACAAGCAGAGACGGTGAGATCGGTCAGGCTAACGCTTTGAAAGAACAGCGTATCCAGGTTGCGGCTGCAAACGCTGCGGCTATCGAGGGTGAAAACAACGCCAAGGTTTCCGTTGCGCAGTCCGAGGCAAACCGCCGCGAAAAGGAAGCGGAAGCCCTCAAGATCGCTATTTCCGCTGAAGCCGTTCAGGCTGCAAAGGCTAAGGAAGAAGCCTACGAAGCTCAGCGCGAAGCCGAGGAAAAGCGTGCCGAGGTTGAGATGGCTACACAGAAAGCCGATATCATCGTAAAGGCTCGCATTGAAAAGGAAAAAGCCGAGATCGCCGCAGAAGCGGAAGCAGAGGTTCTCCGCCGCAAAGCGCGAGGCGAGGCGGACGCTCTTTACGCAAAAATGGAAGCGGAAGCCCGCGGTGCGCAGGAAATTCTCCAGAAGCAGGCAGAGGGTATGCGTTCCCTTATCGAAGCAGCCGGCGACGCGGATTCTGCCGTTAAAATGGTTGTTGCCGACAAGCTTGAAGAGCTTATGCGAATTCAGGTTGACGCTATCAAGAATATCAAGATCGACAAGGTTACCGTTTGGGACAGCGGCAAAAACGGCGACGGAAACACCGCTACTGCCGATTTTATTGCTGGCATGATGAAAGCCGTTCCTCCGCTGAACGAGGTGTTCAAGCAGGCGGGAATGGAGCTTCCCGCGCTTTTGGGCAAAGAGCTGTCCGAGGTCGGCGCGCAGAATGAGAGCGAAGAAGTACCGTCTGCCGCAGCCGAGAGCGAGGTCAAGGAATCATAAAAGAGGTACGGAAGAATTTTCCGAAAAGTGGAAAGTGGTTTCCGTACCGCGGTGCAAAGCTCCCGTTCAGATGTCATTCAGGTATTTGAGCGGGAGCTTTTATTGCGCAAATCTTTCTTCAGAATTGACGGATATCCACTGCACAATACTGTACTTGCCGAGAAGTTTTTACGATATTCAATAGCTATACTGCAAACCGCATTTATATTTACATATAAAAATGCTCCCCATTTGTTGCAATGGGGAGCATTTTCAATTCTGAATTACTTGATAATGCTGAGCAGTACACCTGCTGCAACTGCAGAACCGATAACGCCTGCAACGTTAGGTCCCATAGCGTGCATGAGCAGGAAGTTTGTGGGATTCTCCTGTGCGCCAACCTTCTGGGAAACACGTGCAGCCATAGGAACTGCGGATACGCCCGCCGAACCGATAAGCGGATTTACCTTGCCCTTTGTGGCAGCGTACATAAGCTTTCCAAACAGCACGCCTGCGGCAGTACCGATACCGAATGCGATAACGCCGAGGAAGATAACCTTTGCAAAGGACGCGTTAAGTATCTTGTCAGCCTGTGTTGTTGCGCCGACGGATACGCCGAGGAAGATAGTTACAATGTTCATAAGCGCGTTCTGAGCCGTGTCAACAAGACGGTTGCAGACGCCGCTTTCTTTCAGCAGATTGCCGAGCATGAGCATACCAACCAGAGGAGCAGCCGAGGGAACAAGCAGTGAAATAACGATCGTTACAGCGATAGGGAAGATAACCTTTTCGGTCTTGGAAACCGTTCTGAGCTGTTCCATAACAACCGAGCGTTCCTTTTTGGTTGTGAGAAGCTTCATTATAGGAGGCTGAATGATAGGTACAAGAGCCATATAGGTGTACGCCGCAAGTGCGATCGTACCGGTATCTATAGTATCCGTAGGCTTTAAGAGCTTACTGGAAACGTAAATTGCTGTAGGACCGTCCGCGCCGCCTATAATAGCGATAGAACCCGCTTCGGTAGCGGACATATTCAGCAGAGCCGCACCGATAAAGGTAATGAAGATACCCGCCTGAGCGGCAGCTCCCAGCAGGAAGCTTTTGGGGTTTGCAATAAGAGGGGAGAAGTCGGTCATAGTACCGATACCCAAGAAGATAAGAGGCGGGTAGACCTGAAGCTTTACACCCAGATACAGCAGGTCGAGCAGACCGCCGTTTGTAAGTACATTAAGAACGTCAATATGTCCCTCTTCGTTGATTATAAACAGGTCGGGGTTATAGAGTCCCGAAAGTGGGAGGTTTGTAAGAAGCATACCGAATGAAATCGGCAGCAGGAGAAGCGGTTCAAAATTCTTTGCAATGGCAAGATACATAAATACAAAAGAAATCAGGATCATGATGATCTCTTTGAGTCCGATAGCCGCAAAGCCGCTCGTCTCGGCGAGACTGACGATCGCTTCCTTAAATATCTCAAACATTATAACATATCCTTTCTGTGTTTAGTAGCATTAGAACGGGTTTGTGGATTCTCTTAATCCCGCCGAAGCCCAAGCGTTTCTTGCAGGAACTCCGTTTGAAGCCGCCTTGACCGACTTTATTCTGTAGGACGTGCCGTCCGCCGCGCTCATCATTGCCACCGCAGCGGAAATTACTGCGATAACCTCGTCGTCGTCCGCAGACTGAGCTGACTGAACGGTCTTGACAGCAGGTGAAGCGGCTTTTGCAGCAGGAGCGTCGGCAGGCTTTGCCGCCTTTTTATTTTTTTCAGCCGACTTGAAGAAGCTGCCGATAAGGCTTATAAAGGCGATAAGCAGGACAAGTCCCAGAAAAACCACAACAAGACCTGTGATCACTACGGCAAACACATAAGATAATTCCATTTGCATTCCCATAAAAAAGACTCCTTTAATCAATATCTAATTTATTATAACTTATTTTGGCTAAATTTGCAATATCTTTTTTGATAAAAAAATCACAATTTTTTATTTATTTTACGTCTCAATTGTGAACGTCAGACAGTTAAATATTTGTTCATTAAAAATAAACATTTTTCTGCTTTTATTG